>DATKRG010000312.1:0-11689 GCA_035532275.1 Streptosporangiaceae bacterium | reverse complement strand
GGTCGATTGACGACCTGACCGAGGCCGCGCGGCGGCGGCCTGCACGTGATCATCATGTGCTCGCAGGGCTACGCCTCCAGCCTGGCCGCGGCCTCCCTGCAGGACATTGGCCTGGTCAACGCCACCGACCTGGACGGGGGGTTCCTGTCCCGTTCCGGCCCGGCCGGTCCCGGCCCGGCCGGTCCTGCCCGACCCGGTACTGGCGGGCCAGCGCCCGTACCCGGTCGGCAACCTGCTGCTGGTAGGCCTTGGGGGCGTAGGCGCCGCGCCCGTACAGGGCGCGGTAGCGGGGGATCAGTCCCGGGTGGTGCTCGCCGAGCCAGCCAAAGAACCACTCCCGTGCGCCCGGGCGCAGATGCAGCACGATGGGCGTGACCGATGACGCCCCCGCCTGCGCGGCCGCGCGCACCGTAGCGGCCAGCTGGGCGGGCGAGTCGGACAGGAACGGCACCACCGGGCCCATCAGCACCGCGCAGGGCAGGCCGCGGCCGGTGAAGCTGGCGCACACCTCCAGCCGCCGCTGCGGGCTGGAGGCGCCCGGCTCCAGCACCCGGCACAGGTCCTCGTCGGTGCACCCGGCCGAGACGGCGAGACCGACGTCGGTGACCTCGGACGCCTCCGCGAGCAGGTCGGCGTCGCGCAGGATCAGGGTGCCCTTGGTGAGGATGGAGAACGGGTTGGCGGCATCGCGCAGGGCGGCCAGGATGCCGGGCATGAGCTGGTAGCGTCCCTCGGCCCGCTGGTAGCAGTCGACGTTGGTGCCCATCGCGATGTGCTCGCCCCGCCAGCGCGGCGCGGCCAGCTCGGCGCGGACCCGTTCCGGCGCGTTGACCTTGACCACGATCTTGGAGTCGAAGTCGTGCCCGGCGTCGAGGTCCAGGTAGGTGTGCGTCTGCCGGGCGAAGCAGTTGTGGCTCACCACCCCGTCAGTGATGAAGTCGCCGGTCCCGGTGGTGATGTCGAACATGGGCAGGTCGAGCCCGAGCGGTTCCACCGACACCACGCCAAGCCGGGCATCACCGCTGATCGCCGTGCCCTCGATCGTGCGCTTGCTGGTCGCCGCCGGGTCGGTGGTGTGGAAGAACCGGAGCCGCTCTCGCGGCCCGCCCCGCAGCCGGACGGCGGGCAGCCCGGTCACCGGGGCGCTGTCCCCGGCCGCCCCGCTGAACCCCAGCGAGCGCAGGCTGGCCACGACCCAGCCGGCGGCCTGCGGGTCAGCGTTGGCGATCCGTGCGATGCCCTCACGGTGACTGCCCGCCGCATCGAACATCGCGGCCAGGAATCCCTTGCACCAGTCCGGGCCGGGGGAGCCGGGCCACCGGGTGAGCCACTCGAGCATGCGCACCTGATCGCCGGCGGCGGCCGGGAGCGCGGTCACCTCACGCCGGATCCCGGCGGCGCCGGACCGCGTGGACACGGCGGTCCCGATGCCAACCGACGACAGGTAGTCCCGTGCCCGGCGCAGCGCCTCGGTGCCGGCCTCTGCCAGCCGGAACAGGTGGATCGCGCCGTCTGGGCGGCAGGAGCCGCCGGCCCGGCCGTCGCCGCGGATGATCCCGCACAGGTAGCCGCGCCGGTACTCGGTGGAGTCCTTGGGCGGCTCCGCGAAGCCGCCGACTCCCATGAGCGCGCTGTCCGTGGTCAGATGGGGACGCCGGCGCGCGTCCGGGTGCCCGCCAGCCGTGACGTGCTTCCAGCCACGGTCGGTCAGGAAGCGGTGGTCCGCGCTGGCGATCAGGGACGTGCCGTCCCCGAGAGTGACCCGGTACGCCGGCTTCACCGTCCGCCAGTGCGCCAGCACGGTGGTCACGACGTAGCGGCGGCAGGCCCCCTTCCGGATGGTCCCGTAAATGGCGTCGCCCGGCCTTATATCGGCCAGCGGCCTGGTGCGGCCGTCACCCATCAGGATGGGCGTCTGTCCCGCCGCGCAGTAGGTACACGCGTGTGAGCAGCCGCGGTAGGGGTTGATCGTCCAGCGGAACGGCAGCCGCGACGATTCCGGCACCCGGTTGATGACGGACCGGGCGTGCACCTCGAAAAAGGTCATGCCGCGGAAGCCGGGTGTGTCGAACGAGCGGGCCACCGCCTCCCGCTCGAACAGTGCGGGCGCTCCCGGCCCGCCACCCGCGATCCGCATGGCATCCCACCGCACAGGAGCCAAACTAGAACAACTGTTCCCATGCGTCAAACACGTGTTCGATCAGCTCTGCGCCCGGGCTGGGCGGCCGGGTGCAGGATCGGCCTGATTTCTGTGGCTTGGCGGCCCTTCTTGACCGGTAAAAGAGGGCTAAAAATCTTGCGGCTGGGGATAGTAGTGGCATTCAGCACCGGCGCTCACTGGGCGGAGGTGGCGCCATGGCGCTTTCTATGGAGGAGCAGCGCATCCTCGCCGAGATTGAGCAGCATCTGGCCCGGGCGGAGCCAGCCCTCGCGGCACGGCTGACGGCGTTCGGGCGCCCCGGCAGTGCGGCCCGGGCACTGCGCTCGTCCCGGGTGCGGGTCATGGCGGCCGCTGTCGTGCTCGTCGTGGTCACTGTCGTGTCGCTGGTGATGTACGCGCTGCTGCCGCTGCGCGCGATGCCCGATCGCGCCGGCACCGGGCGGGCGACGTCCGCGCCAAGGCGCCCGACCATCTCCGCGCCACGCGGGCCGGTCGGCCGGGGCCCGGGCCTGTTCCCCGCCAGCCAGCCGTCACTGACCGCACCGTCCCGCTAGGGGCACCACGGGCCCGCTGAGGTCAGGACTCCCGCCACAGCTGCAGCAGGTACTGCTCCCGGCCTTCCAGTGCCTTGCGCGCCTGCAGGAACTCATCGCTGAGCGGATCGACCCCGCCGCGCTCGAACATCTGGTTGTAGAGGCGGTTGACCTCGCGGCGGTTGCGGGCGAACACCCGGACCACGTAGTCGCCGACGCCGCCGGCGAGCCTGAGCCGCTCGACCGCCCGGCCCGCCGAGCCCATGTCGATGCTCAGCGCCCCGCGCAGGTAGATGACGGCCTTGGCCTCGTCCTCCCATTCGTCGCCGAATGGGGGCGGCGCCATGTCCCACTCCTCCAGGAAGAGCTTGACCCCGACGTGCTCCTGCAGGCTGCCCACCCACATCTGCTCGCGGCTGACGCTGATGAGAGCCCCCATGGGCGCGAGGGGCCCACCCGGTGCGTCCGGGTCGACCGTCGCGTCGTGTACCCGGAACATCCTCCGCTCCGGGAACACGGGGATCTCCATCCGGATCACCCTGCGGCTCACATGCTCCCCCTCACACGCGTCTTCTCTTACAGGATGCTCCGAGGCGGGCCCGCTAGCCCGGCAATCGCTGACAAAGCACAAACCCGACCGGTGTTGTCTATCAGATGACTTTTCCGTTGCCGCACGTCACCCGGCCGCTGGCGGCGCCGGGATATCGTCGGACCGGCGGGAGCCGCGGCCCGGGGCCGCGTGCCACGGGTGAGGCGGCAGGGATGGAACAGCATGAGTGAGATGGACGGGCCGTGAACGGCGTGCGGGACAGCGGCCCGGTCATCAGCCACCGGACCGTCGACGCGGGCGGGCTGCCCATGCACATCGCCGAGGCCGGCTCGGGCCCGCTCGTGCTGCTCCTGCACGGGTTCCCCGAATGCTGGTACTCCTGGCGGCATCAGCTTCTCGCGCTGGCCGGCGCGGGCTTTCACGCGGTGGCGCCGGACCAGCGCGGCTACTGCCGGACCGCGCTCGCCGGCCCGCCCGGCCCCGGCGGCCTGCCGGGCCTGCCCCGGCCGGTGGCCGAGCACACCATCTTGCACCTGACCGGGGACGTGCTCGCGCTGATGGATGTGCTCGGCGAGCAGACAGCCGTGATCGCCGGCCACGACTGGGGTGCGCCGGTGGCCTGGCACACCGCCCTGATGCGCCCCGACCGGGTGCGCGGCGTGATCGGGCTGAGCGTGCCCTACCGGCCCCGGGGCGGCACGCCGCCGCTCACGGCGCTGCGCGGTGCCTTCGGTGACGGCTTCTACATGCTCTACTTCCAGGCCCCCGGGGCCGCCGACGCCGAATTCGCCCGGGACGTGCCCGCCACGTTCCGGCGGCTGCTGTACGCGGCCTCGGGGGACGCGCCACCGCTGCTGCCCATCGTCCCGCCCGGCGGCGGGATGCTCGATGTCTGCCCGGACCCGCCCTCCCTGCCCGGCTGGCTCACCGGCGCCGACATCGCGGCGTTCGCGGCCGAGTACGCGCAGGCCGGGTTCACCGGCCCGCTGAACTGGTACCGCAACCTGGACCGGAACTGGGCGCTGACCGCGCCCTGGCACCACGCGCCGGTCACGGTCCCGGCCTTGTTCATCGCCGGTGAGCGTGACTTCGTGGTGAGCGCGGCGGGCCCGGAGAAGGTGGTCGACCAGCTGCGCCGGTGCGTTCACCGGCTGGCCGGGGCGGTCGTGCTGGAAGGCTGCGGGCACTGGACCCAGCAGGAGCGGCCCGCCGAGGTGACGCAGGCCATGCTCGGCTTCCTGGCTGACGTTCCTGACTGACGTTCCTGGATGACGTTCCTGAATAACCTTGCGGAGTGATCTGGGGGACCTGACCGCTCAGAAAGCTCGTTCTGTCACTTCTGCCCACAGCGCCGCGTACTGGCGCGCGGCCGCGCTGCGCGGCGCGAAGGCGGTCACCGGCGCCCGCTCCACCGACATCCGCTCGATCAGCGACAGCGCCGGGATGACCGTGTGCGCGACGTCGGACCGCTCGGTCGGCAGGCGCTCGGCGATCTCCCGGTGCAGCCGCTTGCGCCGGTCGATCATGGAGCAGAACGCCAGCAGCCGTGGCCGGTGCCCGTCGAACCCGGAGATGAACTCCGACAGCTGGTCCAGCGTCCGCACCGACAGCGTGGTCGGGATCAGCGGCACCAGCAGCACGTCCGCCGCGTGCAGCACGCTCTCGGACAGCAGCGAGATGCTGGGCGGGCAGTCCAGCACGATCAGGTCGTACTGGTCAGCGAGCGGGCGGAGCAGGCGGGCCAGCCGCTGGGTCGGCTTCTTGGTGGCGTCGAGGATCAGGTCCAGGTTGCGGTAGGTGAAGTCGGCCGGGAGAAGATCGAGCCGGTCGAAGTCGGTGCCCTTGATCGTCGCGTCGAGGTCCCGGGTGCCCGTGATGAGGGCGGCGCCACCGCCCTTGACCCGGGGCCGCACCCGCAGCAGGAAGCTGGCGGCGCCCTGCGGATCCAGATCCCACAGCAGCACCCGGAGCCCGTCCCTGGCGGCCAGGTGGGCCATGTTGACGGCGGTCGCGGTCTTGCCGACCCCGCCCTTGATGTTGTAGGTGGCCAGGATCCTCATCGGCCCGCACCCGCGGTGAGCGCCTGGAACCGCTGCTGGCTGGCGGCGCTGGCGAAGTCGGCGAAGCGGCCGGCGAACTCGTTGCGGGCCCGCCGTTCCCGCCGGGCGATCTGGCCCGCGAGCTCACCCATGCCGAGCAGGGCGGTCACCGGGACTTTCCGCTGCGCCATCATCTCGGTGGCGAACATCCTGATCTCGTGCTGCTGTACCTGGCAGTCCTGGTATTCACCGAGACAGTCTTGCAGGCCCTTAAGATCCCGTATCGCCTGCCGGTGAAGCGCCGGGTCGTGCAGGGAGCCGAAGAACTCCAGCAGGTACCGCAGTTCCTTGCATCGCTTGCGCAGATCATGCAGGCTCTCCGGGGGCGAGCCGGCGGTGATCGCCGACCCGGGCGCCAGCACCCGCCGGTTGGCGCGCCGGATCCGGTCGGCGGCCAGCCGCGCGGCGGTGATCCCGCGCCGCGGCGCCGCCTCCCCGGCCAGCTCGCCGCGCCAGGTCTGCAGGAGGGCCGTGAAGCGGCGCGAGCGCAGCGCCCGCACCAGTTCGGTGTGCTCGGTCTCGCGCCGGGCGGTGAGATGGGCGTGGAACGGGGCCAGCTCGGCCGGTGTCGCCGACAGCAGGCCGGCCACCATGCCGCCGTAGTTGAGCAGGTATACGTCCAGGTCGCGGCTGGGTGTGGTGATGTCGCCGAGCCATTTGAACTCGCCGAGGAACTTCTCAGCGACCCCGGCCGGCAGCACGTCGCCGCACAGCTTGACCGCGGACCGCGTGCGGCGCACGGCGACCCGCAGATCGTGCAGGAACTCGGTGTCGGTGTCGCGCATGGTGCCGGGCACGTTGGCTTCCAGCGTGTCGAGCAGCGCCAGCAGCACCGTCTGCATCGCGCACCTGGCCGGCATCGCCGCGGTCAGCTCGACGTCGACCTTGCCGGTGTAGTCGCCCGGCCGGCGGCCGGCGGCGGCCAGGGCCGCGTCGAGCGGTGACTGGGCGGCCGGGGTCAGGCCACCCGCCTCGGTCAGGGCCCGGATGATGCGGTCGGCCTGGGACTGATAGCCGCGGACCGCGGTCACCGCCAGCCGGGCGGGCAGGCTGGCCGGGTCCGGGCCGGGCAGGGACATGTGCTCGACAGTGAGCCAGGCGATCGTCTTGAGGTCATCGTTCAGCGCCCGCAGCTGCCGCACGGTGCTGACCGCCCGCGCGACGGGCAGCAGCGCCCGGATCGAGGTGACCGGCTCCAGCCGGGCGCGCAGCGGGCCGGGCGGCAGCGCGCTGGCCAGCGCCGGCCAGCGGACCGAGCTGGCCGCGCCGCTGATCTGTTCGCCGTCATCGCCGGTCAGCGTGTAGTCGCTGACCCGCGAGCCGACGGCGTGCACCAGCGTGAGCCCCGCCTGGTGCAGCCGCCAGTCAAAGGTGTCCAGCCAGGTGAGGCGCAGCGTGCGGGAGCGTCCCGCCGGGGCAGCAGAAAAGCGTGGTGCGAGCGCCGCACGCACCACATCAGCGGGTGGCCGGTCATCGCCGGTGAGCACGAAGTCGTGCGTGGTGCCTCCACGAAGCCCTGCCCCGGCCGGGGCATGCCGACGACGGACTGGGAAGAACTGTCACGATCCCTTTCAATCAGCTTAACGAGGAAAGGGGTGGCGACCCAGAGCCAGCCCGGCGGCCCTTGCCACGCCGGTCTCAGGCCAGGCGGGTCACCCCGGTGACGTCCGTGTGCCGGGGCCCGCCGGTGGGACGGCCTGGCCCGGGCCGGTGGCGTGGCGCAGACTGACAAGTGCAGTGACCGCAAAGTGCATCGACCGCGATCTGAGGAGGAGCCGCCGTGCTGTACGTCTTCGGGTTTGAGCGGACCGGCGTGGTCGTCGGGGACCTGTACTTCGTCGACCCCAGCCCGCATCCCGGCCAGGAGGGGGCCGAACGGGGCGTGCGGCTGGAGGTCCGCCTGCTCGAGCGCCGCCCGCTGCCCGGGTCGATCTACTCGGCACAGCCCATCGAGGTGGCCCGGCCGGTCTGGCGGGCCGACCTGCTGGAGTCGGTGGACGGCCCGCCGGGCAGCTTCGACCGCACCCACTACCATCCGGCGCTGCAGGGCTGGGAGCCGGGCCGCCGGGTCTTCGACCGCGACCTGTCGGCCCACCCGGTCGAGTGGGTGGGTGCCAAGCTGGCCGGACTGGACGCCTTGCTGGCGCAGGCCGGCGTGGACAGCGATCCCGCCTACGCCCGGGACGCGCAGGCCCTGCGCGGCTGCATCGCCGAGATCATGGACACGATCAGCCGGCTGCTGGAGCGGGTCCGGCGGGGCGAGCTGGCCCAGCCCCCGGGCCCTGGCGGCGAGCTCGCCAGCGCGCGGGTGGGCTGGCTGTGAGCAGCAGCTAGGCTTACCGCTCATGACCGAATCCACGCTTTCCCAGGCCGGCGTCACGCTGAACGACCCCCTTGCCGAGCTGACCGGGCCGCTGGCCGGGACGACCCGGATGCAGCTGGAGGTGGTGGAGTCGGGCCCGCTCACCCCGGCCATGCACCGGCTGGTGCTGACCGCGCCGGAACTGGCCACGCTGGCCCACCAGCCGGGCCAGGACATCATGCTCATGGTGGCGGTGGACGGCGACCGGCCGGTGCGCCGCCGCTACACGATCCGGGCGCTCGACCCAGCGCGGCGGCTGCTCACGCTCGACGTGGTCCGGCACGGCGAGGGCCCCGGTGAGCGCTGGGTAGCGTCGGCCAGGCCCGGTGACCAGATCGAGGGCGTGGGCCCGCGCGGGAAGATCTTCCTGGCCCCGGCCGCGGACTGGCACCTGTTCGTGGGGGACGAGTCGGCCCTGCCCGCGTTCTTCGCGATGGCCGGCGCGCTGCCCGCCAGCGCGCGGGCGCTGCTGATCCTGGAGGTGCCGGCTCCAGGCGACGAGCAGGAACTGGCCACCGCCGCCAGCGCCGAGGTGACCTGGCTGCCGCGGGACGGCGGGCCCGCCGGGGATCCGGCCGCGCTGGTGGCCGCCGTCACCGCGGCGGCATTGCCGCCCGGCCGTGGGCATGCCTACCTGGCCGGAGAGGCCGCGGTCGTGCTCGCGCTGCGGGAGGCGCTGGCCGCGCGCGGGCTGGCACCGGAGCAAGTGTCACCCAAGGCGTACTGGGGCCGCGGCCGGGCGAACGCCTCCCACGGCGAACCGGCCAGGGACAGCTAGCGAGGTCAGAAGGCGATCGCCGCGAGCAGGGCGTCCAGCAGGGCGGTATCGCCCAGCACCTGCACCGCGGGGTCGGTGGCCGGCAGCCGCCGCATCAGGACCAGCAGCAGGTCGCTCGCCGGGCCGCGGACCGCGACGTCGCCCTTGGCGTGCCCGGGGGTGACATCCACACGGCCGTCGCCGGGCCGGATCAGCCACTCGCCGCTGCCGTCGAGACCGTCGTCGGTAGCGTGGATGTGCAGCACCCGGCCGTCGAGTGCGGTCAGCGGCGGCCTGGTGCTGCCGGCGCCCGGCGCGGCCAGGAAGCCGAGCCATTCGGCGATGCCGTCGGCGGCGGTCAGCGCGTCGATCTGCGGCCGCAGGCCGAAGGCGAGCTGCGCGTCAGCGCGGTGGACGCTGGTCTCGTGCGCCATCCGGCGCATCCAGTACCGGGCCGGTCCCACGCCCTGGTGGGTCCAGACCGGGGCGTCCCCGGCGTCGCGGACCGCCTCGACCAGGCGGGCTGCCCCGGCGCGCAGCCAGTCCGCGTGCTGGCGCGGGTCCTCGGGCAGCTTGCCGTCCGGGACGTCGCGGAACGCGATGGGCTCGGCTGACCGGGTCACGACGATGGCGCCGGCCCACCGGTGCGCCCGGCCGACGTGCGTGGTCAGCTGCCGCAGGGTCCACGCGGGGCAGGTGGGCACCGGGCGGGTGAGGTCGGCCCCGTCGACGAGGCCGGCCAGGGTGGCGGTGCTGCCGACGATCTCGGCGGACAGACGATCGGCGCTGATCGCGGACATCGGGGTCAGCCGCAGCCGCAGGCGCCCCCACAGCAGCCGCCGCCGCCACCGGACTGGGTCGGGGCCGATCCGGCCCGCCCGCCCACCGACACCGTGGACAGCAGTTTCACGGTGTCGTCGTGGCCCTCGGGGCAGGTGCAGGGGGCAGAGGCTTGCGCCATCGGGCGGTTGAGTTCGAAGGTCGTTCCGCACGCCCGGCAGCGGTACTCATAACGTGGCACGGCTGAAGCCTACGTCACGGGTGTGCCACGCGTCAGTGTCTGCCCGGCCGCGCCGCGCCCGGCTCCGTCAGATCCGGCTTCATCGGGTCCGGTGGTGGCGGGCACGTCGGGCGCGTCGTAGTAGAACTGGCCGCCGCGCAGCAGCGATACCGCGGCCCCGACCAGGGACATCGCGGCGGCCGCGGAGAACACGATGATCAGCCCGTGGTGGAACGGCCCGGAGATGAGGTGCGGGAAGAACTGCGTCCCGGTCAGCACGGCGACGTTGTGCGGCGGGAGCGTGGCCAGCGCCCCAGACGGGCCGAGCAGGTGCTGCACCGGGTTGTAGCCGAGTAGCGCGGCGAACACCGTGCTGACCGGCGGCAGGTGGCTGACCTGGTTCGCGGTTGCCAGCGAAATCCCCTGTGCGTGCAGGCCGCTGGCCAGCGTGCGGGGGAGGGTGGCGGCCAGCCCGGTGATCATGAGCGAGAAGAAGATCCCGATCGACAGGGCCATGCCCGAGTTCTGGAACGTGGCCCGCATGCCCGAGGCGGAGCCGCGGTGGCGGGCCGGCACGCTGCTCATGATCGCGGAGGTGTTGGGGGAGGCGAACAGGCCCGAGCCGATCCCGTTGCAGAAGATGATCAGCGCGAAGGCCCAGTACGGGAAGTCGACCGGGAGCAGCATGAGGCCGACGAACGCGCAGGCCGCGACCAGCAGGCCGGCGGTGGCGAACGGGCGCGGGCCGTACCGGTCCGACAGGTACCCCGACACCGGGCCCGCCAGCAGGAAGCCGGTGGTCAGCGGCAGCATGTAGATCCCGGCCCACAGCGGGGTGACCGCGAAGTCGTAGCCGTGCAGCGGCAGCCAGATCCCGGCCAGCCAGATCACCAGCATGAACTGCAAACCGCCACGGGCGATCGAGCCGAGCAGGCTGGCCGCGTTGCCGGCCGCGAAGGCGCGGATCTTGAACAGCCCCATCCGGAACATCGGCTCGGCGATCCTGGTCTCGATGATGCCGAACGTGATCAGCAGCGCGACCCCGCCCGCCAGCCCGCCGACCACCCAGGGGTTGGTCCAGCCGGTCGAGTGCCCGCCGTAGGGCTGGATGCCGTGGGTGATGGCAGCCAGCAGCACACCGGCGCCGAGCGCGAAGGTGATGTTGCCCGCCCAGTCGATCCGCGCCCGCCGGGTGGTCGCGATTTCCTGCAGGCTGCGGTAGGACCAGAACGTGCCGATCACCCCGATCGGCACGTTCACCCAGAACACGGCCCGCCAGTCCCAGGCGGCCAGCAGACCGCCCAGCACAAGGCCCACGAACTGGCCGGCGATCCCGGCGATCTGGTTGATGCCCAGCGCCATGCCACGCTGGCGGGCCGGGAACGCGTCGGTCAAGATGGCGGCCGCGTTGGCCATCAGCATCGCCCCGCCGACCGCCTGGACCAGCCGCCAGGCGATCAGCCAGATCGCCCCCGGCGGGCCGGTCAGCGGGTCCAGCGAGAGCGCGATCGAGGCCAGGGTGAAGACCACGAACCCGAGGTTGTAGACCCGCACCCGGCCGAACATGTCGCCCAGCCTGCCGAGCGTCACCACGAGCACCGCCGTCACCAGCAGGTACCCCATGATCATCCACAGCAGGTAGGTGATGTTGCCTGGGGCGAGCGGGTTGAGGTGGATGCCGCGGAAGATGGCCGGCATCGCGATGATCACGATCGAGACGTCGATGGTCGCCATCGTGATGCTCAGCGTCGTGTTGGAGAGCGCCACCCACTTGTACCGGCCGCCCGGTGCTGGCCTTGCTGTCTGCACCGGCCCCTCAGCACGCTCCTCCTGCACGTTAACCGAGCCTACCCCGATTTACTTGCTTGACCACAACTAGCTAATCTCAGCCGCTTAGCCCCATCGGCAGTTCGGGTTTGTGCCCTCGGGGTGGGCTGCGGGGAGTCTGAACGGGTGGGCGGTTCGCTGTCGCTGATCAGTGTGGCGATGGTGTGGGGTGTGCTGGTGGTGATGGTGTGGGGTGTGCTGGTGGTGATGGTGGCGTAGATGGTGACCTGGTTCTGCTCTTTGTTGTAGAGCAGTTCGATGCCGAAGGCCTGGTAAGAGTTCCCGGACGCGCGGCGGTGCGTCGTCGAGCAGGCCGGGGCTGATGGGCAACTCGTCCAGCAGGCCCGGGTCGTGCTGGTCGCTGCTGGTGGCGTCCAGGGCGGCGAGCTGGGCGGCGGCC
>DATKRG010000311.1:0-1946 GCA_035532275.1 Streptosporangiaceae bacterium | reverse complement strand
CGCGGCGCTGACCGCGGTCGCCCTCGGCTTCTTCATCGTGATGCTCGACACCACCATCGTGAACGTCGCGCTGCCACGGATCGGCACCGACCTGCATGGTGGCGTGTCCTTCCTGCAGTGGGTCGTCGACAGCTACACGCTCGTGTTCGCCGCACTACTACTGAGCGCCGGGGCGGCCTGCGACATCCTCGGGGCACGCCGGATCTATCTGAGCGGCCTCGCGGTGTTCGCTCTCCTTTCCGCGTGCTGCGCACTAGCCCCAAACGGGGCGCTATTGATCGCGGCCCGCGCGGTTCAAGGGCTCGGCGCCGCTGCCCTGATCCCCGGGTCGCTGGCGCTGCTCGCGGCCGCCTATCCCAACCCGGCCGCCCGCGCCAAGGCAATCGGGATCTGGGGCGGCGTCGGTGGCATTGCTGCCGCCGTCGGGCCCGTGCTCGGTGGCGCGCTGATCGCCGCCCTCGGCTGGCGTGCGGTGTTCTGGGTGAACCTGCCAGTCGTCGCCGTCGCGGTCTGGTTGACCCTCCGACACACGCCCAACCCGGCCCCCGCACACCACCGCCACCTGGACCTGCCCGGCCAAGCCACGGCGGTTCTTGCACTGTGCGCGATCACCTACGCCGTCATCGAGGCCGCGCACACCTCATGGACCCCGCGGACCGTCATCATCCTGCTCGTCGGGGTGGCCGCCGCACTCGGGTTCCTGCTGATCGAGCGCGCCAAGCCCGACCCGATGCTGCCGCTGAGCCTGTTCCGGAACCGGTCGTTTTCGGTGGCTTCGTTCGTGGGCCTCGCACTCAACCTCGGGTTCTACGGCCAGTTCTTCGTGCTCACCTTGTACTTCCAGCACTACCGCGGGTACGGGCCGCTGACGGCCGGCCTCGCCCTTGCCCCGCAGGCTCTGGGCGCTGTCATCGGCTCCCCGCTGGGCGGGCGCGCCACGGCGCGTTTCGGCCCGTTCGTCACCATGCTCGCCGGGCTACTCGTCGGTGCCGCCGCCTTCGCCAGCCTGCTGACCTTCACCCGCACCACCCCCTACGCGGTCATCGCGCCGCTGATCTTCGCGGCCGGGTTCGGCATATCCCTGGCCATGCCCGCAGCAACTGCCGGCGCCGTCTCGGCCGCGCCCGACCAATACGCGGGCATCGCAGGCGGCGTGGTCAACTCCGCGAGACAGACCGGCAGCGTCTTCGGCGTCGCCGTCCTGGGCGGGTTCGTCACCACCGGGGCCTTCCGTCACGGGTTCCAGCTCGCCGTCGCCGCTGCAGCGGTCATCTTTCTCATCGCCGCCGTGGTGACCGGGCTCAACCTGCGACACCGTCGCGAGCCAGTCGCCGCCTGAACATTGCACACCGCCGCAGTTGCCTTGAACAGGAGTGATCTTCAATGACGCACGACGACACCGTCGCCGCACGACTGGCCCAACGGGGCCATCCTCTGCCGGCACCGTGGGCGGTCCCGCCGGACGCGAACATCCCCGCGACCCTGGTCCGCATCACCGGCGACACCGCCTGGGTCTCCGGACACATCCCCACCGACCTCGACGGGCACCCCACCACCACGCTCGGCACGGTCGGCACGACAGTCACACCGAAGCAGGCCACCGATCTAGCCATTCGGACCGCCCTGAGCCTCCTGGCCAGCCTCAAGCAATCCCTCGACACACTCGACCGGATCAACGCATGGTGCCAGCTGACCTGCATGGTCAACGCCGACAGGAAGTTCACCGACTACCCCTCCTTGTTCAACCCGGCCTCGCAGCTGATTCTCGACGCCTTCGGCCCCCAGATCGGAGCCCACGCTCGGACCGCCGTCGGGCTCGCCGGGCTGCCCTGGAACGCCCCCGTCGAGATCGCCGCCACCGTCCAGATCGACCACTGACCCTGCCACCGTGGCTGCTGCCGTGATCTTGCCCTCGAGCCGTTGACCGCACCAAAGATCGGGTCGGA
>DATKRG010000310.1:0-1227 GCA_035532275.1 Streptosporangiaceae bacterium | reverse complement strand
CGGCGGGGTGGTGGCGGCCAATTACATGGCGGAGGGCTGGCGGCCCATCGAGGTGGCATTCCGCTCGGTCCCCAAGGCTCGCCTCGCCTCCGGCGAGGTGGCGAGCGTGCGCGTGGGCGGGGCCTCGGGCGGCCAGACCTTTCGCCTCTCGGTCCAGCGCGACCCGGAGCGCGACCGGGTGGTCGCAGCGGACCACGCTTACCAGGAGCTTCACCGCACCGAGGGCGAGGACGACGCCGGGCTGGAGCTCGCCGAGCGGCGCGCGGAGTGGCACCGCGACGTCCTGCACGAGAACCGCGAGGCGCTGCACCATACCGCCACCGGCGACGCGCCGGGGGAGAGCGTGCCGCGCAACCCGGTGGTGTTCACGCGCGAGCGCCGGCTAAACGACTCATCGCTCGTGCTGCTGACCATGATCCAGATCGGCGATGGAGACACCCTGCGCCACGTCCAGGGCGTCGACCCCGAGGACGAGGCGGCGCTGCTGCTCGACCTCCTGTCGAGCGGGACCCACGACCCGGTCTTCGTGCGCTCGCTGGTCGCGGCGGCCGAGCTGATGCGCTCCGTCTAGTGCCGGATTTCACCGTCCTCGAGACAGCAGAGGACGTCGCGGCCGCGGCCGCGGCGGACACCGCGGAGGCGCTGCGCGAGGGGGCGCGGACCCTGGTGCTGGCGGGCGGCACCACGCCGCGCCGCTGCTACGAGCTGCTGTCGCAGCTCGAGGTGGAGTGGGGGCGCGTCTGCATCCTGTTCGGCGACGAGCGCTGCGTCCACCCCGACCACCCCGACAGCAATTACCGGATGGCGCGTGAGGCGCTGCTGGACCGCGTCTTCCCGGCGAGCGTCCACCGCATGGCGGGCGAGCTGGGCCCGGACGAGGCGGCGGGCGCCTACGCGCACATCGTCGCCGCGGTGGCGCCGCTCGACATCGTGCTGCTGGGAGTGGGGGAGGATGGGCACACCGCGTCCCTGTTTCCTGGCCATCGGGCGCTGCAAGCGAGCGGGCTGGCGGTGGGCATCCGGGACGCCCCCAAGCCGCCGCCCCAGCGGGTCACGCTCACTTTGAACGCGCTGCAATCGGCGCGGCGGGTGATGATCCTGGCCACCGGGGCCGGCAAGGCCGACGCGGTGGCGCGGGCCAAGCGTGGTGAGGTGCCATCCGGGATGATTGCGGGCGCGCGATGGTTGATCGATCGGGCGGCCGCCGGCCGGTGAAAAAGATCGAGA
>DATKRG010000309.1:0-10984 GCA_035532275.1 Streptosporangiaceae bacterium | reverse complement strand
GGGGTGGTGACGCACCGGCAGGGGCTGGCGCGCATGTGAAAAGCGCCTGCCGATCAGGGGCGGCTACATTAGCAGCGGCGTCCGGGCGCGCTATCACCGGCCGGGCGTGGGCCTGGTCCTGGGTCTGGCGAGTACCGGACGGGCCGGCACGGGGTTCTGGCGAACGAGCCGGATATGCGGGCATTGTGACGGAAGGCGGATCCACGCTGTGCAGGACAGCCACTTCGACCCGTTCGGCACCGCGGAGTTGCGCCGCCGGGTGCTCGACGCCTGGGCGGCGTCGCCCGCGCGGTTCCGGGAGGACGCCAACGCGGAGGAGGACTACGCGCTCGGTGGCTACCGGGACCGCGTCGTGGTGGAGCTGGCACAAAACGCGGCGGATGCGGCGGCGCGCGGAGGAGTGGCAGGCTGCCTGCGGCTGACATTGCGCGACGGAACGCTCGTGGCCGCGAACACCGGCGCGCCGCTGGACGCGGCTGGCGTCGCGGCGCTGTCCACGCTGCGCGCGTCCAGCAAGCGCGGGCCCGATGCGCACGAGATGGCGGTCGGCAGGTTCGGTGTGGGCTTCGCGGCCGCCGTGGCGGTCAGCGACGAGCCGCGCATTTCCTCGCTCACCGGTGCGGTGAGCTGGTCGAGCAGCGCCGCCCGCGACCTCATCCAGCAGATTCCCGCCCTGGCCGGCGAGCTCGCCGCGCGGTCGGGTCACCTGCCCGTACTGCGGCTGCCGTTCCCGGCGGAAGACGCGCCCCCCGAAGGATTCACGACAGCAGTCACGCTGCCGCTGCGGGACGAGGCCGCCCGCCAGCTCGTCGAGCGGCTGCTCGCCGAGACAGGACCCGCGCTGCTCCTCGCGCTGCCCGTGCTCGCCGCCATCGAGATCGAGGCCGGCGGCACCACACGCTCGCTCACCGCGGCGCACGACGGCGACGGCGTCACCACCATCGTCGACGGCAGGACCTGCAGGTGGCGCACGGGAGCCGCGGGCGGCCGGGCCGATCCCGGGCTGCTCGCCGACCGCCCAGCCGAGGAGCGCGCCCGCCCGTCGTGGTCGGTGCGCTGGGCGGTGCCGGTCACGCCGGGCGGCGAGGACGGTGACGCGCCGGCCGGCCGCCTGCCTGACGGCGTCAGCGCGGTCGTGCACGCGCCCACGCCGACCGATGAGCCGCTTGGCCTCCCGGCGCTGCTGCTCGCCTCGTTCCCGCTCAGTCCCGACCGCCGCCACGTCGCGCCGGGCCCGCTCACCGACTTCCTTCTCGATCAGGCCGCCGAGGTCTACGCTCGCCTGCTGCCCAGCCTCGCTCCCGGGGATGGCCTGCTCGGCCTGGTCCCGGGTCCGGTCGGGCTGGGCGAGCTGGACGCGCAGCTGCGGCGCGCGATCCTGGCGCGGCTGCAGGAGACCGCGTTCCTTCCCGCCGCCCAGCAGCCTGGCCCGCGCATCCGGCCCCGTGACGCGGTCGTCCTGGACCCAGACCTCCCGGACCTCACCGGCTATCTCGCCCCAGTGCTGGAGGGCCTGGTCGCGGGGCCGGCGCGGCATCCCGCCCACGCGGTACTGGGCGTCCGGCGGCTCCGGCTGGCCGAGCTCGCTGACATGCTCGCCTCGCTCGACCGCGACCCGGCCTGGTGGCGGGGACTGTATGAGGCGCTGGCCGCCGCGGATCCAGGCGAGCTCGGCGCGCTGCCGGTCCCGCTCGCCGACGGGCGGCTGGTGCGGGGGCCGCGCGGGCTGCTGCTGCCCATGCCCGGCCTCGATCACCCCGGGCAACTGTCGCTACTGGGCCTGCGCATCGTGCATCCCGGCGCGGTGCACCCGTTCCTGGCCCGGCTGGGCGCGGCCGAGGCAACACCGCGCGGCGTCCTGGCCGACCCGGCCGTGCGCGCAACCGTCGCGGACTCCTACGAGTCAGAGGATCCTGAGCCCATCGCCGACGCGGTGCTCAGCCTCGTCGCGGCCGCCCACCTGCGGCCGGGTGAGCAGCCCTGGCTCGCGGATCTGGCGCTGCCAGGCGCCGATGACGAGTGGTACCCGGCGGGTGAGCTGCTGCTCCCCGGCGGCCCGCTGGCCAGTGTGGTCGCGGCGGACTCGCCGTTCGGCACCCTCAGCCCGGCGATACTCAAGCGCCACGACGCCGCGACTTTCGAGGCAGCCGGCGTGCTGTCGTCGTTCGGCCTGCTGGCCGCGGAAGACGTTGCCCTTGATACGCCAGGCCTGGACCTGGACGGTGCGCAGGAGTGGGCGGCCGACGTATGTGCGCGGCTGCCCGGCGGTGACGTGCCACCGGTGGCGGCGCAGGTGCTGGCCGTCCGCGACCTCGAGCTCGTCGACCCGGCACGCTGGCCGCAGGCACTGGAGCTGCTCGCCGCGCCGTCCGTGCGGGCGGCGCTCGTGGAGCCCACCCGGGTGCTGCTCGCAGACGGCCACCACGCCGAGGTGCCGTCCTACACCGCCTGGTGGCTCCGCCGCCACCCGGTCCTCGGCGGCCACCGGCCCACCGACGTGCGCGCCGCGGGCACGGACCCGCTGCTTCAGGGCCTGTACGACGAGGCCGCCCTGCCAGCGGACCCGGCTGTCGCCCGCGCGCTGGGGGTGCGGACCTCGCTCGCTGAGCTGCTCGCCGAGCCGGGCGGGGCGGACGAGCTGCTGGACCGGCTGGCCGACGCCGGGCGGCCGGTGACGCGGGCGCAGTTGCGGGCGCTGTGGACGGCACTCGCGGCCGTCGCCCGGGCCACACCGCCGGACCGGGTGCGCGTGGTGTGCGGGGACGAGGTTGCCGTGGCCGACGCCGGGGACGTTCTGGTGCTCGACGCCGCGGACCTGTGGCCGCTCGTGGCCGCCCAGCCGCTGGTGCTGGCGCCGCACGACCTGGCTGCGCGGCTCGCTGACCTGCTCGACCTGCCGCTGGTCTCGGAGGAAGTCGCCGGGCTGGTCGAGTCGTCACCGGTCAGCCGCCCGGTCCCCGCGATCGTGCGCGCGGTGCTGCCCGGCGCTCCCGCGACCTACTACGCGCACGACCCGCTCGTTGTGGACGGCGTGTCTGTGCCGTGGCGCTACACCAACGGCGCCGTTCACGCCGCCGGGCCCGGCGGCCTCGCCTGCGGGCTGGCCTGGGCGTCGGGCAACTGGTCGGCCCGGCACCTGCTCGCCGCCCTGCTGGGTGACCCCGGCGCGGCCGCCCGCCTGCTCGCGGAGGCCGACCTGGACCGCCAGGGACCTGCCTCCGGAGCCACGGACTAGGGTCGCGGACCTCAGCCCGGATCCACCCGGGTGAACCAGGGGCCGGGGTGTGCTCCTGGATCACCGGGGAACTGAACGACCAGGGGAGCAAAACGATGACCACCAGCCTGGCGTGGTCACGGGGGCTTGCTGGCCCGGCCCATTCCCGCCGACCGATGGCGCGGCCGGAACCACCCGGCCCGGGGAGGAGCGGAATCGATGTCAACAACAGCGTGGCGGTTCAGCGGCACCGAAGGGGCCGATGCGGCCGTCCTCAGGCTGAAGCAGCTGGATACCCAGGACCTCATCGATGTGCAGGATGTCGCCATTATCCGCTGGCCGCAATATGCGGCGGCCCCCCAGGCACAGGAGCACGTGACCGACGAGGGCAGCAAGGCCTCCTCGCTTGCCAAGAAGATCCGGAAGGCCGGCATCGACAGCGCGATGGTCGAGTCGGTGAAGGGTGACATGACGCCGGGGACCTCAGCGCTTGTGCTGCTGAGCGCCGATGCCGCGATGGACACGGTGGCGAAGGCGTTCGAGGGACAAGCCATGGAGCTGATGCGCTCAGACCTCTCGGTGCAGCAGGAGGATCAGCTGAGGGCTGCCTTCAGCGATCCGGCCGGCTGAGGGCGGACTGCGCGGCGTTGTATCCGCACATGCCGTGCACCCCGGCACCTGGCGGTGTGGCCGCCGAGCAGATGTAGACGCCCGGGATGCCGGTGCGGTACGGGTTCAGCGCGGGCCGCGGCCGTAGTGCCAGCTGCCACGGTGAGTTCGCCCCGGTGAGGATGTCGCCGCCGATGTAGTTCGCGTTGTAGGCCGGCCACTGCGGCGGTGCCGTCTGGGCCTGGGCGACGATCCGGTCGCGGAACCCGGGCGCGAAGCGCTCGATCTGGGCGATGATCGCGCTGGTGGCGTCAGCCGGGTAGCCCGCCGGGACGTGCGCGTACGCCCAGACTGGATGGGTGTTGCCGCGCGACCGGGTGGGGTCGGCCAGGTACTGCTGGCCGACGAGCACGAAAGGCCGGCCGGGCATCTGCCCGCGGTGAACGGCCCGTTCCGCCTCCAGGATCTCCCTGGTCGTGCCTGCGACGTGGACCGTGCCGGCCTGGCGGCAGTGCGGGTTGGTCCACGGGATGCCGCCTTCGACCGCGAGGTCGAGCTTGAATGCGCCAGGACCGTGCCGGTACCGCTGGTATGCACGCCGGACCCGCGCCGGGAGCCGGTCGCCGGCCAGGCTGACGACTGCGCTGGGGGCGAGGTCGAGCATGACGATGTCGGCCCGGGGGAGGCTGGCAAGGGAGGTGACCCGTACGCCGGTCTCGATCCGCCCGCCGTGGTCCTGCGTCACCTTGGCCAGCGCGTCGCTGATCGCCCGGGAGCCACCTTCGGCGACCGGCCAGCCGTGCCGGTGGCCAGCGGCGGCAAGCAGGAGGGCGATGGCGGCGGTCGCCGGCCGGTTCAGCGGGCAGTTCCCGTGGGCGGCTATGCCCGTGAACAGTGCACGGGCCTCTTCTGTCTGCCAGCGCCGGGCGATCCAGGTCGCTGGCTGCAGCGCCAGCAGCCCGAACCTGGCGAGGCGCACCGGGTGGGCCGGAACTGCGGTGACCGGCCGCATGACGTCCGCGGCGAGATCGTCGAAGCCGTCGGTGAGCGGGTCGAACAGCCGCAGCCACGCCTTGCCGTCGCGGCCCAGATGGTCGGCCGTCTCCTCGCGGGAGCGGACCATGACGCCCGCGCTGCCGCCGTCGAGCGGGTGGGCGAGGTCGACGCCGGCCCAGCGCCACCTGACGCCGTACCGGGCCAGGTCGAGGCTCCGCAGGAACGGCGAGCCGGCTCCCATCGGGTGGAACGCCGAGCAGTGGTCGTGCAGGAGCCCGGGCAGGGTCCGTTCACTGGTGCGGGTTCCGCCGCCGATGGAGCTGGCGGCTTCCAGCACGGTGACCTCGACGCCAGCCGATGCGAGAGTGGCCGCCGCGGCGAGGCCGTTCGGCCCGGAGCCGACGACGATCGCCGTGGTCACGACTCCGCCAGGCCCGGCTCCGCTGGCATGCTGGCGGACGTGGGCACCACCTCGACCGGGAAGTCCGCGGTCCACGGCTGGCGCGCGAGCATGTCGCTGACGGCGACGTAGCCCTCCTCGAAGACGCCGGTCGCCGCGTCGATGAGCTGATAGTGCTGGCGCTGGCGGTGAATGGGCTGCGCGTCGAGCACGACGACCCGGACGTCGCCTTCGGCGAACTGGCAGCGCTCCTGGACGGCGCTGATGAGCTGCCGGTTGTGCAGGTGGCCGTCGCCGAAGTTCCAGCCGAGCACCACGCCGGCGATGAGCTCACCCTCCACCGGCGTGTAGCCGGTCTCGTGGGCTGGCCCGCACAGGCGGGGGATCATCCCGTACAGGGCGCGGCCGTGCGTGTGCATCGCACGGAACGCCATGCCCTTATGCATCAGCAGATCCGTGGTCTGCTCCCCGTAGAGCCTGGTCAGCTGCACACTGGGCAGCGCCGCTGCCTTCTTGATGCCGGCGTCGAGCTTGGCCGCCGCCGCCGGCCCCAGGCACCACAGCGAGGTGTCCCAGTTCCCGGCGTAGTAGCGCATGGACGGCAGGAACGAGGTCCTCGTCGGCGCGAGATTGCCGGTGACGATGGTCAGGGCCACCACGGCCAGGAGCACCACGACCGGCAGGGGGTGCGTGATGGCCGCCGGGCCAATGGACGCGTAGTGAACGAACAGGTAGAGGACCGAGAAGATCATGAAGACGTTCCACTCCAGCGGCACGCCCAGCGGGATGCTGGTCAGGATCAGCAGGTGGAACGCCACCATGATGGTCGCGGCGATGACTGTCAGCGTGCCGCCGCGGGACAGGAACAGCAGCAGCGGGACGGTGAACTCGATGACGGTCCCGCCGTGCGCCAGCGCCCGCGCCAGGGCCGACGGCCGGATGTCGTCGGGATAGCTCCGGAAGAACATGCGCTTGAGCGCCTTGGCGCGCAGCAGCGGGTTGTTCGACATCATCACCGACACCACGTACGGGAAGTGACGGTTCAGCTTGGACGTCGCGGCACCCCACCACAGGAACAGCATGACGAACTTCGCGGTGGCGATCATGTCGGTGCCGGGCAGCAGGAACGTGAGGGTCATCGTGCCGTAGACCTCGGCCCTGGCGGCCAGGAAGATCGTCTTGTCGCGCAGGCCCAGCAGCGGCAGCACGATCACCAGCGGCCACAGCCGGGAGGGCTCGATCAGGCCGACCGGGCCGGGCAGCCCGCCCAGGCTGCGCGAGCCGGGCGCGAGCAGTGCCCACACCGCCGCCGCCAGCACCCCGGCGTACAGCGCGACGTCGAGCACGGTGCGGGTCGTCCCCCTGGTGCCCGGCACCTTGTCCGGCCAGGGCGGAAGGCGGATCGTCCCGGGCCGCAGCCAGTACAGGAACGTGCCGATCGGCGGCAGGAAACGCAGGGTCAGCGGGCCGAACCCGCAGCCGAGGCCGATCACCTCGAACAGCAGGGTCCACAGCACGACCTTCTCGAACACGACCGGCTCGGCCCACCATGTCGCCACGTCACCGAAGCCGCCGATGCCAGGGGTGAGGGTCACGAAGAAGATGGCCGCCGCGATGTAGGCGACGATCTTGAGTGCGTACAGCACGTAGACCGAGTCGGGGGTGCCGAAGCCCGCGTTCGCCCAGTCGACGACCATCGTGCGCACCCGGTCGGCCCGGGGCCTGGCACGCCACTCGCCGTAGTCAATATCCGGCAGATACGGCCTCACGAAACCCATAGGACCCTCACCCATGTCGCCAACCGCAACGCTAGGGAACCCTGGCAGTCCGCACAAGATCACGCACGGCCCAGATCTGCGCCCGTGTGTACGCGTGATCGAGCTCAGCTTCAGCGAATCGATCGCCCGCCCGCTCGTCGAAGGCATCCGGCAGCGCCGCAGCCGGTGCTGGCGGAGCCGTTACGCTTTCCGCCCGGCGCCGGTTACGCCGAGGGAGCGCCGACCCGTTCCCGGACTTCCTGCACGGCCCAGTTGTTGCCGTCGGGGTCGCTGAAGAAGACGAACTTCCCGCCATCGCGGGGGTCCAGCGTCTGGACCTCCGACACCTCGATACCCCGCCCGGCCAGCTGGGCGCGGGCCGCCTCGATGTCGGTGACGACCAGCTGCAGGCTGGCGCCCGGCCCCCGGCCGTTACCCGCCGGCACCTGGATCGGCCCGATGACCACCGAGCACGCCGACCCGGGCGGTGTCATGTGCACCACCCGCATGGCCGGCGTGGGCTGGGTGTCGGCATCGAGGTGAAATCCCAGCTTGCCGACGTAGAAGTCCTTCGCCTGGTCGATGTCGGTGACCGGGACAACCACAACCTCAAGTTTCCAGTCCATGCTGCCTGTCCTTCCGGGTAGCCGCCCCGCACGGGCGTTCTCATCATGAGGACGGAGCTGTGCCGCTCATCTCGACATCCGGCAGGTACCACCTGGCGGGCTGACCGTGCCGCCGGCACCCCGAGGATTGGCGCCGAGGCATGGTCGCCACTTTCCGTGGAAAGCCCGCAAAACAATCCATTTCCCGGAACGGGAGCCGTGACAGCCGGCCGGGTACGTTACCGACGGCCGGCATCCGGCTCCGGGAACCATGCCGGCCTCAGGCAGTCCCCGGGGAAAGGAGTGAAGCTTTATGCCATTGCAGGTCACCGGCGTGACACCCCCGAGCAGGGGTGGGGGCGGCACCGCCGGGCAGCTGACCACCCCCGCGGGCCTGGGGTTGATTCGCACATGCTTACTCCCGGCCGGGACCAGCCGCCCGGCCGGGAGTGAGCAGCCCCCGAGTACCGGTCAGGACCGGCGGCGGCCGCTGCTGTAGCGGATCCAGAGGAAGATCGCGAGCCCGATCAGCAGCCACGGGACCCATGGCCCGAACAGCGGGTGCCAGAAGAGGAATGGGAAGAACGGCACGGTCAGGGCATGCCCGACGGCGATGGCGGCCACGATGATCAGGATGAGGCCGATCACCCGGTGATCCCGGTGATCCCGGTGCCCCGTCCGCCGGCTGGGTATCTGCCCCAGCTCGCCGGTGGGTGGCAAGTCGGTGAACAGGCCGTGCAGGTCGGACTGGGTCTTGGCGCTCATGGCCCGGCCGAGGCGCTCGTCGAACTCCGCCTGGTCCAGCCGCCCGTCGCTGAAGTGCTTGGACAGCCGGTCGGCGACCTCGGCCCGCTCGGCGTCGGAGACCCTCATGTCCGGGCCGGCCCACCAGCCCGCCGGCCCGCCCCTGCGGCGGGAACCGTGCTGCGCTGACATGTCGGCGGCCTCCTTCATCACGCAGATCCGGCGTGCCTGGACTGGATGAAGTCGCTGGCGATGGACTGCCCGGAGCCCTCTTCGGGGATCAGCAGCCAGCCCGCGAGGTAGATGGGTATGCCCGCGCCGCCCACGACGGCGAGGACGGCGAAGACGACCCGCACGATCGTCACGTCCACGCCGAGATAGCGGGCGATGCCGGTGGCGACCCCCGCCAGCATCCGGTCCTGCACAGGCCGGCACAGCGGCTGTGGGCTGGGCTGGTCCTGTGGCTGTGCATCCTGCGGCTGCGCCTGCGTTGTGTTCATGGCACCAGCGTGCCGCCGCGGGTTCGCGCGGGCATCGGGGAAGACCCCCAATCCGCCCCTGAGGCCACGCCAGCCGGATCAGGGATTGCCCCGATGGCGGCGGCGCGCCTGCGGGGCGATGATTGACAGGTGGAAGAACGGACCAGCTCCGTCCCGCCGGGCCCCGCCTGGTCGCCGCCGGGCTGGCCGGAGCACCAGCATCGCTGGCGCCGGCTGGGCCGGTGGGCGCAAGGGCCGCGCAGCGGCGGGGCACTGCGGCGTGCGCGCGAGGACCGTCTGGTCGGCGGGCTGGCGGCCGGCCTGGCGGCACGGACGGGCATCGACGTCACGGTCATCAGGATCGTTTTCGTGGTGACGGCCCTGTTCAGCGGCTTCGGTGTGGCGGCCTATGTCGTGGCGTGGCTGCTGGTGCCCGCTGCGGGCAGCGACAGCAACATCGCGGGCAGGGCGCTGGCCGACCGGCGGGGCCTGGCGCTGGCCGCCGGCCTCGGGTCGCTGCTGGCCGTGGTCCTGGCCATCTCGGGTGCGCTCGGCGCCAGCTGGCTGTGGTCGCTGGCATGGCCGCTGGTCATCAGCGTCGCCGGTATCACGCTGATCTGGCGAAACTCCCCGGCGGACGAGCATGCGGCGATCCGGCACCTGGCCGGCCCGCTGCTGGGCCTGGCCGAATCCAACCGGCGGCCGGGATCCCTGCTGCGCCTGGCGGCAGCGGCGCTGCTGCTGGCCGGCGGGCTGGGTGCCCTGCTGGCCGGGCATGGCAACTCCGCGCTGCTGCGGCCGCTGGCCGGGGTGACGCTGGTGATCGCCGCGATGGTGCTGGCCCTGGGCCCCTGGTGGCTGCGAATCGCCCGTGACCTGGTGATCGAACGGCAGGCCAGGGTCCGGGCGGAGGAACGGTCCGACATGGCGGCCCGCGTGCACGACTCGGTGCTGCAGACGCTGGCCCTGATCCAGCTCCGCGCAGACCAGCCCCAGCAGGTCATCCAGCTGGCCCGCGCCCAGGAGCGGGAGCTGCGCTCCTGGCTGTTCGGCGGCAGCCCGCCCGGTTCGATGGCCGGGGCGTGCACGACCCTGGCCGACGGCATCAGGCTTATCCAGCAGGATGTGGAGGCCCAGCACGGGCTCGCCATCGAGGCGGTCACGGTCGGCGACTGTGAGCTGGACGACGATCTCAGCGCCCTGCTGGCGGCGGCCCGCGAGGCGACCGTCAACGCCGCCAAATGGTCGGGTGCCTCCGTCGTCTCGCTGTTCGCCGAGGTCGAGCCCACGGGGGTGGCGCTGTACGTCCGTGATCGCGGGCGCGGCTTCACCCCGGAAGCGGTGCCCGGCGACCGGAAGGGGCTGGCCGAGTCCATCCATGCCCGGATGACCCGTCACGGGGGCTCGGTGACGGTCCGCACCGCCCCGGGGGAGGGCACCGAGGTGTCCCTGACGATGCCGCGCGCTGCCGGGACCCGTCATCCGAGCCGGGCATGACCGCGGCGGGCCCGCCTGCGGCGGGTGGCGGCCGGCCGCGGGTCTTCATCGTCGACGACCACGGCCTGTTCCGGTCCGGGGTCCGGTCCGAGCTCGGTGACCAGGTCGATGTGGTGGGCGAGGCGGAGGATGTCGCGCCCGCTGTCGCGCTGATCGCCAAATGCCTGCCGGATGTCGTCCTGCTCGACGTGCACCTGCCCGGCGGGGGCGGGCAGGACGTGGTCACGGCCACGAAGGCCGCTCATCCGCAGGTGCACTTCCTGGCGCTGTCCGCCTCGGACGCTCCCGAGGACGTCATCGCCGTCATCCGGGCCGGCGCACGGGGCTATGTGACCAAGACAATCTCCGGCACCGAGCTGGTGGATGCGGTGCGCCGGGTCGCGGCCGGGGACGCGGTCTTCTCGCCCCGGCTGGCCGGGTTCGTCCTGGACGCCTTCGCGGCCCTGGCCCCGGCCGGCGGCCCGGGCCGGCCGGCTCTCGATCCCGAGCTCGACCAGCTGACGCCCCGTGAACGTGAGGTCCTGCGCCTGATCGCCCGCGGCTACACCTACAAGGAGATCGCGCGCGAGCTGTACATCTCCGCCAAGACCGTCGAGAGCCATGTCTCCTCGGTCCTGCGCAAGCTCCAGCTCTCGACCCGGCACCAGCTGACGCGCTGGGCGGCCGAACGGCGGCTGATCTGA
>DATKRG010000308.1:0-18860 GCA_035532275.1 Streptosporangiaceae bacterium | reverse complement strand
CCCCCCCCCCCCCCCCCCACCACTGGATCAGCCCTTGCCCCAGGCGGGCTTCGGGTTGACGACCGCTATCGAGCCAGACGCGCTGGTCGGCAGCACCTGCACGAAGTTCGAACCCGTCTGCCACTGGAAGATGTAGATCGAGGCAGCGGTGTTCTCGCCGATGCTGTTGAACTGGGCCGGGCCCTGCACGGTCTGGAGCGTGACACCACTGTGCAGGTAACTGATGATCTTCGCGTTGTCGAGGCTCTTGGTCGCGTTGACCGCGGCCGCCAGCGTCTGGCCTACGGAGTACGCCTCCGCGGCGTCGGAGTTGATACCCGAGGCGGTGCCGCCGTACTTGGCGATGTAGGACTTGACGAACGCCTGGCTCATCGGGTTCTTGAAGCCGGGGTACCAGCCGTTCGGCACCATGGTGCCGGTGGCGTTCTTGGCCCCGACCGCGCTGATGAACGCAGCACCCTGGTCAGGCCCTGCCGAGGAGGCGAGGATCTTCGGGGTGTAGTGCTGCTGCATGAATGCGTTCATGAACGACGACACGGTGGGAACGTCCACCGCGCCGAGCAGCACCAGGTCCGGGTGCAGTGCGGCCACCTGGTCCGCACCGGCCTTGTAGTCCGGGTTCTCCGCCGGGAAGATCTTGGAGTAGACGGTCTTGACGCCGGCCTTCTGGATGATGGCCTGCGCGGTCTGCACCATCGGGTCAGCGAACGGGTCGTTCACCATCGGGTAGGCGGCGGTCTTCGGCCGCTGGCTGGGTGGCAGCGAGGCGATCCAGTTCGCGAACGGCACCAGCTGGTTGGCGACCGGCGGGCTGACCGCGAAGAGGTTGGGCAGCTTCAGCGCGAAGACCGACGGCGCACCACCGGCACCCTCGATGAAGGCGTAGTGGTACCGCGCCGCCACCTGGGCCGCCGGGGCGGTCAGCAGCGAGGAGAACGGGCCGACCGTGAAGTTGACGTGGTCGGAGCCGATCAGCTGCGTGTAGTTGGTGGTGACCGTGCCGGGGTCGCTGTTGTCGTTCACGACCTTCAGCTGGACCTTGTGGCCGAGCAGCCCACCGCTCTTGTTGATGTCCTGCACCCACAGGTTGTAGCCGCGCTGGAACGCCTGGCCGTCGGCGGAGAAGTCACCAGTGAGCGAAAGCGAGGTGCCGACGACGACCGGGGCCTTGCTGGTACCGCCGGTGCTGGAACTGCTGCTGCTACTGCAGGCAGCGATGACCATCGCCGCGGTAGCGGCGACGGCTGTCAGAGCCAAGAACCGGGTGCCGTGAGGTCTCATCCGGTTCCTCCTTCCAGGTTATGAATGGCCATTTGAATGTGCGGTCGCCGTCGGCGCCCGGTGCGGGTGCCTCGGTGACGAGGGTCCGGGAGGGCGGGTCAGCGACCGGCCACGGATAGTCGTGCCGGGGCCTCACCGTACTGCATTTGCGTTGTTCGCGTGGGCTGGGTCAAGTCCGTCGGAGATGTCCGCATTCTCACTGACCAGCTCCAGGCCCGCCGACGCGGCTTCCAGCTCGATCAGGGCTGCGAAGTCGTCGTCGCCGCGGCCCCGGCCGATCAGGCTCTGGATGATCTGGTGAACCAGTGCGGCCACCGGGAGCGGGACCTCCCGCTCCCGCGCCGCGGCCAGTCCGAGGTCGAAGTCCTTGCGGAGCAAGGCGGCTGTGAATGTGGGGTGGAAGTCGAGGTTGACGAAGGCCGGTGACTTGTACCGGGTGAAGGTCGAGCCCATCACGCTGTTGTTCAGGCAGGCCAGGAACGCTTCCCTGCTGATGCCGCTCCGCTGGGCCAGGATCGTCACTTCCGCCAGCGACTGCGTTACCACACCCAGGAAAAGGTTATGGCAAATCTTTACCGTCCGGGCGAGCTCGCCTTCGCCCACATAGGTCGCCCCGGCGCCGAGGAGCTCGAGATAGGGCTGGGCGGTGTCGAACGCCGACCGCGGCCCGGAGACCGCCAGCGTCAGCCGGCCGACACTGGCCACCTTGGGGTTGCCCATCACCGGCGCCGCGAGCAGTTCGGTGCCGTGGGCGGCCAGCCGCTCACGGACCTGCTGGGACGCCTCCACCGAGATCGTCGAGGAATCCACCACGATCTTGGGGGCACCGCCGCCGGAGATCAGGCCGGATGGGCCGAGCACAGCATCCAGCAAGTCCTGCGGCGTCCCGACGGTGGCGAATACGATGTCCCGGTCAGCTAGCTCGGCTGCCGAGTTGACGATCTTCGCCCCGCGTGCGGCCAGTGGCTCCGCTTTGGACCTGGTCCGGTTGTAGACGGCGACATCACAGCCACCGGCGAGCAGGCGCTGGACCAGTGCGGAGCCCATCCGCCCTGTCCCCAGCCAGCCAAGCCGGTGCTCGGTGTCCTCCCGGGCCATTTCCTCACCTCTAACAATCGTTTGCAGAGTGCAGCCTTGCTCACGCCGGTCGTCGTGTCAATGCGATGTTCCCAAGCTGTTACCTTCTGACCTGGACAAAGCTGGCAAGGCTGGCCGGCTCACCATCCCGGCGAAGCCGACGGTAGCGGTCAGCCTAGCGCAATCGTGTGCAGCCCCTCAGCGGTGTTGGTTAAGCACTCCGCGAGCGTTGGCTAAGACTGTGTTGGAGTTGGTCAAGGCTGGGCTGGGGTTGGCCAGAACTGCGTTGGGTTGCCACTACGTCGGGCTGACACTGCGTCGGCTCCGGTGGGCTCAGGCGCGCTCTCGGCAGGGTGCGGTCGATCCCCGGACGATGAGTTCCGGGGCGAGGTAGAGCACCTTGACGGGGCCGCCCTGGCCGCCGATCTGCTCCAGCAGCAGCTGCGCGGCCTCGGTTCCCAGCTGGTAGTGCGGGAAGCGGATGGTGGTGAGCGGCGGCCGCAGCCGGTCGATGAACGGCATGTCGTTGAAACCGACCACCGACAGGTCGGCGGGGCAGTTCAGGCCCGCCTCCTCCAGGGCGGCGAAGCAGCCGACTGCCAGCATGTCGTTGCCGGCCGCCACCGCCGTGCACCCGCCGCGGTGTTCCAGCAGGATTCGGGTGCAGCGCAGGCCTTCCTCGATCGAGAACGCCTTGGCGGAGATGATCAGGTCCGGATCGGCCGCCAGCCCGTGCGCCTCCATCGCCGAAACGAACCCACGGTAGCGGTTCAGCCCGGTGGACACCTCCTGCGGCCCGGAGATGTGAGCGATCCGCCGGTGACCCTCGGCCGCCAGGTGCGCCACCGCCATCCGCATGCCGCGCTCGTTGTCCACCGAGACCGACGGCAGGCTGTGGTCCTGCGCCATCCGGTTCATCAGCACGACCGGCAGGCCCGCCCGGACGGCCTCAGCGAGCAGCGGGTCACTGAGGTGGGCGGTCGCGAGCACCACCCCGTCCACATGCCGGGCCCGCATCTGGTTGAAGATCAGCCGCTCCCGCTCGCCGTCCCCGTCGGTGTTGCCGATCAGCGCGACGTACCCGGCCGCCGCGAGCCGGTCCTCCAGCCCGCGCACGATGGGCGGGAACAGCGGGTTGGTGAGGTCGGGAATGAGCACGCCGATGGTGTGCGAGCGCCGGGTGCGCAGGCTGCGCGCCACCGGGTTCGGGTGGTACCCGAGGAATTCGGCCGCGTCCAGCACCCGGCGCGCGGTGTCCTCCCGGACCAGCAGCCGGGTCTCCGGGTTGAGCGCGCGCGAGGCAGTGGCCGGATGTACCCCCGCTCGGGCGGCGACGTCCCGCAGGGTAACCGGAGACTCGGTCATCGGCACCTCGTTCGCTCTCTGTGCGCGGGTGCCCGACTTCCCGCCAACAGATGTCCTGTTTCGATGGTACCCATCGATACACACGATTGCCGCCTGCGCGGATGATTACCCCTCGTCAGGCAGGGCCGGCGCGGCTGTAGTGGCGGCCGGGCGGGCCCGCACGGACCGCCGGGGACCCGCCAGGTACAGTGCCGACGCCACGATGACGGCCGCCATCACCACCAGCAGGACGCGGTAGTTCACGACCGCGATCAGTGCCGCGCCAGTGGCGATCGAGATCACCTGCGGGACGGTGATGGCCACATTGAGCGCCGCGTCCACCCGGCCGAGCAGGCTGGCCGCGGTCAGCCGCTGGATCATGGTGATCGACCCGACGTTGAACCAGACGATGGCCAGGCCGAGCAGCCCGGCCGCGGCCAGCACCACCGGCAGCGAGGAAGGAATGAGCAGCAGGCAGGCGGTGCCGGCGATCAGCAGCGCGAGCACCATGAGCACCCGCTCACCGGTCCGCCGCATCAGCGGCGTGGCCAGCGCCCCGCCGCCCAGCGCGCCAACGCCCACGAGAGCCTCCACGACCCCGAGGAAGGCGGGCGGCCGGTGCAGGCCCTGACCGACCACAGCGAACGGCACGGTCTCGAAGAAGCCGAACACCAGCAGCGCGATGACCCCGGTGACCAGCAGCCGCCGCAGGGCCTCGGTCCGGCCGATGTGGCGGATGCCGGCCGTGACTTCCGCCTGCCAGCGCGTTTCCGCCGGTGCGGGCCGCGGCTCGCGCAGCCGCAGCGCGGCCAGGCAGGCGGCGGCCGCCAGGAACGTCCCGGCATCGAGCAGGACGACCGGCGCCGGCCCCACCCAGGCCAGCAGGCCAGCTCCTAGCAGCGGGCTGACCACCCGCAGGCCCATGGCAGCCATCTGCAGGACCGAGTTCGCCTCGCCCAGCAGGTCCGGCGGCAGCATGACGGCGAGCAGCGCCGTCTGCGCGGAGCTGATCAGGCTGTTCAGCGCCCCGTAACCGAACATGACCAGGTAGACCAGCCAGAGTTCGGGCTGCCCCCGGACGGCCAGCAAGGCGCAGACCAGCAGCGCGGAGCCCAGATTGGCGCCGATGAGCAGCGGCCGCCGCCGCAGCCGGTCCGCGATCAGGCCGGTGACCGGGGCCAGCATGAGGCCCGCGGTGAAAGCGAAGAACACCAGCCCGGCCTCACTGCTGCTGCCGGTCAGGATCTTCACCCAGATGCCCATCGCCAGCCACAGCGCGCTGTCCCCCACCGTGGACAGCGACTGCCCCAGCAGGTAGAGCCTGGCATCCCGGTGCCTCAGCAGCCGCCTCATGTCAGCCTGCCGGGCCGCTGCCTGCCGGGCCCCTGCCTGCCGGGCCCTTGCCTGCCGGGCCCCTGCTTGCCGCACCGGGCCGGCCGCTGGCGGCGCCGACCAGGTCGGGCACCTGCTGCCCGAGCACGACCACCTCGAACGGCACCGCATCCGCCGGGCGGCGGGCCGGGTCGGCCACCCGGTCCGCGTACCTGCTGAGCACCTCCGCCCACTCCCCGGCGAGTTGCTGCGCCTCGGCCGCGGTCAGATAGCTGCGGAAGCCGAACGCCTGCGGCCCGGCCAGGAAGACGCCCGCCGGGACGCCCTGCGACGCGGGCACGGCCCCCCGTCCCCACCGGACCCGTGCCCACCGGACCGGTGCCCACCGGATCTGTGCCCGCTGGCCCCGTGCCCAGTGGCCCCGTGCCCAGTGGCTCTGTGCCCGCTGGCCCTGTGCCCGCTGGCCCTGTGCCCGCTTGATCTGTGCCCGCTTGATCTGTGCCCGCCGCGCTTGTGCCGTCCAGCGCCGCCGTTCCGCCTGCCGCAGCAGGTCAGCCTGACGCTGCTCGCTGAGGGTGCGGGCGATCTCGGGGTGCATGAGTGACTCCCTGGCGGCGATGGGCGGGCTAGCTGGAGGTCCCGCCGGCGGGTGGTGGCTGAGCCGTTGGTGGCTGAGCGGGTGGTGGCTGAGCCGGTGGTGGCTGAGCCGGTGGTGGCTGAGCGGGTAGCGGCTGGGCGGGGCCGGGGACCGGGGCCGCCCAGCCGGCGAGGTGGAGCAGCGGATACGACAGGAGCAGGACCTCGACCGGCATGGCGCCAGCCGGGCGGCGCTCGGGATGGTCCAGCCGGTCGAAGTAGGCCGAGTGCAGCCGGTGGATGTCCTCCCCCAGCTGGCGCGCCTCCTGCGGGGTGAGGTAAGCGATGTACTCGGTCTGCCCCAGTCCCTGGCGCCATTCCGCGGGCCAGGAATCCTGGTGCGCGAGCACGGTACGCGCCCTGTCCAGCAGCATGTCCAGCCAGAACCTGCCCAGCTCCCGCGCGGCGATGGCCGTCTGCGGGTCGTCCTGGTCGGCCGAGATGTTCAGCCCCACATGCACGCGCCGCCACGGCCGTTCCCGGCCACGCCCGCCGCCCGCTTCCTCCACGTAGCCGTACTTGGCCAGCGTCCGCAGGTGGAATGCGCAGTTCGCCGGGCTCTCTCCCAGCAGGTCGCTGGCCTGGGTCGCGGTGAGCGTGCCCGCGTGTACGAGCGCCTCAAGCAGCTGCACGCGCACCGGGTGGGCGAGTGCCCGCATCGCCCGTGGATCGGTGAGAGTGCGCAGGCTGAGCTCGCCAACGGGATCCGCTGGTGACGGTGGCGGCGTTTCGGGCGGCGGAATTTCGGAAGACACGTTTCGAAAGACTACCCTCGAAAGGCGTCTTCCGACAACTGATCGGCCCGGATGCCGCGCTCGGGCCGTGCTGTCTCGCCCCGTGCGACGATGAACCCATGCGCATCACCGGCGCCGAACCGGCTCCCCTGTTCACCGGCCGGGCCGACAATCCGCTCCAGATCATGCGGGTCACGCTGGCCAGCGACGAGCCACCTGGCAGTAGCCGGGTTCTGGCCGGCCCGGTAACCGTCCGCGTGGAAGGTGCGGGGGTCAGCACCCCGGTTCCGTTCCGTATCGAGGGTCTGGAACCTGGCGCCACCACCGCGGCCGAGGTACCGGTCGCGGTCGCCGCCCCGCACGGCCCCGGGAGCACCCTGCCGGTCACGGTCATCGCCGAGAGCGGCAGACCCACCCCGGCCCGTGCTGTACTCGCGGCCGTCCTCACCGTCGCCGAGCCCGGCTGGACCATCTGGATGGTCAGCCACTTCCACTACGACCCGGTGTGGTGGAACACCCAGGGCCAGTTCACCCAGTCCCAGCTGCTGCTGCCCGACACGGACGGCCGGCTGCCCGAGGTCCGCACCGCCTTCGAGCTGGTGCGGCTGCACCTGGACGCGGCCCGCGCCGACCCCGACTACAAGTTCGTGCTGGCCGAGATCGACTACCTCAAGCCGTATTTCGATGCCCACCCACAGGACCGGGCCGACCTGCGGGCGCTGCTGGCCGAGGGCCGGGTAGAGCTCGTCGGAGGCAACTACAACGAGCCCAACACCAACCTGACCAGCGCCGAGTCCACCATCCGCAACGCCGTTTACGGGATCGCCCACCAGCGGGACGTGCTCGGCGGCGACCCCCACAGCGCCTGGATGCTGGACGCGTTCGGGTTCGATCCCGGCTACCCCGGGCTGATGGCCGCGGCCGGGCTGACCTCCTCGGCCTGGGCACGCGGCCCGTTCCACCAGTGGGGGCCATGGCGCACGGTCGGTGACAACACCCGGATGCAGTTCGCCAGCGAGTTCGAGTGGCTCTCCCCGGACGGGAACGGGCTGCTCACCAGCTACATGCCCAACCACTACGGGGCCGGCTGGGGCGTCCACCAGGCGGCCGACCTGGCGGGCGCGCAAGCGGAGGTCCTGGGCCAGCTCGCCACCCTCGCGCCGGTCGCGGCCACCAGGAACGTGCTGCTGCCGGTCGGCGCCGACCACGTGATCCCGGCCCGCTGGGCGACCGCCCTGCACCGGGATTTCGCCAGCCGCTACCTGTGGCCCCGTTGCGTGACCGCGCTGCCGCGCGAGTTCTTCGCCGCCGTCCGGGCGGAGGCAGCCGACCGCGGGATCTGGCTGACCCCGCAGACACGGGACATGAACCCGGTCTACCCGGGCAAGGACGTCTCCTACATCGACACCAAGCAGGCCCAGCGGGCGGCCGAGGTGGCGACCCTGGACGGCGAGCGGCTGGCCACCCTGGCCTGGCTGGCCGGCGCCGGGTACCCGGCCGCGTCTCTGGACAAGGCATGGCGGCAGCTGACGTTCGGCGCCCATCATGACGCGATCACCGGCACCGAGTCCGACCAGGTCTACCTCGACCTGCTCGGCGGCTGGCGGGAGGCGTTCGAGCGAGGCGACGAGGCCCGCCGGGAGGCCGCCGCCTACCTGGCTGGCCTCGCCGACACCCGCCCGCCGGACGGCACCAGTGAGGCCGGGCTGCGCCCGGTCGTCGTGTTCAGCACCGTGTCGTGGCCGCGCTCGGGCCTGGCCACGATCACGCTCGATTTCGCCGAGCCGGGCACGCCGTGGCTGGCCCTGTCCGATGAGACCGGCGCCGGGGTGCCGTTCCTCGCCGAGGGAGTACGCCGCCACCCGGACGGGTCGCTGGCCGGGGTGACGATCACGTTCCGGGCGGACGGCGTGCCCGCGCTCGGCTACCGGACGTACTGGGCTGGGCCGGCACCGGAACCCGGTGCCGGCGGCTGGGCCGACGAGCCGGGAACGGTGATCAGCAACGAGGCGTTCCTGCTCGAGGCCGACCCCGCCCGGGGCGGCGCGCTCACCAGGATCGCGGACCGGCGGACCGGTGCGGAACTGCTGCGCGGGCCGGGGAACGAGCTCGTGCTCCAGGAGGAGTACGCCACCCACCCCCGCTGGGGTGAGGGACCCTGGCTGCTTTCTCCGAAGGGACCCGGCGCCGGCTCGGCCGGTTCACTCGCGGCCGTCCAGGCGCAGCGGTGCGCCATCGGCTCCCGGCTGACCGCCAGCTTCACCCTGGGCGGGCTGCGGGTCAGCCAGGAGACGATCGTGTGGGACGGGCTGGACCGGGTCGAGTTCCGCACCCATGTGGACGGCTCGATCGGGCAGGACGCGCTCCTGCGGGTGCGTTTCGCGGCGGACGTGCCGGGCGGGCTGCCCGTCTACCAGGGCGCGACCGCGGTCGTGGGCCGCCCCTTCGGTATCCCGGACGCCGACGCGGCGCGGCACACGTTCACCCTCGACAACCCGGCGCACGAGTGGTTCGGCCTTGGCTCGGCCGCCCGCGTGGTCGCCGGCGGCCATGCCTGGCCGGTCGGCGTCGCGGAAGTGATACTCCCCGCTGAGCCCGGCAGCATGGATCTGGAGGCATACCGGGCGGCGGTCCGCAGCCTCATCGCGGCACTGGCGGCCCAGGGGGTGACCGCGACCTGCACCCGGCCCGACGGCCCCCGCTACGGCGCCATCGACCTCGACTCGAACGTGCCCGACTGCCGGATCGCGCTCGGCGGGCCCGGCGGCAGCCCGTGGACCGCCCGCCTGCTGGCCACCCTCGGCCCGGCGGAGCGGGCGGCGGTCACCAGCCGCCTGGCCACCGACGGCGCGGCGCGGATCTGGCTGCCGGCCACGCGCTCACGCGCGGAGGTGTTCGGCCCCGACGCCGATGTGCGGGCCGGACGTGACCTGCCGGTGCTCATCGTGGCCGGGCCGGACCTGACCGAGGCGATCGCCGCCCTGACCCGCGATCTGGCCGGACCGGTGATCGCGGCCGATGCCGGGCCGGGCGACCCGCCTGACCCGCCGCTGGCCGGCCATTGCGTGGCCCTGCTGAACCGGGGCACCCCCAGCAGCCTGGTCACCCCGGACGGCACGCTGCATATCGCGCTGATGCGGGCCAGCAGTGCATGGCCCGCCGGTGTCTGGATCGACGGTGAGCGGCGCACCGCGCCGGATGGCAGCAGTTTCGCCTGGCAGCACTGGAGTCACACGTTCGAATACGCGCTGGCGGCCGGCCCGGGCGACTGGCGCGACGCCGGGCTCACGCCGGCCGGCCAGGAGTACAACCACGACCTGCTTGCCTGCGAAACGGGTGTCCACCCCGGCCCCCTGCCGTCAGCCGCCGGACTGTGCGAGGTCAGCACTCCCGGCACGGGCCGCCCGGCCGCCCTGCTCGCCGCCCTCAAGCCACGCGGGAACCCGCTCGCCGCCGGCCGGCCGGGGACGCCGCGCCCGGAAAACGGGGTGACCGTGCGGCTGCGCGACGCCGGCCCGGTGGGCGGAGCCGGGGTGGCCCAGGTCGCGCTGTTCACCGGGGTGGCCGCTGCCCGGCTGACCGGGCTGCTGGAGGATGGCGATGGCCAGCCGCTGCCGGTGGCGGACGGTGCGGCGCTGGTGGAGGTACCCACCGCGGGCACGGTGACCATCGCGCTGACCCCCGCCCGGGCGCCCGCGCTGACCCCCGCGGATGATGGCCGCGGGGATGGTGCCCAGGCGGGTAGGGCCGGGGGTGCCCGGGCGGGTGGGGCCGGGGGTGCTCAGGCTCCGCCGGAGCCGGCGCAGCCTGTCTTCACCCGGTACTGGCTGCACGGGAAGGGACCCGCCCCAGCTGGCAATCTGCCGGTCGCGGTCCACCTGTCCCCCGGCCGGGTCGCTTTGGACACCCCCCCGGGCCAGCCGGGCGGTGCCGCCCCGCTGCAGGCCCCGCTCCAGCTCACCGTGGCCTGCGGCCCGGAGCCCGCCAGCGGGCAGGTTGCCCTCGACGTGCCGCCCGGGCTGCGGGTGGAGCCGGCCGGGCCACTGAGCTACGAGCTGGCCGGCGGCGGCTTCGCCAGCTGGGACCTCACGGCGCGGGTGCTGGCCGATACCCGGCCGGGCCGGTACTACGTGGCCGCGCGGATCAGGGACGACCTCGGCCAGACACTGGAGGACGCGGCCCTGATCACGGTGGGCGAGGCACCCTCTCCCCCGCTCGACCTGCCGCTGGACGACCTGGTGCCGCTGGTGGAAGCCGATGAGCAGGCGGCCGCGGCGGAGATCGGGCTGCGCCTGCTGCCCGCCGTCCTGGCCGTCAGTGCGGCCGGGGGTACCAGCACTGGCTACCACGGGGAGTTCAGCGTGGAGGTGGCCAACCGGACGGCGGCCTCTATCCGGGGCGAGTGCCAGCTGATCTCACCGCTGGGCACCTGGCCGGGCCTGGGGCCGTGGACACAGGGATTCGCGGTGCAGCCCGGTGAGGCCATCACCCTGTGCTACCCGCTCCGCCTGCCCGCTGCCGCCCGTCCCGGCTCGCACTGGTGGGCGCTGGCCAAGGTGATGTACTTCGGCCGGGTCGCCTACAGCGAATGCGTCCGCATCGAGGTGGCCGGCTGACCACCCGGCTGAGCACCCGCCCCGCCGCAACTGCATCAATCCGCTGTTTGATGCACCCAGCACAGCATCAAACAGCGGATTGATCTACCTAGACCCGCTGACGGCGGACTACGGCGCGGACACGGCGGTCGTCTCGGCCTGCCGCGAGGATCTGCTGGCCGCGGCGGACGCGCTGCTCACCCGCGCCCAGCAGGCGGGCGCCGTCCGGCCCGATGTGACCGCGATCGACCTGCTCCGGCTCTCCCACGCCGTCGCGGTGGCGGCCGAGCGCGCTGCGGACGGCCCCGATCAGGCCGAACGCCTGCTGTCGCTCATGATGGACGGGGTGCTGACACCGGCCAGCAGCGCCTGACTCTGTCACCAGGGCTGGGTCACAGGTCCGGTGGGCGGTTCTCGTAGGGGGTGCTGAGCACGATCGTGGTCCGCGTCGAGACGTTGGCCAGCGCACGGATCTCCTGCAGCAGGTTCTCCAGGTCAGCGGGCGAGGCAACGCGCACCTTGAGGATGTAGCTCTCGTCCCCGGCGACGCTGTGACAGGCCTCGATGGCGGCCAGACTGGCCAGTCGCTCCGGCGCGTCGTCGGGGGACGCCGGATCGAATGGCGTGATGGAGACGAACGCGGTCAGCGGCAACCCGGCATCCGCCGGGTCGATCACAGCCGCGTATCCCTTGATCAGGCCCCGCCGCTCCATCCGCCGCACCCGCTGGTGGGTAGCGGAAACCGACAGCCCGGCTTGGCGTGACAGGTCGGTGAAACTAATCCTGCCGTCCCGGCACAGCAACGACAGGATCTTGCGATCGATCTCTTCCACGCCGTCACGTTAGTCGCCTCGCCGCACCTGCCGCACCAATCGCACCAATGCGGCGCGCCGGGCGGCTGTTTACGGTGCTCGGTTCGCTGTGCTCGGTTCGCTGTGCTCGGTTCGCTGGGCCCAGTCAGCCGCTGCGGAGACTGCGGGCGATCACCAGCCGCTGGATCTGGTTGGTGCCTTCGACGATCTGAAGCACTTTGGCCTCGCGCAGATATCGTTCGGCAGGAAAATCCTCGACGTATCCGTAACCGCCCAGAACCTGAACGGCGTCCGTGGCCACCCGCATCGCGGTGTCCGTGGCGAACAGTTTGGCCATCGCCGCCTGCGCGGTGAACGGCTGGCCGGCGTCCTTGCGGCGGGCGGCCGCCAGGTAGAGCGCACGGGCAGCCTCCACCGCGGTGGCCATGTCGGCCAGCAGGAAGGACAGGCCCTCGAACTCGATGACCGGCCGCCCGAACTGCCGGCGCTCGCGCGCGTAGCTGACCGCGGTGTCCAGCGCAGCCTGTGCCAGCCCGGTCGCGCAGGCGGCGATGCCCAGCCGGCCAGCGTCCAGCGCCGCCAGCGCGATGGCGAACCCCTCCCCCTCCTTTCCCACCAGGTGGCTGGCGGGTACCAGGGCGCCATCGAAGATCATCTGTGCGGTCACCGAGCCGCGCATGCCCATCTTGCGCTCGGCGGGCCCGGCGCTGACGCCGCCGGTGTCGGCGGGCACATGCAGGCAGCTGATGCCCTGGGCACGCTCGCGCCCGGCCGGTTCGCCCGAGGTGCGGGCGAAGAGCGTGTAGAAGTCCGCCTGGCCCGCGTGGCTGATCCAGGCCTTGACCCCGTCGATACGGTAGCCGCCGTCCTGCGCGGCAGCCCGGGTGGTCAGCGCCGCCGCGTCCGATCCACTGTGCGGCTCGGACAGGCAGTACGCGCCGAGCAGGTCGCCGCCCAGCAGACCGGGCAGCCAGCGCTCGTGCTGCCCCGGCGTGCCCGCGGTAACAAGCGGGAAGCAGGCCAGCGTGTGCACGCTCACCCCCAGGCCGACGGTCAGCCAGGCCCGTGCCAGCTCCTCCACGACCTGGAGGTAGACCTCATATGGCTGGCCGCCGCCACCCCACCGTTCCGGATAAGGCAGCCCGAGCAACCCCGAACGCCCCAGCAGGCGGAACGCCTCGCGGGGGAAGGTCCCGGTCCGCTCCGCCGCGTCCACTGCCGGGCGCAGCTCCTTGGCGGCCAGCTCGTGGGTCAGATCCAGTAATTCCTGCATCCAGCGCCCTCCGTCAGGGCGGCCTACTGGCCTGCCACGACGAGTTCCCTGCTGGCGTTGTTGAGCCGTTCGCAGCCGCCGGCGGTGCACACCACGATGTCCTCGATCCGGGCACCGTGCGGGCCGGGATAGATGCCAGGCTCCACCGAGAACGCCATCCCCGGCTCCAGTGCTTCGGCGTTGCCCGCCACGATGTAGGGGTCCTCGTGTGTCTCCAGGCCGATCCCGTGCCCGGTCCGGTGGACAAAGTACTCGCCGTAACCGGCCGCCGTGATGGGCTCCCGCGCGGCAGCGTCCACGGCTTCCGCGCTGACCCCTGGCCGGACCGCGGCGCAGGCATCATCCTGAGCCTGCTTGAGCACCTGGTAGTAGGCGGTGAACTCGGCGGGCACCGTCCCGATGGCGTAGGTCCTGGTGCAGTCCGAGCAGTAGCCGCTGGGCATGGTGCCCCCGATGTCGACCACGACGGTGTCACCGGCCGCCAGCGGGCGATCGGACGGCTCATGGTGCGGGCGGGCGGCGTTGGGCCCGGATCCGACGACCACGAAGTCGACCCGCGCATGGCCTTCGGCGGTGATCGCGCCCGCGATGTCGGCGGCTACCTCCCGCTCGGTCCGGCCCGGCCGCAGCCAGCCCGGGACGCGGGCGTGCACGCGGTCGATGGCCGCCCCGGCCTCCCGCAGCGCCGCGACCTCGGCCGGGGTCTTGCGCATCCGCAGGCCACGCAGGGCGGCGCTGGCGACCACCTGCCGCGCAGCGGGCAGCACGTCACGGAAGCGCAGCACCATCGCCGCCCACATCTGGTCGGCCAGCCCTACCGATTCCGGGCTGCCGAGCCGGTCAGCGACCAGGCGGTACGGGTCATCGGTCTCGTCCCAGGCCACGATGTCCACGCCCAGCCGGCCAGCGGGCGAGGCCTGCACCGACCTCAGCTCCAGCCGGGGCGCGACCAGGAAGGCATCTCCGGAGACCGGCACGGCCAGGCAGGTCAGGCGCTCGGTTGCGAGCGCGTCATAGCCGGTCAGGTAGCGCAGGTCGGGCCCGGGGGTGAGCAGCAGCGCAGCCATCCCGGCGCGGGCGGCGGCATCGGCGGCCAGCCCGAGCCGGCCGATCGGGTACAGCTCGGCGCTCTCATCAACCGGTGCCGTCTGTGGTCGCGTCACGTGCCTGCCCTCCGCTGCCGACTCGCGTGCTGGTCATGGGCCACTCTGCCCTGCACGTCATCTAACCACGCCCCAGCAGGCACGAACCCTGGACAAGACCGGCCCCGGTGCCCCACGCTTGGAAGGTTGGGGCTGATCAATGCGAAACGGCAATGACACCTGAGATCATTGCTTCTCCGGCTCCTGTGGAGCCATCCGCAGGGCCTGGTGGGGGGGTCGTTGCAGGCGTACCAGTCAAAGGTGGCAGGAATGTGAGGCGCACCGTTTCCCGTCCGGTCCCGGACTCCGGTGACAACGCCAAGCTGGCCGCCGCATTAGCGCAAGAACGGCACGTCACGCTTGAGCTGCAGCGCGCGATCCTGCCCTTGCACGAAGGTCCGTTCGACCTGCCGGGCCTGCGCGCGGTTGTCCGCTACCTGCCCGCGTCCAAGGACAGCCGGGTCGGTGGTGACTGGTACATCACCGCCGAGATGCCCGGCGGGCACGTTCTCATCGCGATCGGCGACGTGGGCGGGCACGGGCTGACCGCGGCGGCCGGGATGGCGCGGCTGCGGGGCGCACTGGCGGGCCTGGCGATCACCGGCTCGCCGCCACAGCGGCTCCTCGGCTGGCTGAACGACCTCGTGCATCATGTGGATCCGGAACATACGGCTTCGGTCATGGCCGGGTACTTCGACCCGCAGACCCGGGAACTGGTCTGGGCGCAGGCCGGCCATCCCCCGCCGCTGCTGGTGCGGGGCAACGAGGCCCGGGCGCTGACGACCCCAGATGGGATCCTGCTGGGCGCGGGCCGCGACGGCTATGAGGCGGCAACGCTGACGCTGGAGCAGGGGGACCTGCTCCTGCTCTACAGCGACGGGCTCATCGAGCGCCGCGACCGGTCGCTGGAAGCCGGGCTGGCCACGCTGACCTGCGCCGCGGCAGGCATCAGCGACCCGGAGCAGGTCATCTCCGCCGTGCTGTCCGCGCTTGGATCGACCGACCCCGAGGATGACACCTGCCTGGTCGCCCTGCGGGTGCTGTAGCTCGCTTCCACGATCACGACGGGGGGGTCTCGCCGAGGGCGCTGACGGCGCGCCGGAGCGAGGAGCCGAGGTCCCAGCGGTCATCCAGGGCGGCTAGCCGGTCTGGCTCGGCCGGGGCCACCGGCAGGCTGCCGTCCACGTCCGGTACCGGGGCGTCGGTGGCGACCCGCACCACGGCTGGCGCCACCGCGAGGTAATCGCGGGCGCCCGCCACTTTGGGCCTGCTCCCGGCCGGGAAGCCACCGTGCCCTTGCTCGATCGCCGCCAGCATCGCGTCGACTGAGCCGAACGTCCGGATCAGGGCGGCCGCCGTCTTGTCCCCCACGCCTGCCACGCCGGGCAGGCCGTCGCTCGGGTCACCGCGCAGGACCGCGAAGTCCGCGTAGGCCCGGCCGGGGATCTGGTAGCGGGCGGTGACCGCCGCCTCATCGACGATGTCCAGATTGGCCAGGCCACGGACTGTGTACACCACCCTGATCTGGCGCTCGTCGTCGACGAGCTGGAACAGGTCACGGTCACCGGTCACGATCTCCACCGGGCCATCCGCCCGGGCGGTCAGTGTCCCGATCACGTCGTCCGCCTCGTAGCCGGCCGCGCCCGCCATCGCCACCCCGGCCGCGGCCAGCACCTGCTCGATGACCGGCACCTGCGTGACCAGTGCGGGCGGGACCTCCTCGGCCCCGTCCGGCCGTGCCCGGTGCGCCTTGTAGGAGGGGATCGCAGCCACCCGGAAAGCAGGCCGCCAGTCCGCGTCCAGGCACGCCACCAGGCGGGCCGGGTGGCGCGCCCGCACCAGCCGCGCGATCATGTCAAGCAGGCCGCGAACGGCGTTGACCGGAGTGCCATCCGGCGCGGTCAGCGTCTCCGGCACGCCGTAGAACGCGCGGAAGTACAGTGACGCGGTGTCGAGCAGCATGAGCGGGCCCACCCGGTCATCCTGCCAGTCCCAGGGAGGCCAGGGTCCTGAACGGCGGTGCCGAGACCGTTTCCGTCGCTGCACTGGTGGTGGTGCTGGCGTGGGCGGTGGCCAGACCCTGGGGGTGGCCAGAGGCGGTCGCTGCGGTGCCGGCCGCGGCGCTGGTCATCGCCACCGGGGCGGTCACGCCCCATGCCGCCCTGGCCGAGGCACAGCGGCTGGGCCCGGTGATCGGCTTTCTCGCCGCGGTGCTGATACTGGCCCACCTGTGCGACGTCGAAGGCCTGTTCCGCGCCTGCGGGGCGTGGATGGCGCGCGGGTCGGCTGGGCGGCCACGGCGGCTGCTGGCCCAGGTCTTCGCGACCGCCTCGGCGATCACGGCTGTGCTCAGCCTGGACGCCACCGTTGTGCTGCTCACGCCGGTCGTGTTCGCGACCTCGGCCCGCCTGGGGGCGCGCGCCAAGCCGCACGTGTATGCCTGCACCCACCTGGCCAACTCCGCTTCGGTGCTGCTGCCGGTGTCCAACCTGACGAACCTGCTCGCTTTCGCCGCCAGTGGCCTGGCGTTCCCCCGTTTCGCCGCGCTGATGGCGCTGCCCTGGCTTGCCGTCATCGCGGTCGAGTACCTGGTCTTCCGCCGGTTCTTCGCGGCCGACCTCGATGCCGGCGCGCACGACTCCGGCACGCACGACTCCGGCACGCACGACTCCAGGGAGCACGACTCCAGGGAGCACGACTCCAGGGCGCACGACTCCAGGGCGCAGGCCGGGCCGGCCGACCAGGTGTCCGGCGTGCCAGTGTTCGTCATCGTGACCGTCGCCGCGACCCTGGCGGGGTTCGTCCTGGCATCCACGGCCGGCGTCAACCCGGCCTGGGCCGCTGCCGCCGGTGCGGCTGTGCTGGCCGGCCGGGCACTGGCCCAGCGACGCACCAGTGTGGCCGCCATCGGGCGATCTGCCGCGGTCCCCTTCCTAGTGTTCGTGCTGGCACTTGGCATCGTGGTCCAGGCCGTGGTGGGCAACGGCCTGGACCACGCACTCGGCCCGCTGATCCCGGGCAGCACGGCGCTGCCCGGGTTGCTGGCCACGGCCGCGCTCGCCGCCGTCCTCGCCAACCTCGTCAACAACCTGCCCGCCGTCCTGGTACTGCTCCCCCTGGTCGCACCGGTGGGAGCCAGTGCCGTTCTGGCCGTCCTGCTGGGTGTGAACATCGGGCCCAACCTGACCTACACCGGCTCCCTGGCCACCTTGCTGTGGCGGCGTGTCCTGCACGAGCGTGGGTCCGGGCCGTCGCTGGCAGAGTTCACCAGGCTCGGCCTGCTGACCGTGCCCGCCGGGCTCGCCCTCGCGGTGCTGGCCCTGTGGGGTGCGCTGCACGCGATCGGAGGATGATCGTCATGACTGATGCCGCGGCGTCTGTTCCCGCGCCGGACGAACCGGCCGCCATCTCCCGGACCGTGATCGTGTGGGTGGCGGAAGGCACCTGGCCCGGCTGCATCGATGCCGCCCGGGCCCTGGCTCCGAGCCCGGCCGCGATCGTTCTGCTGCACGCCACCCCGGGGGAGGTAGCGGGTGCGGCGCACGGCGCTTACGCGGGTCTGCTGGGCCGCGGTCACCCCGAACGCGACCCGGGGCCGCGGCTTGCCGAACTCGCCACCGCGTCGGCTGCCGAACTGCTGGCGGCGGCCGCCAGCCGGCTGGCGCGCCCCTGCACCCGGACCGAGCGCCGCGGGCGGGTCGAGCGTGAAGTCGTCGCGGCCGCCGCCGGTGCTGACCTGCTCATCCTGGCCAGGGACGGAGACCGCTCCCGCCTCGGGCCCAAGAGCCTGGGCCCGGCCAGCCGTTTCGTCGTCGACCATGCTCCGTGCCCGGTCCTGCTCGTCTGGCCGGAGGATGCGCCGGATACCGGCACCATCCCGCCCCCGCCGCCCCACCGGAAACCGCCGCCCCACTGGAAACCACCCCGCCCAAAGCCACCGGCCTGAGCGTCAGCCACCGGGGTGAGCATCGGCCACGGGCCTGCATGCCAGCCAACAGCCCTGCGTGCCAGCCAACAGCCCTGCGTGCCAGTCACCTGCCCGGGCACCCTTTGGCCGGAGGGCTGGGCCGGGCTGTCCCCCGGTCAGATTCGTACGCCGAATCAGCCTCTTCTTCGCTTGATTTAGAGCACAGTGTCGGTAGCCTGTAATACTATCGAACTAGTCTTCGAGAAGGTCAGACGGAGCAATCTGGAACGGCCTCCGGTGGCAGTCAGGGCAATTTCCCGCAGGCGGAGCCAAGCCCGGCCACCGAAGTACCCCGGTGAGCCCGGACCCGCGGTGCGGGATGACCAATGATGCGGCCCGGTCGCGGCTCTGCAGCATGGGTCCTCAGTCCGGACTCGGCTCCCCAGCACAGGGTGGGAGGTGTTCAGCATGTGCGATACGCAGCCAGTGAGCATTGATGGTGCGCTGGCCATGCTGGACCGTGCCCTGGACACCTTGAACACCGCTGACGCCGCGTCATTGCCCACGCTCACGCAGGCACGGATGCTGCGGGCGCTGGGCCGGGCTGAGTCCAAGCACACTGCCGCCCGTTCCCGGGTGCTGGCGGCGTTCGCCGCCCAGGACGGGCACGACGACGATGGGCATGGCAGCGCACGGGCGTGGGTGAGATGGCAGACCCGGGTCACCA
>DATKRG010000307.1:0-8225 GCA_035532275.1 Streptosporangiaceae bacterium | reverse complement strand
GGCGGGGGCTGTGTGCCGATATCGAGCCGTTGTTGATGATCCGGCCGCCGCGGGGAGCCTGGGCCTTCATGATCTGGACCGCGTGGTGAGCGCACAGGAACGCGCCGGTGAGGTTGGTGTCGACGACTGTGCGCCAGTCGGGCCAGGGTCTCGCGCAGCGCCTGCTCGCGCCGCCCGGCCACCGCCACCTGCCATCCGGCCGCCAGCAGCGCCTGGGCGATGCACCGGCCAAGGCCGGATCCGGCCCCGGTCACCACAGCCACGCCAGAGGTTGCCATCGGTGTCCCCTTCGCCGCTGCGACGCGTCCGCGGCTCCCGGGCGGCAGCGCGGTTCAGCTGGTGGTCTGGCAGAGCTGCTCGGTCAGCCGGTGGACCTTCTCGGTGAGATCGTGCACCTGCTGCGTCAGATTGGTGTTGGCCTGGAGCAGCTGGTCGATCTTCTGGGTCTCCTCGTAGTGGTGCTGGGCGAGGATCTCATCGCGGGCCGCCGCCCGGTTCTGGCTCATCATGATGATCGGCGCCTGGAGGCCGGCGAGCGCCGAGAGCACGAGGTTCAGTGCGATGTACGGAAAGGGATCGAATGCCTTGCCGTGCAGATGAACGGCCAGGATCCACCGAAGCTGGCGATGCTGTCGGCGACCCGCTCGCCGAGTGTCCGGCTGTCGTGCGCGTCCTGCAGCGCCGGGTGCGCGTGCTGCGCATGCCGCCAGGGGAACCAGCTGCTGCGAACGGCCACTGGCTGGGCCTGCGAAGCGTTCATTCCGGACCGCACCCTTCTGCGTGATCATCATGGCCTTCCCGCATTATGAGGGTGATCACGATCATCCCGCTTGGATACCGAAGGTGAACCGGGTCGGGGATCCCGAGAAGTCGCCGGTGTCCAGGGCGAATACCCACTCGGGCAGCAGGCTGAAGACGCTGTTCGAGGCTGGATCCACCATGTCCATGCCGTAGCTGGTCCCGTACTTGTCGTTCTCGGCGGCAAGCATGGCTGCCAGCGCGTCAGCATGGGTGATCCGCTGAGCCCGGCCGTGCACGACCACCGGTTCGAGCGGGTTGTCGGTCGATACCGTGCAGCGGGGCTCGGCGCCCAGGTTGCGCGCCTTGCGCGATCCGTTGGAGCTGCTGAACCACAGCCTGCCCGCGCGCCAGACCGCCCAGACCGGCATCAGGTGCGGCGCTCCCTGCGCAGTCACCGTCGCCAGCCAGAAGTCGTGGGAGCGGACCAGCCTCTCCTCCGCCCACGACCAGGGGAGAAGGCCGCTCCCCTCGCCCGCGGGAAGCGTCCCGTAACCAGGCATATACGGCCTCGCGGCGACGGGCTCGGTCACCCTCCCGAAGCTAGCAACAAGCCCGAGGCTGGGTCCATCAGCCCGCGGGGTCTTGCGGGAGATATGGTGCTATCGCCACCCGGACTGCGTGTGAAAGGGAGTGGGATGGCAGATCCGTGGGCTCCGCCGAATCCGCCGGGCGGAGCGAAGTTCACGCCGTCGCGGGCGCTCGTCAAGGCCACCTACCAGCTGCTGATGGCGGACAAGTCGATGATCGTGCTGCTGTTCGGCGGCGGGGTCGCGGCGGCCGCTGTCCTGGGCGGGATCATGTTCCCGGCCTGGTTCTACGGCCACATCACGCCCAACATCGTCGGCAGCGGATGGGTCGGGATTGTCGTCTACGCGGCCGCTATCTGGGCGGCAACCTTCGTGATGGTACTGGTGACAGGCGCGGTCGTGGCCGCAGCCATGATCCGCGCGGATGGCGGTACGCCGACGGTCCGGGCGGCGATAGGGGTCGCCTGGTCGCGGCGCTGGCAGCTGGCAGCCTGGGCGACGGTTTCCACGCTCGTCGGGGTGCTGATGAACCTGCTGCAGCGCTTCGGGATCGGCGGCCTGGCGGTGCGGCTGGTCGCGGGGATCGGATGGGCCGTGGCCACCATCTTCGCTATCCCGCTGGTGATCAGCGAGGGCACGATGCCTGCCGCCACGCTGCGCAGGTCAGCCGCGATGGTCAAGGGAACTTTCGGTGCCACGATCCGCAGCAATATCCGCCTGGCGGCCCCCTGGGTGATCGCCATGGTCGTGAGCCTCATAGTGGCGGTCGCGGGCGTCGTCGCCATCGCCGTCGGCGTGAGCGGCCACCTGACCGGAACCGCGCTCCTCGGTGGCGCTATCGCCGTCGTCGGCGGTGTGTCCTTCTTCTTCACCTGCGTCACGTCGGCGGCGCTGTCGGCGTACCTGCACACGATGCTCTTCCGCTACGCCACCGGCCAGCCGATTCCCGGCATCGACCCAGCAGACCTTCCTCCGCTGCGCGCGACGTCCTGACCGGGGATGGCAGGCAAGCCAGCGTGGATCACGGGGTGGACGGGCCAGCATGTACGGCACGCCGCCGCGATGTTCAGGCAGGGCAAAAATCCAGCCGCGCGGGTCTACGAAAGCATCGGATCGGACTTCTTCCTGGCCGTGGCGCCCGGCTGGCTGAACCTGGGCCTGTGGGAGGGCCCGGGTTCGGAGGATGAGGCAGAAGCCGCCTGCCGCCGGCTCGTCACCACCCTCGCGGCGGCCCTGCCCGTCGGCGGCGTGGTCCTCGACGTGGGGAACGGGCTGGGCATGCAGGATCCGCTGATCGCCGCGGCGGTCCGGCCACGCCGGATGGTTGCGGTGAACATCACCGAGTGGCAGCTGGCGGCTGGGCGGGCGCGGCTGCGGGAGGCCGGCGCCGCGCCCATCGTCGGTGACGCTGCCCGGCTGCCGGTCGCCGACGGGACCGTGGACGGGATCATCAGCGTGGAGGCGGCGTTCCATTTCCGCTCCCGGAAGGCCTTCTTCGAGGAGTGCCACCGGGTGCTTCGTCCCGGCGGCGTGCTGAGCATCTCCGACATCTCGGCCGAACGATGGCCGGTCACGCCCGCCGAGGTGCTCTCCGGTCTGACTCAGTTGCGAGTGTTCGGGCTCCGGCCCATCATGGCGATGACAGCAGGCCAGATAGCCGCGGCCGCCCGCGCGGCGGGCCTGGCCGAGGTGGAGATCACCTCATGCGGCGACCGTGTGATCGCCCCCGCACTCCGGCTCACTGCGGCCCGGCTGGCCCGGCCGACAGCCGCGCCTGCCGGGCAGCGGGCCGCCGCCCGCCTGCTCCTGCGGCAGGTAAACCTGCTCTGGCGGCGCCGGATCATCGACTACGTGCTGCTCCGCGCGGTCCGCCCGTAGAGCAGGCCGCCATCAACAGCCGACCGGGAGATGCCATGTTGGAGTCGAGTGACGTTATCGCTCTTGTGGCTGCGACCGACCTGGGCCGGGCACGGGTCTTCTATGAGCGGGTGCTGGGCTTGCCCGTGACCGGCCAGGACGAATATGCCTGCGTGTTCGACGCGAACGGCACCATGCTCCGGGTGGCGGTGGTCCCGGACGTCGTGCGCGTCGGCTACACCTTGTCACTGACACAGTTCCTGCCCGGCCCGGGGAGCTGACGGCTACGCCTGGACCGTTCCGCGGCTGTCGAAGGTCATGGCGCGCTGCAGGGCCGCGGCCCGCAGGTCCGCCGGGATCTCGGCGGGGCCACCGAGCCCGCCGGCGTTGATGCCCGCCTGCGCCGCTTCCTCGACCACTCCGCCGACCAGGATCGCCAGCTCCGGGGTGCGGTGGAAGACCAGCACGCCGTGGTTGGCCAGCAGTACCGCCGGAACGCCCGGGGCGACCGCGGCGCGGATATTGGCGACCGCCTCGCTGGACCCGCGTGGCCCGTAGCCCGCGACCGGCACGCCGGCGGCGAGCCCGAACATGGCCAGGGCCTCCACCCAGCACCCGATGGGACGGTGGGCCACGGCGTAGGCGGTGGCGTAGGGCGAGTGGGTGTGCAGGACACAGCCGACATCGGGGTGGTCGGCATACATGGCGGTGTGCATGGCGACCACGGCCCCCTGGATGGGTGGCAGCTCGCCTTCCAGCAGGGTCCCGTCCAGCCCCACCCGCACGACGGCGGAGGCCGGATGGTCCCGCAGGGAGGGCCCGGCGGTGAAGTACATCTCCTGTGCACCGGGCACCCGGACGCTGACGTTCCCGTGCCCGTTGGCCGAGATCGCCCCGCTGGCGACGACCCGCTGAGCGATGTCGACAACCTGGCCGGCCAGATCCTTGTCCATGACGAACCCCTTCCCCCCGCGGCCGCCGCATCAGCGCAGCGCGGCCAGCAGCTCAGTGTAGGCGTCGATGTAGCGGGTCACGTCCGAGCTGGTCGCGGGGACGGGAACGGTGGGGCCCGCGCCCGGCAGCGCTTCCCACACACCGCGGTTGGCGAGCCAGATCCGGATGAGGCGGGTGAGCTGGCCGTCCGTGAGCGCGTAGGCATCCGCGCCGGTGCGCGGCATGGGCCCGTACCACTGACCCGAGCGGGGCCCGAGCCGGATCACCGTCCACGGCAGGCCGGCCGAGCTGATCGCCTGCCCGATCCCGTCGGCGAGCTCGCCGCCGAGCGCGGTCGTGTGCGCGTACGCGTCCGGCACCAGCACCTGCGTGAGCGCCGCCCTGGCTGCCGCGGCCGACAGCGGGTTGCCGAACAGGGTGCCCCCGGTCGCGACGTTGCGGGCCGCGTCCAGCTGCTCGCCCAGCCCGGCGGTGACCCCGTAGGCGCCCATCGGCAGGCCGCCCGCGACCGCCTTGCCGATCGTCACCATGTCGGGCTCCAGCTGCCACATCCCGGTTGCCCCGCCGGGCCCCACGACGTGGGTGTGGGTCTCGTCGATGGCCAGCAGCGCGCCGTGCTGGCGGGTCAGCTCCCGCAGCGCCGCATGCCAGCCGGTCTCGGGCAGCAGCAGGTGGATGCCGTTCGTCATGGCCGGCTCGGTCAGCACCAGGGCGACATCGGCCGGCTCGAGTGCCTGGCGCACGGTGTCAGCGTCGTTGAACTGGGCGATCCGCACCCGGCCGGTGACCCCCTTGGACAGGCCGCGCTGCACCACGCTGGCCTGCCCGTCTGCCAGATCGACCAGGGCCTCCTCGAAGTGGCCGTGGTAGTGGCCCTGGAACAGCACGATCACGTCGCGGCCGGTGACGGCCCGGGCCAGCCTGATGGCCTCGGTGTTGGCCTGGGTGGCCGACAGCGTGAACTGCCATTGCGGCAGCTGGTACCGGCGGGCGAGTTCCTCGGCCACCTCGACCGAGTCCTGCGTCGGCAGCAGGAACTGGGTGGACCGTGCCGCCTGTGCCTGGACCGCGGCGACGATCGCCGGGTTCGCGTGCCCGCAGAACATCGCCATGTCGGAGGCGTTGAAGTCCAGGTAGGTGAACCCGTCGATGTCGGTGAAGCCCGGGCCTCCGCCATGGTCGATGTAGACCGGCTGGTCGTTGTCCGACGCCATCCAGGCCATCGGCGTGCCGTTGGGCATGTGTGCCCGCGCACGGGCGATCATGGCGAGCGAGCGGGGCCGCTCCGCCCGGAAGCGGGCCAGCTCCTGGGCGTGCAGCTCGCCGACCCTTGCCCGGTCAAGATCACCTAGCGCGGCCATACCTTGATGCTAGAACGCCCAGCACAGGAGTCTGCTGCTGGCAGCCGTCTGAGACATGACAATGTGCATTCCAGGAATGGTCCCCGGCGAGCGGTCGGGCAGTCCCGCTCAGCCGCTCTGGAGGTCGCGCTGGGTGAAACGCCAGCCGCCGAGGACGGCGGCGGCGCAGCCGATCGCCAGGTAGATTCCGGCGACCCGCCAGTCCGGGCTCACCGCCGGCGCCAGCGCCGGGTGGTAGAGCAGCGAGGTGTCCATCAGCCAGTGGTTGACCTTGATGGCGGAGCCGAGCATGTCCAGCAGGAACGCCCAGGCGAGGATCCCCCAGCACATGATGGAGGTGAGCCGGGGCGCGAACCCGAACGTGAGCACGCCGATGCCGAGCAGCAGGACCGCCGGTGCGGCGCTGTTGACACCGGCCTGCAGCAGTTCTGAGAAGCCCAGCCCGGCGTGCTGGCTGGCCGCGGCCACCCAGAAGGCGATCCCGCCCGCCGCGCCGGCCGTCAGCAGGACAGCCAGGATCAGGCCTGCCCGCCCAGCCAGCCAGCGCTGGCGGCTGACGCTGCGCACGACCAGGTTGTCCACGTACCCCTCGGCTTCGTCCTCGCGCAACCTGCCCATGGCGCTGGCCACATACGCCATGATCAGCGTCATCAGGATGAGGAAGACGATGCCGGCGAAGACGCGCGTCCCGGCCAGCTGCAGCTGCCGCAGCGCCACATGGGTCAGGTTGCCGCTGAACTTCCGCAGCATGCCCGATGAGGCGAAGGCCTGCCCTGTCGACTTCGCCAGCGAGCCGTAGAGCAGGGCCGCGACCACCGTCGCCGTCAGCCAGCTGGCGATGGCGGCCCAGGACAGGCGCAGCGCGAACAGCACCGGCGAGCCGAGCAGGGCGGTCCGGGGCGCCGCGGAGTCTTTGTCCGCGAGCACGCTGGCGGACAGGTCCCGGTCGGCCAGCAGCACCGTCGCCACGGCGCACAGCGCGACCAGGCCCGCCAGCGGCAGCAGCCAGAGCGGCTGCGCGTCGGTCAGCGGGTGCAGCTGCTCCACCCAGCCGAGCGGGCTGAGGTAGACCAGCCAGTGGGCGCTGGTGGTGGCATCGCCGAGCGCCCGCAGCATGAAGGCCGCCCCGAACACGGCGGCGGACACGCCCGCGGCGCGGGAGCGGGTGGGCATCAGCTCGCTGGCCAGTGCGCCGACGGCGGCGAACACGGCCGCGCCGGCCACGACCGCGAGGGCGAAGAACAGGCTCGCGCCCACGCTGATCGCCACGTTGGGGCGGGCCCCGACCAGGGCCGTGAGCAGCGCGGTCAGCATGTACATCGCCAGCACCCCGGCGCCGAGCCCGGCGAGGGCGTTCGCGGCCGCCCGGCGCGCGGTGGTCTGCCCGGCGAGGAACAGCTCCCACCGCCCGGCAGCCTCCTCGCCGCGCAGGGCCTTGGTGGCCGCGAGCAGTCCCCAGATGGATGCGATCAACGCGGTGACCCCGATCGCGCGCCAGTCGGTGAAACCGCCCCGGGTGGTGATCAGGTGGGTGTCGCCGAGCAGCGCTTTCAGGCCAGCGTTGCTGGCCATGCTGCCAAGCAGCTGGTTGCGCTGGGCCGCGGTCGGCGCGATCGAGTCGAAGGCGAACGCGTTGTCGTAGACGTACAGGCCGAACACAAGCCCCCACAGGGCGCCGGTCCGCACGCAGCGCCGCCCGGTGAACCGGGCGACCGACAGCTGCGGCAGCCGGTAGCGGGTCGCTGCGCCCGGGGCGCCAGCCGCCGTCGCGGTGGTGGCGGTGGTGCTAGGCACTGCGGGCACCGTCGTTCACGTGCTCCTGCTCACCGTAGATGGACAGGAACAGCTCCTCCAGCGAGGGCTCGCGGCTGAGCAGCGTCTCCGGATGGCCGGCCGCCAGCACCGTGAGCAGCTCGCCGATCGGCCCGCGCACCTGGCAGGTCAGGTGGTGGCCAGCGACCTGGACCGCGCTCACGCCGGCGATCCTGTCGACCGCGCCGGGCGGCGTGCCCGCGAACGAGGCCTCCACCGTCACCGCCGACAGGTGGCGCATCTGCGCGAGGGTGCCGATCTCGGCCAGCCTGCCCGCACGCAGGATCGCGATCCGGTCGCACAGTGCCTCCGCCTCGGACAGCACGTGCGAGGACAGGAACACCGTCTGCCCGTTGGTCTTCGCCTCCAGCACGCTCTCCCGGAACGCCTGCTCCATGAGGGGGTCCAGGCCAGCCGTGGGCTCGTCGAGGATGAGCAGGTCGGCGCGGCTGGCCAGGGCCGCGATCAGGTTGATCTTCTGCCGGTTCCCTTTCGAGTACGCCCGGACCTTGCGGGAGGTGTCGAAGTCGAACCGCTTGACCAGCTGGTCGCGGTAGGCGACGTCGGTCTCGCCGTGCATCCGGGCGAGCAGGTGCAGCGTCTCGGCGCCCGTGAGCGACGGCCACAGGGTCGCCTCGCCCGGGACGTAGGCGACCCGGGCGTGCACGGCCACCTTGTGCTCCGCCACGTCCATGCCGAAGATCTCGGCCCGGCCCGCGGTCGGCTTGATCAGCCCGAGCAGCAGGCGGATGGTGGTGGTCTTGCCCGCACCGTTCGGCCCGAGATAGCCGAGCACCTCACCGGCGTTCAGTTCCAGGTCGAGGTCGTCGAGAGCGGCGACCGGGCCGTAGTGCTTGGTCAGCTTCTCGGTCCGCACGGCCAGCCGTGCGGTGTCCCTGGCGATGGTCACGCT
>DATKRG010000306.1:0-2962 GCA_035532275.1 Streptosporangiaceae bacterium | reverse complement strand
GCAGCGATAGTGTGTGAAGTCACATTCGGGGTGTTTTCTGAGGGAGACGCTGACGGTGGCTGGGGACCAATCCCTGATCGGTGCCATCGGCATTGTCGTTGTCGCCACACGGGGGGAGGCCGGCCCCGGCGAGGTCCTGCTCAAGGTCCGCGGGGGCACCGAGGCCTACCTGGCGTGGTCCATCGAGCCGATCCGCAAGGGCGCGACGGTGCTGGTCATCGAGTCCCGCGGCGCGCGGACAGTAGACGTGAGCGAGTGGACGGACCCGCTCAACCCCTTTCCTGACACTGCAGTCTGAGGAGCCTGACAATGTTTGGTTACCGTGTCCCCGCCCCCGACCAGGCGATGCTGATCTCGGGCGGCCGCCGGCGGGGTGGTGCCCCGTTCCGCGTGGTGGTCGGCCGCGGCGCATTTGTGCTGCCGTTCTTCCGCAAGGCCCGCTACCTCACCCTGGCGATGTGCGAGTCCGAGGTGGCCGAGACCTGTGTCACGAGGCAGGGCATCTCGCTGAACGTCCGATCGGTCATCGCGTTCAAGGTCGGCAACGACGACGAGAGCATCGTCAACGCTGGCCAGCGGTTCCTGTCCGACCAGGACCAGATGTCCACGCTGACCGGCCGGATCTTCGCCGGCCACCTGCGCTCGATCATCGGCTCCATGACGGTCGAGGAGATCGTGACCGAGCGGCAGAAGCTGGCCACCGAGGTCCTCGACGGCTCCAAGGCGGAGATGGCCAAGATCGGCCTCACGGTGGACTCGCTGCAGATCCAGTCGATCGACGACATGAACTCCGGCTACATCGACGCGATGGCGGCGCCGCACAACGCGGCGATCCAGCGGCAGGCCCAGATCGCGCAGGCACAGGCCAACCAGCAGGCCGCCGAGGCGCAGCAGGAGGCCCAGCGCAAGCAGGCCGAGTACGCCCGGCAGACCGCGGTCGTCCAGGCCCAGTACAAGGCCGAGATCGACCAGGCGCAGGCGAAGGCGGGGCAGATGGGGCCGCTGACCCAGGCGCAGGCGCAGATGGAGGTCATCGCGGCCCAGTCCGAGCTGGCGCGCCAGCAGGCCGAACTGCGCGAGCGCCAGCTGGTCGCCGAGGTGGTCAAGCCGGCCGAGGCGGAGGCGGAGAAGGTCCGCATCCTGGCCAAGGCAGACGCGGAGCGGATGCGCATCCTGGCCGAGGCGGCGGCCTCCAATGACCGGGTGGCGCTGGACCGGATGCTCATCGACCAGCTTCCGCAGATCGTCAAGGAAGCAGCGGGCGGCCTGGCCGGGGCGAACGTCAACGTGCTGAACGGGGCCGAGGGCCTGTCCGAGCTTGCCGCCGGGCTGGTCGCCCAGGGCCTGACCATCCTGGACTCGGTCAAGAAGAACCTGGCCAGCTCCCAGGAGCACGGCGCGGCGGGGAACGGCTCGGCGCCGGCCTCGCCCGAGTCGGGCTCACCGGCCGCGATCGGGGGCTCTGCCGGCGGCACGTCCAGCTGACGGCCGCCTCGCCTGCGCGGGCCGGATAGCGCCGGTAGCGCGGGGGCGCGGGGGCGTGGCACGCTGCGGTAGTGATCTTCGGTGTTGCCGCCTGCCTGGTGGCGGCGGCTGCCTGGGTGTACCTGCTGGCCGGGCATGGCGGGTTCTGGCGCACCGATGTCCGGCTGCCGGGCCGGGCGGGCGCGCCCAGCCCGGCCCGATGGCCCAGCGTGGTGGCGGTGGTGCCGGCCAGGGACGAGGCGGCCATCCTGCCGGAAACGCTGCCCACGCTGCTGGCACAGGATTACCCCGGGCAGCTCTGCGTGGTGCTGGTGGACGACGCCAGCACAGACGGCACCGGCGCGGTGGCGGCTGGGCTCGGCAGCCGCGGCCCGCGGCCGGCGGGCGCTGACGGTGTCGCCCAGCACGGTGCCACCCTGCGGGTGATCAGCGGCAGCCCGCCGCCAGCGGGATGGGCGGGCAAGGTATGGGCGATGGCCCAGGGCGCCGCGGCGGCGGGGGCGTGTGACTACCTGCTGTTCACCGACGCCGACATCGCCTTCGGGCCCGGTGCGCTGGCCGGGCTGGTCCAGGCCGCCGTCGCCGACGACCGGGCACTTGTCTCCCAGATGGCGTTGCTGCGTTCGGATACAGGCTGGGAACGATGGATCGTTCCGGCGTTCGTGTATTTCTTCGCCCAGCTGTACCCGTTCCGGCGGGTCGGCCGCTCCCGCTCCCGCACCGCGGCGGCGGCGGGCGGCTGCATGCTGGTGCGGCGTGAGGCGCTGGCCGCGGCGGGCGGGCTGGCGCGCATAGCCGGCGCCCGGATCGACGATGTGGCGCTGGCGCGGCTGCTCAAGCGCGGGCCGGCCGGGGCGCGCTGCTGGCTCGGCTTCACCACCGGCGTGCGCAGCCGCCGCCCCTACCCCGGGCTGGGCGGGCTGTGGGACATGGTCGCCCGCAGCGCCTATACCCAGCTGCGCTACTCACCGGCCCTGCTCGCCGCGACCGTGGCCGGCCTGTGCTGGCTCTATCTCCTGCCGCCCGCCGCCGCGCTCGGCGGGCTGGCCTGGCTGGCGGCCGGCGGCGGGCAGACGGCCGCGTGGTGTGCCGGGGCTGGCCTGGCCGGCTGGGCGCTCATGGCCGTCACCTATATACCGGTGCTCCGGCTTTATGGCCTTTCGCTGCTGCGTGCGCCCTGCCTGCCAATGGTCGCTGTCCTGTATGCGGCAATGACGGTGGATTCGGCCCGCCGTCATCGCACGGGACGCGGCGGTGAATGGAAAGGCCGCGCTATTGGAGCCGGTCCGGCTACGGGCTGATCCGCATCATTCCTCCCGCTTTCCGCCACCGCTAGCACGGCTGGAAGCAGCCGTTTTCCCCTGCCTGCACTCAGGTTTCAGACCCGCGTGACCTGGTTATGGTCGCTAACAGTGACACAGACGCTACGCGTGGTAAGGTTCTCCTGGACTTAACGGGGGCGGGGGCTCAGCGCACA
>DATKRG010000305.1:0-2735 GCA_035532275.1 Streptosporangiaceae bacterium | reverse complement strand
GCCGGTGTTGTCATCCGCTGGTGGCGGCTTTGAGTTGTGAGGCGGTGAATTGGAGGATGGTGTTGTATTTCCCGGCGGGTGTGGCCCGGACGACGATGAAGGGGCCGAACACGTTGTGGTACTTGTCGAAGTAGAAGGGGCCGCTGGCGCCGATGTAGGTGATGTGCTTCCCGGCGGCGAGGTCGGCCTTGCCCTGGGCGTAGCTGTAGACCACGGTGCCGCCGGGTGCGGTGATCTTGGGGATCTCGGCGTTCAGTGCCGCGCCGGCGGCGGAGTGGGCGGCGTCCATCGCGAGCGCGGCGATCACCACGCCGTCGTAGGTGTTCTGGGCGCCTGCCTGGATGGGCTTGTGGGTGGCGCCCGCGACGGCCTTGGCGAATACCGCCGCGGCGGGGCTGTTGTAGACGCCGGCTTCCACGTTCGTCATCAGCTTCATGGCGGTGGGGACGCCGATGGCCTTGAGCATCGAGTCCGACACCATGTCATCGGTGCCGATGGTGGGGAGGTTGTTCACCCCGGCGGCCTGCAGGTTCTTGAAGACAACGGCCTCGGTCGGGGGGTCCATCTCCGAGAAGATGACCTGCGGCTTGCCCGAGGTCAGCTTGCTGACCTCGGAGCTGTAGTCCGACAGGTCGGGCTGGATGATCTGGGTGGAGGTGATGGTGCCGCCCAGCTTCTTGAATTCCTTCTCGACCACCGGGACGATGGCCTGTGCCACGTCGCCGGTGCGGAACAGCGCGGCTGCCCTGGTGTATCCCTGGTGGTGCGCCCACAGGGCCATCGCCACGCCCAGCTGGGAGTCAGACGGGGACAGCCGCCAGATGTAGGGGTTGGTGTTGCTGTCATAGAAGGTGTCGCCGCCGGGCATCATGAACGGGACCTTGGCGGCGGTGTAAATGCTGTCCACGGCCTGCGCCTCGGCCCCGGCCAGGCCGTCCTGGAACGCAATGTGGTTGACGTCGACGAGCTTGTGCGCGGGGGGCACGGCGTCGACCGGGTCAGAGGCACTGTCGGCGACATCGATGTTCAGCTTCCGGCCGCTCAGCACCCCCCCGGCCGCGTTGACCGCATACACTCCGGCCTGCACGCCCTGCAGGGACTGCGCGCCGAACGTCGAGTAACTCCCGGTGACGTCCACTTCCGCGCCGACCTGTATGCTCCCGCCGCTGCTCCCGGCGCCGCTGGCACCGCCCGAGCCGGACGCGCTGCCCGCTGGCGAGCCGCACGCCGCGGCCAGCATCCCGGCCGCCAGCACGATTCCCAGGCCAAACACGCGCCTGGCCATTCTTCGCGAATCAGAAATCATCATCGACCTCCCTCTCTCCGCACTCCCCAGCACGGCACCCCGCCACTGCACGCATCCAGTCATCTGCGGCCGCCCTTTTTCACGCGCAGGCTCAGCAGCGAGGTCCCCGCGCACATGTACAGGGTGCGGAGGTCCGTATCACCCCAGGTGAAGTTGGCGACCCTGGCGGGGGTCCTGAGCACTCCCAGGCACCCGCCCTCTGGCGTGAAGAAGTGCAAGCCTCCTGGCCCGGTGCACACGATGTTTCCCGACTCGTCGATCTTCATTCCGTCAGGGGCGCCCTCCCCTTCTCCCTCGACGACAGCGAAAACGTTGCCATCGCTCACGCTGTCGCCATTGAAATCGAACCGGCGGATGTGCGTCCGGGCCGTGTCGTTCACATACAGCAGGCGCTCATCGGAACTCAGGCAGAGCCCGTTGGGCTGCTCGAAATCCCCGCTGAGCTTAATTGCCTTGTCGTCGCCCGGGAGAAATGTGTAGACGCCGCACACGGGCTGGGGCTGGTCGCGCGGGATGCCATAGAATTCCCGGCGGCCGAAGATCGGGTCGGTGAAGACCACCCGGCCGTCACGGCAGACGACGATGTCGTTAGGGCTGTTGAGCTCCCGGCCCGCATAATGTGTCAGCAGCGGGATGACGGAGCCGTCAGCCTCTTCCTGTACCACCCGGCTGGTCGCGTGCTCGCAGGTGACCAGCCGCATCTGTGGACTGTAGAAATTCCCGTTTGCCATATTGCTGGGCTCGCGGTATGTGGAGATAACATCCGGCGGGTCCAGCCGGTGCATCCGGTTGCCGGCGATGTCACTGAAGACCAGGAAGTTTCCGGCCGGATTCCACACTGCGCCCTCGGTGAACTGGAACCCGGTGGCGACGGTACGTATCTCTTCTGCGCGGTCGAAAATCTCCAGCAGCCCGCTGTCGCGCACTTCCAGGTCCAGCGCGCTCATGCCGAAGCCCCGGCCACGTCGAAGCCGTGCGCTTCGTAGCTCTTCGCCAGGCCGACCGCCACGGCCCACGCCTCGGCATGGTCTGCGCTGGCCGCCCAGTCGAGCCGGTCCTGCTCGGTGGCGAACTCGAACTCGAGCTGCCACCCGACGGTCTCCTGGCCCTCGTCGCCGGTCCGGTCCTTGTAGGGCGCCAGCAGCCGCCAGCTTGCGAAGCCACGCTGGCGCGAGAGCGCAGGGCCGTACACATCCTCGACCATCTGCTGGAACTGGCCCGACTTAGCGGCGTCAACTTCGAAGGCAATCCGGAACAGAATCACGTGCGTTGTCCTTTCCTCACCCGCGCCGGTGTTGTCATCCGCTGGTGGCGGCTTTGAGTTGTGAGGCGGTGAATTGGAGGATGGTGTTGTATTTCCCGGCGGGTGTGGCCCGGACGACGATGAAGGGGCCGAACACGTTGTGGTACTTGTCGAAGTAGAAGGGGC
>DATKRG010000304.1:0-1397 GCA_035532275.1 Streptosporangiaceae bacterium | reverse complement strand
CGCAGCATGTCCAGGGCGTAGTTCTGCTGGATCACCCACACCCCGTGGGTGCCAAGGACCGATGCCACCCCGGCCGCGAACTCACCGGGGTCATCAAGGTCGTAGAACATGCTCACCGAGGTGATCACGTCGAACGGGGCGTCAAAGTGGTGCGGGGCGAAGTAGCCGCTGACGACCCGGTCCGCGTGCCCGCGCGCCTCGGGGGCGAACTGGGCCAGCGGGTCGATCCCCTCCCGGTGCACCATTGCCGGGACGGCGGCGAGCAGGGTGCCGTCGTTGCAGGCGATGTCCAGCCAGCGCCCCGGATGGGGCACCACGTCCAGCGCGCAGCGCACCACGTCCGCGAGGTCGGCGCGGACCGCCTCGCTGACCCCCGACTTGAACCCGTACCGCTCGTGGTAGAGGGCGCTGCGGGCTACGGTGCCGTCAAGCTGCAGGAGGGTGCACGCCGGGCAGAACGCCAGCCGCAGCGGGTGGCGCTCCCCCCGCGGCTCACCGGGGCTGGTGAAGTCGGGCAGGTAGTGGTCCCCGAGGTCGAGAACGCCCTCCAGGCCACCGCCGCAGGAACGGCACCTCACCGTGACCTCCAGTAGTCCAGGAGGTCGCTCAGGGACTGCCTGAGCGGGATCTGCGGCGCCCACCCGGCATCGCGCAGCCGCTGCGCGCTGGCAAGCGGGAACGGCCCGCGGTCAGGGCGCCCCAGATGCGGGTCCTGTTCCAGGGTCACACCGCTGGCTGACAGCGACACCAGGGTGTCCATGACCTCACGCAGGGATGTCACCGTCCCCGAGCACACGTTGTAGATCCCCGGCTCCAGGGTGACCGCCAGCCGGTAGGCCGCCACCACGTCGCGGACATCGGTGAAGTCACGGGCCGCCGACAGGTCCCCGTGGCTCACATGGCCAGCCTCGCCGCGCTCGGCCGCCACGATCCGGCGGGCGAACGCGGACTCCGCGTTGACGGCCTGGCGCCCCCAGCCGGTGTGGTTGAACGCCCGGGTCGCCACCACGTGCAGGCCGGACCGCCGGGCATACACCATGCCAAGCGATGTCGCGGCGAGCTTGGACACCCCGTAGGGGGTCGTCGGGCGGCACACCGAGTCCTCGGTCAGCACCTCACCCGGCGCCCGGCCCTCGTACCCGTACTCCTCGCTTGTCCCCGCGAGCAGGATCTGCGCCTCGCTGCCAAGGTGGCGTGCCGCCTCCAGCACGTTCAGCGTGCCGGACAGGTTCACGTCCAGCGCCCGGCGCGGGTCGGTGAGCGACTCCCCGGGCCACGCGACGGCCGCGAGGTGGAAGATCTGGTCGGGCTCGCAGACCTCGATGACCTCACGGACACGCTCGTAGTCCCTGACGTCGTGGCCCGAGCGGAAGTCGAAGCCGGTCACGCTGTGGCCG
>DATKRG010000303.1:0-6035 GCA_035532275.1 Streptosporangiaceae bacterium | reverse complement strand
AACACCTTCTCGCCGCCGTAGATCACCACGGCGCGGACCTGCGGATCCGTCCCGACCTCCCGGGCCGCGGCGGCGATCTCGTCCTGGACCTGCGCGTTGAGCGCGTTCATGGGCGGCCGGTCGAGCCGGATGGTCGCGATCGCCTCGTCGTACTCCACGCGGACGAACTCGCCCATGCCACACCTCCGCTGCCGGGGGCAACGATCCTACGCGAGCAGGCGGCACCCCCGCCCGGAGCCGCAGCGCGGCCCGGGGCGGGCCGTCCTAGGGCACGCCCTAGTCGCGGGTGGGCGTGGGGACCGGCGCCGGCCGGGGGCCGTCCAGGAACGACTGGATCTCGGCCTCGCTGTAGCGGCGGTGGCCGCCCAGCGTCCGGATCGAGTGGAGCTTGCCCTGCTGCGCCCAGCGGGTGACCGTCTTGGGGTCGACCCGGAAGAGCGCCGCCACCTCGGACGGGGTCAGGAGGCGGTTGTCGGGCTGGACGTCTGATCTCACCATCGCTGTAGTCCTTTCACCTGCCGCGGGTTCGCCGGCGAAGACGGTGCAGCGATGGGCTTGTGCAGCAGGTGTGCGCTCGTGAGCGGTGACACTGCCCCCCCAAGGCTGGCTGGCCGACCGGCATGGCAACAGAGGTATCCCTCAGATGACGCTAGTCGCTGTACAAGGAAGACGTCTTACGCACAGCGACGGTTTACATCCAGGCAGTAGCAATATAACCGCATCGTGACTGCCGTATCGCCAGATGTGACCGGATCGGGTTGCGGTGTCGCGTCAGCGAAGGTCGCCGTTGGTCATCCCCGCGGGCGCTTCGGGATAGGTCACCAGGCCCATTTCCGCACTGGCTGCCAGCAGCGGATGGCGGGGCACCACCCGGACCGTGTACCCGAACGGGCCCGGCCGCCCCAGATCGGCCCGCCCCAGGTACCGGGTGGTGCCGTCACCGGCGGCCGGGTCAAGCGACATCGCGCCCACGGCCGGCTCCACGATCTCGTCGTCGTCGGCCACCCGGCCGCAGACGACCTCGACGGCGACATCGGCAGGTGACAGCTGGCCCAGCGCCACGCTCGCCCGGACCAGCAGCCCTTCGCCGGGCCCGCGGCGGCCGTCCTCAGCCTCGACATGCTCGATCCGGACGCCGTCCCAGGCCAGGCTCACCCGGTGCTTCCAGGCCGCGAACTCGCGGGCGGCGGCGAACGGCACCGCGCCATCCTCCCCCGGCCCGGCGCCGCCGTCGGCGCCGGGCGGCTCGCCCGCCATCGCCCCGCTGGCGAGCAGGCGTGACGCCCGCGCGGCGGGCACGTACAGGTCGGTGACGTAGTCGCGGACCATCCGCGACGCCTGGACCCGCGGGCCCAGGGTCGCCAACGTGTGCGCCACCATCTCCAGCCACCGGCCCGGCAGCCCGTCGGTGCCCACGTCGTAGAACAGCGGGGCCACGGTGTCCTCGATCAGGTCGTACAGGGCGGCGGACTCCAGCTCGTCCCGGCGGGCGTCCTCCACCCCGTCCGCGGAAGGGACCTCCCAGCCGTTCTCGCCGTCACACCATTCGTCCCACCAGCCATCCCGGATCGACAGGTTGAGGCCGCCGTTCAGGGCCGACTTCATGCCGGACGTGCCGCAGGCCTCCAGCGGCCGGAGCGGGTTGTTGAGCCACACGTCGCAGCCCTGGACCAGCACCCGGCCCAGCTCCATGTCGTAGTCGGGCAGGAACACGATGCGGTGCCGCACGGCGGGATCGTCGGCGAAGCGGACCATCTGCTGGATGAGCTGTTTGCCGCCCTCGTCCGCCGGGTGGGCCTTGCCCGCGATGACGATCTGCACCGGCCGCCCCGGGTCGGTCAGCAGCGACCGGAGCCGCCCGGCGTCATGCAGCATCAGGGTCAGCCGCTTGTAGGAGGGGACCCGGCGGGCGAAGCCGATCGTGAGCACGTCCTCGTCAAGGATCTCCTGCGTCCAGCCCAGCTCGGCGTCGGGCACCCCGCGCTGCCGCCAGGACGCGCGCAGCTGCCGCCGGGCCTGCGCCACCAGGCGGCCGCGCAGCAGCCGGCGGATCTGGCAGATCCGCTCCGGGCTGGCCGCCGCTGCCCGTTCCCAGGCCGCCCCGTCCTCCGGCAGCTCCGCCCCCGGCTGCCCGTTACCGGCGGTCAGCGCCAGGATCTCCGGTGCCACCCAGGTGGCCGCGTGCACGCCGTTGGTGATCGACCCGATCGGCACCTCGGCCGCGTCGAATCCCGGCCACAGGCCCGCGAACATCGTCCGGCTCACCTCGCCGTGCAGCATGCTCACGCCGTTCACCCGCTGCGCCAGCCGCATCCCCATCACGGCCATGTTGAACACCTCCGGGTCGCCACCGGGGTAGGTCTCCGCGCCCAGCGCCAGCACCCGCTCGGCGGGCAGCGCCGGGTCGGCCGCGGGCCCGCTGAGATGGCGTTCCATCAGCTCCCGCGGGAAGCGGTCGATGCCCGCTGCCACCGGCGTGTGCGTGGTGAACACCGTGCCGGCCCGGCACAGCTCGATCGCCTCGTCGAAGCCGAGCCCGGCCTGCGCGTACTCGCGGATCCGCTCCAGGCCGAGAAACCCCGCATGGCCCTCGTTGGTGTGGAAGACCTCCGGCTGCGGATGAGCCGTCAGCGCGCAGAACGCCCGCACCGCCCGCACCCCGCCGATCCCGAGCAGCAGTTCCTGCCGCAGCCGGTGCTCGCTGCCGCCACCGTAGAGCCGGTCGGTGACCTCCCGCAGGGCCGGCTCGTTGTCCTGCACGTAGGAGTCGAGCAGCAGCAGCGGCACCCGGCCGACCCGGGCCAGCCACACCTGCGCGGTCAGCAGGTGGCCCTCGGCCAGGGTGACGCTGACCCGGACCGGCGCCCCGTCGCCGTCGCGCAGCAGCGTCAGCGGCAGCCCGTTCGGGTCACCCGCCGGGTAGCGCTCCAGCTGCCAGCCCTCCGCCGACAGCGACTGGCTGAAGTACCCGTGCCGGTACAGCAGGCCCACCCCGATCAGCGGCACCCCCAGGTCACTGGCGGCCTTGAGGTGGTCGCCGGCCAGGATGCCAAGCCCGCCCGAGTACTGCGGCAAGGCGGCGGCGATGCCGTACTCCGGCGAGAAATAGGCGATCGCCGCTGGCGCATCCGCCGGCCCACTGCCGGGACCTCCGGCGCTGTGCTGGTACCAGCGCGGCCCGGCCAGGTACTCCTGCAGGCCAGCCGCCTCGTCCGCGAGCCTCCGCAGATAGTCCGGATCGCCGGCCAGCTGGGCCAGATGCTCGGGCGGCACCTCACCGAGCAGCGCGATGGGATCCCGGCCGGCCTCTTCCCGGCCCGCCGGGTCGATCGCCGCGAACAGCTCGCGGGTGCTGGCGTGCCAGGACCAGCGGAGGTTCAGCATCAGCTCACGCAGCGCGGCAAGCGGCTCCGGCAGCGTGGCCCGGATGATGAAACAGCGGATGGCTCTCACGCAGAGTGACCCTAACGGGCCGCTGGGGCTACCGCGAACCCGGGCCCCAGCCGGGCCGGGCGGGCGAACGCACCGGGCGCGGGCATGTGGTGGCCGCCGGACAGGGCGGCGCCGCCACTGGGTAGCGTGCAACCGTGATCGGTCGCATCCCCATCCTCGACGTGCAGCCCGTCCTGGAGTGCGGGCGGCGCCCCGCCAAAGCGGTGGCTGGGGAGACCTTCGAGGTCAGCGCCACCGTGTTCCGGGAAGGCCACGAGAGCCTCGGCGCCGGCGCGGTCCTGCACGCCCCGGGCGGCCAGCGGCAGCCGCTGGTGCCCATGGCCGAGGCCGCTCCCGGCACCGACCGCTATGTGGCCGATGTCACGGCGCTCTGCCCGGGCCGCTGGCGGTTCCAGGTGGAGGCGTGGGGGGACCCGGTCGCGCACTGGCGCCACGACGCCGGGATCAAGGTCCCGCGCGGGCTCGACGTGAGCCTGATGATGGCCGAGGGCGCGATCCTGTTCGAGCGGGCGGCCCGCGCCATCCGCCCGGCCCGCCCCCCGGCCTCGGCCCCGGACGGCGCCCGCTGGGCCGGGACCGCCCGCGGCACCCAGGCCGCCCGCGCGGCCCGGCGTGCCCTGCTGGCGCTGGCGGCGCGGCTGCGCGATCCGGCCATCCCGCCCTGGGACCGGCTGGCGGCTGCCGACGACGAGGAGATCGCGGCGATCCTCGCCGCCCACCCGCTGCGCGAGCTGATAACCCGCTCGCCCCGCTACCCGCTGGCCGTGCACCGCCAGCGCGCGCTCTACGGAGCCTGGTACGAGTTCTTCCCGCGTTCCGAAGGCGTGCGGGAGGACCCGATGGGGCGCCGCGAGCCCACCGGCGGGACGCTGCGCACCGCGGCGGCGCGGCTGGAACAGATCGCGGCCATGGGCTTCGACGTGGTCTACCTGCCGCCGGTCCACCCGATCGGCACGACCGCGCGCAAGGGCCGCAACAACGCGCTGCGGGCGGGTCCCGGCGATCCGGGCTCACCGTGGGCGATCGGCTCGCCGGACGGCGGCCACGACGCGGTCCACCCCGAGCTCGGCACGCTCGCCGACTTCGACGCGTTCGTCAGCCGGGCCGGGCAGCTCGGGCTGGAGGTCGCACTCGACCTGGCGCTGCAGGCGTCGCCTGATCACCCCTGGGTGCGCGCGCACCCAGAATGGTTCACCACCCGGGCGGACGGCCAGATCGCCTATGCGGAAAACCCGCCCAAGAAATACCAGGACATCTTCCCGCTCAACTTCGACCACGATCCCGACGGGCTGTACGCCGAGGTGCTGCGGATCCTGCGGCACTGGATGGGCCACGGGGTGAGGATCTTCCGGGTCGACAACCCGCACACCAAGCCGCTGCCGTTCTGGGAGCGGCTGCTGGCTGAGGTCGACCGCACCGACCCGGATGTGATTTTCCTCGCAGAGGCGTTCACCCGGCCCGCCATGATGCACGCACTCGCCCGGATCGGGTTCCACCAGTCCTACACGTATTTCACCTGGCGCACCAGCGCCGCCGAGATCACCGGGTACATGCGCGAGCTGTCCGGGCCGGCCGCCGCCTACATGCGGCCCAACTTCTTCACCAACACCCCCGACATCCTGAATGAGTACCTCCAGCACGGCGGGCCGAGCGCTTTCAAGGTGCGGGCGGTGCTGGCCTCGATGCTGTCGCCGTCCTGGGGCATCTACTCCGGATACGAGCTGTGCGAGAACACCCCGGTGCGGCCCGGCAGCGAGGAATACCTGGATTCGGAGAAGTACCAGTACCGGCCGCGTGACTGGGCCCGGGCGCAGGAGCCGTCATGCGGCATCGCGCCGTTCATCACCAGGCTCAACGAGATCAGAAAATCCCACCCCGCGACGCACTGGTTGCGTAATCTACGCTTCCATCACGTCGACCAGCCTGACCTCATCTGTTTCTCCAAGCACAGCCAGCGGGACTCAGACACAGTCCTGGTCGTGGTGAATCTCGACCCGCACGAGCCACGCGAGGCCACGGTCTGGCTTGACCTTCCCGCCCTGGGCATGGACGGCCGGTCTCCGTTCGTTGTCACTGACGAACTGTCCGGGAAGTCCCACCAGTGGGGTCAGGCCAACTATGTGCGCCTCGACCCGGCAACGGCGCCAGCCCACATCTTCACCGTCACGCCCTCCCCGCCAGCGTGACGGCCTACCGCAGGTCCGCAGGAGACGCCAGTGGCCACAGAGCCGGACCGGAGCCCACCCGGCCCCCCACCCATCCCGGTGCCCGTGCAGCCAGCGAGTTTCGCGCTGCCCCCCGGTGAGCCCATTCCGGACTCCTTCTCGTTCGAAAAGCCACGCGACCCGCACTGGTACCGGCACGCGGTCTTCTACGAGGTGCTGGTCCGCGGGTTCCACGACTCCAACGGCGACGGCACCGGCGACCTGCGCGGGCTGACGTCCCGGCTCGACTACCTGCAATGGCTCGGTATCGACTGCATCTGGCTGCTGCCCATCTTCAACTCGCCGCTGCGGGACGGCGGGTACGACATCGCGGACTTCACCAAGGTGCTGCCCGAGTACGGGCACATCGGGGATTTC
>DATKRG010000302.1:0-1628 GCA_035532275.1 Streptosporangiaceae bacterium | reverse complement strand
GCGCGCTCAGCGCGACCCTCGGTGTAGGCGCGGTGGTGTTCTCGATCATCCACTCGGCCGACTCGAGCTGGACGTCTCCGGTGACCGTCGCGACGCTGGCAGCTGGCGCGATGGCGCTGCTGGGGCTGGTGGCCAGTGAGCGCCGGGCGGCGCAGCCGATCATGCCGCTGGGGCTGTTCGGCAGCCGGGAACGCGTCGGCGCTTACCTCGCCCGGTTGCTCTACCTCGGGGCGATGATCGGATTCTTCTACTACACCACCCAGTACCTGCAGGCAGTGCTCGGGTTCAGCGCGTTCGCCGCAGGTGTCGCGTTCTTCCCGATGACGGTCGTCAACTTCGCCGTCGCGTTGGCCATCCCGCGCATCACTGCCCGGGTGGGGCAGGCGGCGCCGCTGGCCGCCGGTGTCGCGCTGACGCTGGCCAGGATGGTGTGGCTGAGCGGGGTCCACACGGGCAGCTCGTACTGGGAAGCGGTCGCGCTGCCGATGCTGCTCATCGGCGCCGGGCAAGGACTGGCGTTCGCACCGATGACCTCCGCCGGGATCGCCGGTGTCGACGCCGCGGACGCGGGCGCGGCCCTCCGGTGTGGTGAACACCTTCCACCAGCTCGGCATGACCCTCGGTCTCGGCGTGCTGATCGCGGCATCCGCTCACGCCGGCCACAACCTGACCTCACCCGCCGCGGTGCTCACCGCGCACGTGAACACCGCTCTGGCCACCGGCAGCGTGCTGCTCGCGCTGTGCCTTGTGGTCACGCTCGCGCTCGTTGTGCCCGCCGGACTGTCCGCCCGCCGCGGCCGCCGCGCCACAACCGTTCCCGCTGCTGCGGCCGCCGCTGCCCGGGACTGGCCAGCACGCGACGGCGAAGGAGTCACACCATGCAGAAGCTGACCGCACCGGCCACGGCGAAGGGACCGGCTGAGACCTTCACCGGCGAGGTCTGGTTCGACCAGATCTACCGCGGGAAGGAACCCTCGCGGGCGCGGGTGAACGCCGTGCGCTTCACCCCCAGCGCACGCACGAACTGGCACGTCCACGCCGTTGGGCAGACCATGCACGTCACCGAAGGCATCGGCATCGTCGCGGCGCGGAACAGCACGGTGATCGTGATGCGGCCCGGCGACACCGTCCACACCCCGCCTGGCGAGTGGCACTGGCACAGCGCGGTCAGCGGCCAGTTTCATGACCCACCTGGCGATCTGGGAGGGCACCGGTGACCCGGACGAACCCGCAGCAGACCGCCGCCCAGCGCCTGGTCGGAGACTTCGCCCCCAAGCTCGCTGAGCTCACCGACGACGTCCTGTTCGGCGACGTCTGGGCCCGCCCCGGGCTCAGCCCCCGTGACCGCAGCCTGATCACCTGCGCCGCTCTCGTGACCAGCGGCAGTACCGAGCAGTTGCGCAGCCACCTCGCCATCGGCAAGCAGAACGGGCTCACCGATACCGAGCTGAAAGAAGCGATCATCCACCTGGCGTTCCACGCCGGCTGGCCCCGCGCGATGTCAGCGATCACTGACGCCAAGGAGATCCTCGGCACCAGCAACCCGTGGTTCCGCCGCGCGAAGGCCAGCGGCACCGGCCGCGTCCGGGCCGCCGGCGTCGAACGCGACGTTACATTCACCGCCCCGG
>DATKRG010000301.1:0-6351 GCA_035532275.1 Streptosporangiaceae bacterium | reverse complement strand
CCGCCGAGCAGGAAGCGGTTGCTGAACACGCCGACCGACCACAGCGAGGCGTGATCGGTGCGGACGGCGAAGGCGGTGCCGATCTGGCAGGCGACGATGCCGAGCCAGGCCACGGTGGTCGCCTGCCGGTAGGCGTGATACAGCGGGCTGCCCGGCCCGGTCGGGTCGCCGGGGTGCCAGCCGGCCCGGTCCAGGGTGAGGAAGAACCCGGCCATGACCAGGACGGCGGAGATCAGCCCGAGGAACCCCCAGGCCCGGGCGAGCATCCCGCGGGTGATCACTCCCCGGCCCCGCGGCCGCGGCGGGCGGTCCATCAGGCCCGGCTCGGCCGGCTCCCGGCTGAGCGCCAGCGCGGGCAGGGTGTCGGTGCCCAGGTCGATGGCGAGGATCTGCATGACTGTCAGCGCCAGCGGCACGGTCCCGCCGGACAGCGCGAACACCAGGAACGGGACGACCTCGGGCACCGCGTGCGTGAAGATGTACACGATGAACTTGCGGACGTTGTCGTAGACCCGCCGGCCCGCCTCGACCGCAGTCGCGATGGTGGCGAAATTGTCGTCGGTGAGCACCATCTCGCCCGCCTCGCGGGCCACGTCGGTGCCGGACAGCCCCATCGCCACCCCGATGTCGGCCCGGCGCAGCGCGGGCGCGTCGTTCACCCCGTCGCCGGTCATGGCGACCACCTGGCCCGCGTGCCGGAGCGCGTCGGCGATCCGCAGCTTGGCCTCAGGCGAGCTGCGCGCGAACACCACCTCCTGCTGGCCGGCCAGCAGCGCGTCCAGGTCGCGCTCGGGCATGGCGTCCAGTTCGGTGCCGGTCACCACGGTCAGGCCTCCGCGCCCGATGCCGACCCGGCGGGCGATGGCGGCGGCGGTCGGCCCGATGTCCCCGGTCACCACGTTCACGGCGATGCCGGCCCGGTGGACCCGCTCGATCGCGGCGGGCACCTCGGACCGTGGCGGGTCGAACATGGCGACGAGCCCGAGCAGGCACAGGTCCCGCTCCGCGTCCGCGCGGGCGGCGGGAACGCCGGCGCCGGCGGCCAGCGGCCGGTGCGCGACCGCCAGCACCCGCAGGCCCTGCTCCGCGTAGCTGGTCACGGCCCGCGCCCACCGCTGGTGGTCGGCGGCGGAGAACGGCCGTTCCCGCTCGCCGTCGTGCCAGCGCGAAGCGCGTGACATCACCGCCTCCGGCGCGCCCTTGGTGTGGATCGCCAGGCCGGCCCCGTCAGCGTCGACCGTGGTCATCAACCTCAACCGAGGGTCGAAACGAAATAGTGCCTGCCGTCCTGCCTCCCGATCGGCCAGGCTCCGGGCGGCTCCCCGCCTGGCGGCGAAGGCGAGCAGGGCAAGCTCCGTCGGATCGCCGAGCGCCCCGGTGTGATCACCATGGGCGAACTCGGAGTTGTTGCACAGCCCCGCGACCGCTGCCAGCATGTCCACCTCGACGGCCCGGGGCGAGCCCGGCGGCAGGTTGCCCGCCTCGTCGAAGCTGATCTCACCGTCCGGTGTCCACGCGGCGGTGACCCGCATCCGGTTCTCGGTCAGGGTCCCGGTCTTGTCGGTGCAGATCACGGTGGTGGAGCCGAGAGTCTCGACCGCGCTGAGCCGCTTGACCAGCGCGCCCCGGCGGGCCAGGTCGCCGACCCCGACCGCGAGCGCCAGCGTGATCGTGGGCAGCAGGCCCTCGGGCACGTTCGCGACCAGCAGGCCGATCGCGAAGCTGAGCGCCGCGGCCAGCGGCAGCCCGGCGGCCAGCCCTGCGGGCAAGAAGGCGGCGCCGACCCCGACCGCGACGAACGCGATCAGCCAGGCGACCCGCTTGACCTGGCGTTCCAGCGGGCTCTGCTCGTGGGTGACGCGCTGGGTGAGGGCAGCGATCCGGCCCAGTTCGGTCCGCATGCCGGTAGTGGTGACCAGCGCCCGCGCCTGGCCGCCGGTGCAGGCCGTGCCGCTGAACACCAGGTCTTCCGCCTCCAGCAGCGCGATGGTCCCGTCGGCGGCCTCGGCGGAGCGCTCGACCGGGGCCGACTCCCCGGTCAGCGTGGACATGTCCACTTCCAGCGTGCCGGTCACCAGCCGGGCGTCGGCGCTGATCCGGGCGCCTTCCTCGATCTCGACGATGTCGCCGGGGACGAGCAGCCGGGCCTCGATCTCGGCCCGCTCACCGTCGCGGATCACCCGGGCATGGGTCGGCAGGTACGCGGCGAGCGCCTCCACAGCGCGTTCGGCCTGGAGTTCCTGGGCGAACGCGAAGACGGCGTTCAGCACGATGACGGCGGCGATCGCGATCGCCAGCCGGGGCGTGCCGCTGATCCAGGCGAGCACAGCCGCCGCGGCCAGCAGCAGCGCCAGCGGGTGGGTGAACTGGGCGGCCAGTTCGCCGGGCCAGCGGCGCCCGCCGGTGCGGGCAAGCTCGTTCGGCCCGAAGATGACCAGCCGCCGGGCCGCTTCCCGGCCGGACAGACCGCGCGGGGAGGTGCGCAGGTCGCGGTAGAGCAGGGCGAGCGGCTCCAGCGGGTTCGCATCGCCGTCCGGCTCCCCGGGCACGTGCGGGCCCGCCCCGGCGCCGCTTGTCACCCCCACATCTCACAGGTTCTCATGTGGCGCCGGCCGCACCGGTTACCGAGCCGGGAGGCAGAGCCTCACAGCACGACGACGGTGGTCCAGCCGATGCTGGAATCCGGGCCGTCGGCCCGGATCCGGTAGTAGCCGGCGGCCGGGAACCGGACCCGCAGTGACGCCCGCCCGCCGGCCAGCATGGCGGTGGCCGGGAAGCTGGCCGTCACCCCGGCCGGCGGGATCAGGGTCAGTCTCACCGGCCCGGACAGGCCACGGTCCAGGGTCAGCCCGCCGGTCTCGGCCTCCAGGTTGATCCGCAGCCAGTGGTGCGCCCGCGGCGCCTTGACCTCCAGCAGGCCGGTCTTGCCGTGGAACCCGATCGTGTCGGCAGGCGCCACTGGTGGCCGCGGCGCCGGCAAGGGCCGCTGGCGGAAATCGAATGCGCCCGCCAGGTCGTTCTGCGTCGCATTTGCTGGTGTGAGCGGTGGCATATTCCACAAATGCTGCATGAATGACAGCACCGACATGCTCGTGGACCGGCGCCAGTACACGCCGCGGCGGGCCCACGGGCTCACGATCACCAGCGGGACGCGGGTGCCGTAGCCCGGCGCCACCGGGGGAGCGACATGGTCCCAGAAGCCGCCGCCCTCGTCGTAGGTCACGAAGATCGCGGTGGACCGCCAGTAGCGGCTGCGGGCGACGGCGCGGACCAGCTGCCCGAGCCAGGCGTCGCCCTCCCCGATGTCCTCGCGCGGCTCCTCGCTGTAGCCGATGCCGGGCCGGACGAAGGAGAAGCCGGGCAGCTGCCCGCGGGCCAGGTCGGTGAAGAAGCGGCTGGCCGTGGTCAGGGCGGCGCGGTGCCCGGGCGGGATGATCTGGTGCCAGAGCGTGCCCCGCAGCATCCACAGCGGCAGCGCGTAGTAGATCTTCCAGCTGCGGCCGTGCGCGGTCAGCTCACCGAAGATCGAGCGCCAGGGGATGGGCCGCGGGTCGGGCCGGTTGGAGTACCAGCGGTGCGCGGTCCCGTTCAGCGCCATCGCGACGTTCGGCCCGGTGGGCGCGATCGCGGGCTGGAAGTTCCGGGCGGCGAACTCGTAAGTGCGGGCGAGGTACTGAAGGTCAGGATCAAAGCCGGGGCCGAACGAGGTGATCGCCTGGACGCCGGACGGGCGGTCGGTGTAGCGGTCCATCAGGTAGCCCTGGCCGGGCCGCAGGTCCATCGCCGCCAGTTCGGCCGGCCGGCTGTTGACGACGCCGCCCTGCACATCGCCCTCGTTCGGCGGCGCGGCGACCGGGTGGACCGGCCCGGCCGCCCCCGCCCCGCCGGCCGTGCCCGGCGTGCCCGGCGTGCCCGGCGGGAACAGGTTGTCGTCGGTGTGGTTCTCCAGCATGATCTCGATGACATGCCGGATCGGTGATCCGCGCAGCGAGGCGGCAGCCGCCGCCGCCGCCGGTGCCACCCACCCGCGGGCCGGGGCCGCCGTGGCCACCGCCGGTCCGAGCCCGGCGGGCGCGCAGACGAGAACCGCCGCCAGGCCAGCTTTCCGCAATCGCCCCCGCACGAGCCCCCCCGGTGCCCAGACGGAATCCTCCCCGGACGTGCCCCGCGCGCGTCGTCCGCAAACCGGCTGCTGGCGGCTCCGGTGTCAATGGCCGCCGACCATACCTCGCATTCTCAGGGAACCCGCCTGGCTCGGCGGCCAAATACAGGGTGACCACCCACCGTTGAGGCGGATCATGCGGGTGCTCGGCGAGCTCTCCGACAGTGACCGGGAACTGATCCTGCTGGTCGCCTGGGCGGAGATGTCCTACGAGCAGGCCGCACGGGCGCTGGGAATACCGCTGGGCACGGTCCGCTCGCGCCTGCACCGGATCCGGGTGAAGCTGCGCCGCGCTGCCGGACCGAACCTCCTGCCACCCTCAGAGAACACGTGAGGATCGACAACATGGATGAGATCACCCTGGTCAGGGCCATCGCGCCGCCTGCGCCGGGACTACCCGCCGCAGTGCGTGACGCCGCTCGCGCCACCATGCTCGCCGAGATCGCCACCGAGCGGGAAGCCGGAACCATCCCGGGCCGGGCAACCGTGCCCAGGTCCCGGCGCCGGGCAGCTGTGCCCAGGTCCCGGCGCCTTGTGCGGTGGGGGATCGCCGGGGCCGCGCTGTCGGCGGCGGCCGCCAGCGCGGCGATCCTGCTGCCCAGCGTGCTGGCAGGCCCGCCGTCCTCAGCTGCCCGGCGCGTGCACCCGCCGGCTACCGCCACGGCGGTCCTGCTCCGCGCCGCGCGGCCCACCGCGGCCATCCCGGACCTCCATCCCCGGCCGGACCAGTTCGTGTACACCGAATCGGTCTCCCGGTACGTGACGGAAGGGAACAGGCGCACCATAACGCGCGCCTGGCTATCCGCTGACGGCTGGCACGGCGGGCTGACCCTGCTGCGCTACCCGCCAGGAAAAAGGTGGTTTCACGGCTTCCCCATGTACAACTGCCGCACGCTGCCGCATGCCAACTGGTACTGGAAGGCCAGCTGCCCAAGCCCGCCTGCCTACGTGACGAAACTGCCACGGACCGTCAAGGCCATGAAACGGTATCTGCTCCGCTCCGCCGCTACCGGCCAGGGCACGCCGCCCGCCGCGGGCGCGATCATGGGCATTGTCAGCGGCACCTGCCAGTTCCTCGTGCCGCACCGGGCCTCCGCACTGATGTTCCAGGCCCTGTCCCAGATCGAGGGCATCAGGGTCATCGACCACGCCACCACCCTGGCCGGCCACCAGGGCATCGCCGTCGCCGCCTATGACCCCTCCCACGGCACGCTCGACGAGCTGATCTTCGATCCGAAGACCTACCTGTACGTCGGCGACTCGCAGATCGCGCTGAACGGCACCACCATGCCGAGGGGAACCGTGAACGGAAACGCCGTCCTGCGGATCGCCGTGGTCGGCAAGGCCGGCCAACTGCCCTGATGGTGTGGCCCAGCTGGCCGGGCAGGATGTGCCCACGCTCGCGACCGGCGGCGTTCAGAGCATGACCTTCGAGCTGGAAGAGGTCATCATGGGAGCGACCCGTCCCGCTCTCACTCGCGTTCGCTCATCCACACCGACACATGAACGGGTTCCAGGGTACGGAGGAGGCGAGTTCTTCCGCTTTCCTCTGCTCGCTGCCGTCGTCCACGGCGGCAGGTTCGTGCTTGCCTGCCGTGCTGGCCGGCAACTCCTGCTGTCTTTGGGCCTGTGGCCCAGGTCAGGGCGTGCTCGCAGGTGACCGTGAGCACCCCTTGAACACGGTCACCGACCCTGCTACCGGGCACGCAGCGGGCACGACGTTCCGGGCTGGTCTGAAGTCCGGCCCGTGCCCGGTGGTCGCTGCTGCTGGCAGCTGCGCTGGGGACGCCTGGCTCTACACTCGGGTCAGGGGAGCGAAGCCGAGGGGAGCCGTACGTGAGCGCTGGAGCCTCGGAGATGGTGACCATCTCCCGTGCTGAGCTGGATGGGCTGAAGGCCGAGTTGAGGCGGCTCCGGCGTGAGGTCGGGCGTGGTGTCGCCACGGCGCGCATCCTGACTGATCCTGGGCCAGGCGATGACGCGCCGGTGTTCACGCGAGAGCAGCTCGCCGAGGCGTGGGGACTTGGTGAGTGATCGCCAGGTCCGCTTCCCTGGACAGTCGTGGCAGGAGATCGAGGCACTGCCGCAGCCGCTGCGGTGGGCAGTCCAGCGCACGATCTTCCACCTGCTCGATGAGCCGGTTCCGACCCTGGCTGACCCATTCCCGCCCGATGATCCGCTCCCCGGTG
>DATKRG010000300.1:0-2249 GCA_035532275.1 Streptosporangiaceae bacterium | reverse complement strand
CCCGGTGACCGGGCGGCGGCGGAAGGTGCACGCGCTGATCTTTACCGCGTGCTACTCGCGGCACATGTTCGTGTGGCTGTCGTTCTCCCAGACCCCGGGCACGCTCATCGCCGGGTGCGACGCCGCGTGGGCGTTCTTCGGCGGCGTGTTCAGGGTCCTGGTCCCCGGCAATGCCTCGCCGGTCGTCGCGGACGCGGACGCGGTGAACCCGCGGTTCACCGCGGGCTGGCTGGACTACGCCCAGCACTGCGGGTTCGCGACCGGCGCCGCCCGGGTCCGGTCGCCGAAGGACAAGCCCCGGGTCGAGCGGGCCGTGCAGTACGTGCGCGGGAACTTCTTCGCCGGCGAGGACTTCGCCGGCCTGTCCGACGCGCAGGCCCGGGCGGAAGCCTGGTGCCGCGACGTGGCCGGGACGCGGATTCACGGCACCATCCAGGCCCGGCCCGGCGAGGTGTTCGCCGCCGCCGAGGCCGGGGCGCTGCTGCCGCTGCCGGACACCGCCTATGACGTGCCGGTGCTCACCCGGGTGAAGGTCCACCGCGATTTCCATGTCGAGGTGGCCCGGTCGCTCTACTCCGCGCCGCAGGCCTACCTCGGCCGGCACCTGGATGCCCGCGCCGACTCGGCGCTGGTGAAACTGTACTGCCGCGGCGTCCTGGTGAAGACTCACCCCCGGCAGGAACCCGGCCGCCGGGTCACCGACCCCGCTGACCTGCCCGCAGAGAAGACCACCTACGCGATGCGCGACGTGGAGTCCCTGGCCGCCGCCGCGCACCGGCACGGCGACAGCATCGGGATCTATGCCGACCGGCTGCTGGACACCGACCTGCCGTGGACGAAGATGCGGCAGGTCTACCGGCTGCTCGGCCTGGTCCGCCGCTACGGCCCCGGCCCGGTCGACACCGCCTGCCAGCGTGCGCTGGACCTGGACGTCGTGAACGTCACCAAGATCGCCTCGATGCTCGAGAAGGCCACCGAGGGCACGCCGCTGCCGCCGCGCCCGGCGGCAGCGGCGGCCGCCCGGTTCGCTCGCGACCCGGCGGAGTACCGGACAGGCAGGCAGCTGGAGCTCATCCCCGGCGGGAAGCAGGCCAGCCAGTGACCGCGACCATGCCCGGCCAGGTCAGCCCGGACCTGCGCACGACCCTGCGGGCACTGAAGCCTGGCCAGATGCCCGGCACCCTGCCCGAGCGGCTCACCCTGGCCCGCCAGCAGAAGATGCCCCACGCCGACTTCCTCGAGCTGATCCTGGCCGACGAGGTCACCCGCCGCGAGGCCAAGTCCGCCGGCCTGCGGGCCCGCGCCGCCGGGCTGGACCCCGGCATGCGCCTCGACGCCCGGGACGAGACCGCGACCGTCCGCTACGACCGGCAGCTCTGGAACGAGCTCACCAGCCCGCGGTTCCCCGGCGGCCCCCACGGCGCCCTCATCCTGGGTCCCGCGGGCGTGGGCAAGACCCACCTGGCATCCGCGCTCGGCCACATCGCGGTCCGGCGCCGCCGCACCGTGCACATGGCCCCGGCCAGCAAGCTCTTCAAGCGGCTCAAGGCCGCCCGGCTGGATAACACCCTCGAAGCGGAGATGCGCCGCCTCGCCGGGGTGGAGCTGCTGATCCTCGACGACTTCGCCCTCCAGCCCCTCGACGCGACCGAGACCGCCGACTTCTACCAGCTCTGCGTCGAGCGGCACCGCAAGACCTCCACGGTCGTGACCTCCAACCGCACCCCCGAGGAATGGCTGTCCATGATGGCCGACCCCCTCCTGGCCCAGTCCGCCGTCGACCGGCTCGCCTCCACCGCCCGCGAGCTCATCATCGAGGGCCAGTCCTACCGGCACCGCCAGAAACCATCCCTGCGCAGCGCAGCCTCGCCGGATCCCGGAGGCGACGATGGCGCCGCGTAACGAAAGCCGTAACGACACAGCCGCCTGCCCGGCCTGCGGCCAGCCCTTCACCCCCGCCGGCCGGCGCCGCTGGTGCTCCGACAAATGCCGCCAGGCCGCCTGGCGGCACCGCCACCCCGCCCCGGCAGCCACAGCGGCAGCACTCCCGCCACCACGGCAGCCGACCCGGGAAACCACCATCTACCAGTGCCCCGACTGCCAGGAACGCTACCTCGGCCAGCAGCGCTGCGACGACTGCGGAACCTTCTGCCACCGCATCGGGCCCGGCGGCCCCTGCCCCCACTGCGACGAGCCCGTCGCCATCCACGACCTCATCAACGACCCGCAGCCAGGAAGAACACCCGCCG
>DATKRG010000299.1:0-1640 GCA_035532275.1 Streptosporangiaceae bacterium | reverse complement strand
CTAGGAATCTGTCTGAGTTGAGGTAGGGATTGGGGTATACTTTATACATAATCTCTCCATGGAGGTGCCGATGGCCAAGCGAGTGTTCCGTCCCTATCAGCCGGATCGGCCGCTGGCGCTGCCGACTGACCTGCGGGAGTGGCTGCCGGCGGATCACACGGTGTACCTGGTGAGCGACATCGTCGATCAGCTCGACTTGTCGCCGATCGCCGCGGTGTACGATCAGGGCGACGGCGGGGGCAACCCGCCCTACCATCCGGTGCTGCTCACCAAGCTCCTGTTCTACGCCTACTCCCAAGGCGTGGTCAGCTCGCGGGTGATCGCCGCCAAGACCTACGAAGACGTCGCCTTCCGGGTGCTGACGGCCGACCAGCATCCCGACTTCCGCACGATCAGCGACTTCCGGGAGCGGCATCTGGCGGCCCTGCTCCCGTTGTTCCAGCAGGTGGTGCGCCTGGCGGGGCGCCTGGGCTTGGTCAAGCTGGAGCACGTCGCCCAGGATGGCACGAAGGTTCTGGCTAACGCCTCGAAGCACCGGGCGATGAGCTATGCCCGGATGAAGCGGACCGAAGAGCGGCTGGGCAAGGAGATCGCGGCGCTCGTGGAGGCGGCCCGCGCGGCCGACGCCGCCGAGGATGCCCGCTACGGCCCGGGACAGACCGGCGACGAGGTGCCGGTGGACCTGAGCGGGGAGATCACCCGGCGCGAGCGGCGGCTGGCGACCATTCGGGCGGCCAAGGACGCCTTGGAGCGGGAGGCCCGCGACGGGGCCGCGGCGATTCGGGCCGCCGATGAGGCCGAGCGGGTGCGCCGCGCCGCGGCGGGCGAGCCGCCGAAGCCGGGGAGACGCCCGACCCCGGCGGAGGTGCCCCCGGACGATGCCCAGCGCAACTTCACCGACCCCGACTCGCGCATCATGAAGAACGCCGACAAGGCGTTTGTCCAAGCCTACAACGCCCAGGCCGCGGTCGACGCCTCTCCGCACCAGATCATCGTCGGGTGCGCGCTGACCAACCAGAGCGCCGATGCCCCGCATCTGGCGCCGATGGTCACGCAGGTCCAGGAGACGACCGGCTTGAAGCCGGCGGAGTGGAGCTCGGACGCGGGCTACTTCAGCGCCCGCAACGTCGGCGTCTTGGACCAGGCCGGGATCGCGGCGCTCATCCCCCCGGATCGGCAGCCGCACGGCCGGCAACCGCCACCCGCGGGCGTCGCGCGGATCCTGGAAGCCGCGGGACTGGGATCGCCCCGCCCGGCGGCGGAGGGGGCCGCGGAATCGGCGATCAAAGCGGCGATGCGGGCGAAGCTGCAGACCGAGCCGGGGCGGGCGGCCTACGCCAAGCGCAAGGAGACGGCGGAGCCGGTGTTCGGGCAGATCAAGGAACGGCGGGGGTTGCGGCGGTTTCAACTGCGCGGGCTGGCCAAGGTGACCGGCGAGTGGACCTTGTGGTGTCTGACGCACAACCTGGGCAAGATCTGCCAAGCGCTGCGCACCGAGACGGGTCTGCGGCAACGCCTGGCGCTGACGTAGGAGGCCGGCGGACGGAAAGACGGCCAACCGCGGCCGGCCGATCAGGTCATCCCGCCGTTCTGGTGCTTTCATCCCACTTGTTTCCAGTTCAACTCAGACAGATTCCTAG
>DATKRG010000298.1:0-36898 GCA_035532275.1 Streptosporangiaceae bacterium | reverse complement strand
CTCCCCCGGCGACCGGCGCAGGGGACGGTGCCACGTAAAGTTGGCAGGCGTGAAAACCGGTCACGGTAACGAGGGCCAGCCAGCACCGGACCGGCTGGCTGTGCGGACCGTCCCGGTCACCGATCCCGTCGACCTGGTGGGCCGGCTTGCCGAGCCCGCGGCGCTGGCCTGGATCCGGCGGGGGGAAGGCCTGGCCGGGTGGGGCGAAGCGGCGCGGATCACGCTGCCAGCGGGCGAGGACAGGTTCACCGCCGGCGAGAAGTGGCTTCGCGAGCTTTTCGACCGCGCCACGATCGATGACCGGGTTGGGCTGCCCGGCACAGGCGCGGTGGCCTTCGGCAGTTTCACCTTCGACGCCACCTGCGACGGCTCTGTGCTCGTGGTGCCGCGGATCGTGTTCGGCCGCCGCGACGGGACAGCCTGGCTCACCACCATCGGCGACCAGGCCGCTCCCCTCCGGCCGGCCCGCCCGGCGACCGCCCCGGCCGAGGTCCGCTGGCATGACGGCAGCCTGCCCGCGCCCGACTGGGAGCTGGCGGTCGCCGCCGCGGTCGGCCGGATCCGGTCCGGCAGCCTGGGCAAGGTCGTCCTGGCCCGCGACCTGTACGCGACCGCGTCGCAGGACATCGACGTCCGGATGCTGCTGCGCCGTTTGGCCGGCCAGTACCCCGACTGCTACACCTTCGCCTGCGCGGGACTGGTGGGCGCCACCCCCGAGCTGCTGATCAGGCGCCAGGACGCCGAGATCAGCTCACTGGTGCTGGCCGGCACCACGCCGCGCGGCCGGGACGCCGGCGAGGACGCCGCACTCGGCGCCGGCCTGCTCTCCTCCGCGAAGGACACCGAGGAGCACGAGTACGCGGTCGCCGGGGTGCGGGCCACACTGGCGCCGCTCTGCGAGAGGCTGACGGTCGACAGCCAGCCGTCGCTGCTGCGGCTGGCCAACGTGCACCACCTGGCCACCGCCATCAGCGGCCGGCTGACCCAGGCACAGCAGGGCCCCGACCATTCGGTGCTGTCACTGGTCGCGGCGCTGCACCCCACCGGTGCGGTGTGCGGCACCCCGACCGAGGCGGCCATGGAGCTGATCCGCGAACTCGAGGGGATGGACCGGGGCCGGTATAGCGGCCCGGTCGGCTGGGTGGACGTCCACGGCAACGGGGAATGGGGCATCGCACTGCGCTGCGCCGAGGTCGACGGCTCCCGGGCGCGGCTGTTCGCCGGCTGCGGCATCGTCGCCGGCTCGGACCCGGAGGCGGAGCTGGCCGAGACACAGGCCAAGTTCCGCCCGATGCAGTCCGCCCTGGAGGCCTGACCAGGCGGGACGTCAGGCAGGGCCGGGGGAAGCCGCCGCGGCCGCAGTGCAGGCAGCGTGCAGCCGGGCCCGCAGCGCCGCCCCCGCCGCCCGGCTGGTGCGCACCTCCACCATCCGCAGCCCCTCCCCCCGCAGCCCTTCCCCGGGCAGCACCGCGGCCAGGTCCGGCGCACGGTCCAGCGTCACGGCCGGCAGGCCGGCCGCCTCCGCTAGCCGGCTGAGCACCGCGCCGTGCGCAGTGCCGAACACCCGCTCGAACGGCCCGGCGAACGCGGCCTGCTCCAGCTGCGAGAAGATCCCGCCCCCGTCGTTGTTGACCACCACCAGCACCAGATCGGGGCGCGGCTCATCGGGGCCGGTGAACAGCCCCGGCGCGTCGTGCAGGAAGGCGAGGTCGCCGAGCAGCGCGGCGGCCGGGCCGCCCCCGGCCCGCTGGTGGGCGAGCGCCGCGCCGCAGGCCGAGGAGACCAGGCCGTCGATGCCGCTGGCGCCCCGGCTGGCCAGCACACTGATGCCCGCCCGCGGCGCCATCTGCTGGTCCAGGTCCCGGATGGGCAGGCTGGAGGCCGCCCAGAGCAGCGCCCCGTCCGGCAGCGCCGCCGCCAGGTCGCGGGCGAGCCGGGGCTCGCTGGGCGTGTCGTCGGCATCGAGGATGGCGGACGCGGCGGCGCTCGCCGCCGCGTCCGCGGCCTGCCACGACGCCAGCCAGGCCGGCCCGGCCGGGCTGTCCCCCACCAGCCGGGCCGCTGGCACGACATCGGTCGCCGACCGGGCCGGGTCGGCCCAGCGGCCTGCTCCCTGCCCGATCACCACGTGCCGGGGAGCCGCGCCGGACGGCGCGGCCGTCTTCAGGAAGGCGAGCTGGCCCCGGGACAGCCCGGGCCGGCCGGCCGACACGATCACGTCCGGCCGGTGCCGCGCCACAAACTCGGGCGAGTCGAGCAGGTAGGAGTACGCGGTCAGGGCGTTCGGCCCGCTCCGGGCGCCGGAGGACGGCTCGGCCAGCACCGGCCAGCCCGCCTCCTCCGCTAGCCGCACCAGCCCGGCCGGGTCGGCGCAGCCGTCGCCGCAGACCACTACCCCCCGCTCGGTCCACGGCAGGTCCAGCACCGGAACTGCCTGCACCGGGGGCGGTTCCCGCCCGGGGTCCCTTCCGGCCCGGCGCGGGTCCAGGCCTGGGCCGGAGATCAGCGTCCACGGGGCGCCGTCCGGACGGCCGGCCAGCGGCTCCGGCCAGTCTTCCCCGGCTGTCCCCGGGTCCGCGGCGCCGGGCACCAGCGGCTCACGCAGCGGCAGGTTGAGGTGGACCGGCCCCGGCACGCCGCCTGCCGTCCCCGACGCCACCGCCCACGCCCGGCAGGCCAGGGACCGCCAGTAGGCGTTCATCCCCGGCCGCGCCTCCGGCACCCCGGCCTCGCAGAACCAGCGCACCGCGCTGCCGTACATCTTGAGCTGGTCGATCGTCTGGTTCGCGCCCGTGCCGCGCAGCTCGGGCGGCCGGTCGGCGGTGAGCACGAGCAGCGGCACCCCCGCCTCGTCCGCCTCGATCACGGCGGCGTGCAGATGCGCCGCGGCCGTGCCCGAGGTGCAGACCACCGCGACCGGCCGGCGGCTCACCTTGGCCAGGCCAAGCGCCAGGAACGCGGCGCTGCGCTCGTCGATCCGCACGTGCAGCCGCAGTGCTGGCCCGGGGGGGCGACCCCCCTGAACCCCCCGCGACGCTGGCCCGGGGGGGCGACCCCCCGGGGGGCGACCCCCCGGAACCCCCCGCGACGCCGGCTCCCCGTGCGCGGCGCGCTCCCACAGCGCCAGCGCCAGCGGCGCACTGCGCGACCCGGGCGCGATCACCGCCTCGGCCAGCCCGCAGCGGGCCAGTTCGTCCACGAACGCCGTCGCGAAGGCCGTCGAGGGATTCACGGCGCACCCAGATACCGGGCAGCCGCCTGAAACCGCTCCCGCCATGGGGCAGGATCGGCCTCCCACGCCGCGAGGCGTTCAGAATCAATGGTGGGCCGCCGGACGGGCAGGACTCCCCCTTCCTCGGCCAGCGGCGCGGCGGTCACGTCGCCGGTGAGCAGGCTCATCGTGGCCAGCCCGCAGGCGTAGGGCAGCTCGGGCAGGGCGGCGGCGAGCGCCACCCCGGCGGCCAGCCCGACCGAGGTCTCGACCGCACTGGAGACCACCACCGGCAGCCCGCAGGCCTCCGCCACCGCCAGCGCGGCCCGCACCCCGCCCAGCGGCTGGGCCTTGAGCACCACGATGTCCGCGGCCTCGGCCGCCCGCACGGCCAGTGGGTCCTCGGCCCGGCGGATGGACTCGTCGGCCGCCACCGGGACCGCCACCCGCAGCCGCAGCCGGGCCAGCTCATCCAGGGTGGCGCACGGCTGCTCGGCATACTCCAGGCCGAACCTGGCCAGCTCCCGCAGCGAGCGCTCGGCCTGGTCCACGCTCCAGGCGCCGTTGGCGTCCACCCGGATCCGGCCATCGGGCCCGAGTGCGTCCCTGACCGCCTCCACCCGGGCGATGTCCGCGGCCGCCGGCTGGCCGCGCTCGGCCACCTTCACCTTCGCGGTCCGGCAGCCGGACCCGGCCACGATGGCGTGCGCCTGCTCCGGCCCGACCGCGGGCACCGTCACGTTGACAGGCACCTGCGCCCGGGCTGGGGCGGGCCAGGGCGACGTGGCGGCTTCCAGCGCACTGGCCAGCCAGCGGGCACATTCGCGCGGCCCGTACTCGGCGAACGGCGAGAACTCGCCCCACCCGGCCGGGCCCTCGATCAGCGCGCCCTCCCGCACGGTGATGCCACGGAAGCGGGTCTTCATCGGGATCGCGAAGGCCCGCAGGCTGGGCAGCAGCTCCGCGGCGAGCCGGCTGCCGCTCACGGGCGCTCCGCTGACGGGCGCACGGCTCACGCGAGCACGGTTCACGGGCGCCGGGGGAACCTGGCGAAGTCCGGGCGCCGCTTCTCCTTGAACGCGTCGCGGCCCTCCTGGGCCTCCTCGCTCATGTAGAACAGCAGCGTCGCGTCCCCGGCGAACTGCTGCATGCCGGCCGCGCCGTCGGTGACCGCGTTCAGCGCACCCTTGAGCATGCGCAGCGCCAATGGCGACTTCTCCAGCAGCTCCTGCGCCCAGGCGACGGTCTCCTCTTCCAGCTTGTCCAGCGGCACGACCGTGTTGACCAGGCCCATGTCGAGCGCCTGCTGTGCGGAGTACTGGCGGCACAGGTACCAGATCTCCCGGGCCTTCTTCAGCCCCACGGTCTCGGCCAGCAGCCAGGAGCCGTACCCGCCGTCGAACGACCCGACCCTGGGGCCGGTCTGCCCGAAGACCGCGTTGTCGGCGGCGATCGTCAGGTCGCAGCACACGTGCAGCACGTGCCCGCCGCCGATCGCGTACCCGGCCACCATGGCGATCACCGGCTTGGGGGTGCGCCGGATCTGCACCTGCAGGTCCAGCACGTTGAGCCGGCCGATGCCCTGCGGATCCAGGTACCCGTCATCGCCCCGGATCTTCTGGTCGCCGCCGGAGCAGAACGCCTGCGTGCCAGCCCCGGTAAAGATGATCACCCCGATGCCGGGGTCGTCACGGGCGACGTTGAAGGCGTGCGAGAGCTCGAACAGGGTGGTCGGCCGGAACGCGTTACGCACCTCGGGCCGGTTGATGGTGATCTTCGCGATGCCCCCAGCGGTCTCGTACACGATGTCGGTGTACTCCTGGCCCGCCCCGGCCGCAGGCCGCTGCCACTCGATCACGTCAGACCCTCCCGGTCCATCCCTCTTGCGCCCGTTAACCTTACGACGGTGACCGGCCGGCCCCTGCACGCACTCCTGCTCCCGCCCGCTGACGCGGCCGGGCCGATGCTGGACGCGCTCGCCGCGGCCCTGGACGGCAGCGGGCCGGCGATCCTGCCGCTCGACCCCCGGCTGCCACCGGCGCGGGTAGCGGCTTTGCTGGAAGCTTTCGTCCCGGCCGCGGTCCAGACCCCCGAGGGCGCACAACGCTGGCGGCCAGCGACCCACCGTCCCCACCCCGGTCGCGGCCGGGACGGGACAGTGCCGCCGGAAGTGGCGGTGGTGATCGCCACCTCCGGCTCGACCGGTGAGCCCAAAGGCGTGCAGCTGCCCGCCGCCGCGCTGCTGCACTCTGCCCGGGCCAGCCTGGACCGGATCGGCGCCGGCCCCGGGGAACGCTGGCTCTGCCCGCTGCCGGTCAGCCATGTCGGCGGGCTTGGCGTGCTGGTGCGCTCACTGGTCGCGGGCACCACCCCGGTGGTGACGCAGCGGCTGGATCCGGGCCGGGTGGACCCGGCACGGCTCGGGTGTACCCGGGTATCGCTGGTCCCGACCCAGCTGCGCCGGCTGCTGACTGCCGGAGTGGACCTGGCCGGGTTCGGCACCATCCTGCTCGGTGGCGCGGCCGCCCCGGCCGGGCTGCTGGCAGCGGCCCGGCAGGCAGGCGCGCGGGTGGTCACCACCTACGGGATGTCGGAGACCTGCGGCGGGTGCGTGTATGACGGGGTCCCGCTGGCCGGGGTCGCGGTCCGCACCGTCGCCGAAGGTGTGGCGGGCTCAGCGGGCTCAGCGGGCCGGATCGAGATCTGTGGGCCGGTGCTGTTCGCCGGCTACCGTCTGCAGCCCGGCCCGCCCGCCAGCGCGCTGGCGGGCGGCTGGTTCGCCACCTCCGATGTCGGCTCGCTGGACGGCACCGGCCGCCTTTCAGTGCACGGACGGGCCGATGAGATGATTAATACCGGGGGCGAGAAGGTGGCGCCCGGTGAGGTCGCAGCGGAGCTGGAAGGCTGCCCGGGTGTCCGGGAGGCGGTGGTAATCGGGGAACCCGACCCGGAGTGGGGGGAACGGGTGACAGCGATCGTGGTCCCGGCCGACCCGGGTAATCCCCCGGAGCTGCCCGCGCTGCGGGCAGCGGTCACCCGGAGGATGCCGCACTATGCGGCCCCGCGGGCGATGGTGCTCGTAGCGGAGGTGCCGCTGCTGCCGTCGGGCAAGCCCGATGTGGCCGCCCTCCGCACGCTGGCAGCACAGGGCACGCTGGCAGCACAGGGCACGCTGGCAGCACAGCGAACGCCAGCAGCACAGAGTACGCCAGCAGAGGGCCGGGACCGGGTGAGCGAGGGCTGAATCAGCGGGCACGCCACAGCGACGTGGGAACAATCGCGCACGCAGAGCGTTACTAGATAGTGCCCGCGCCTCACAGTATCAAGCGATGCCGGAGATCGCCGCCGGGCGGCGCCACGGGTTTGTGGCGACCGGCCAGGCGATGCGCGCCCGGTGCGCGTCCACGAAGAGGGGGTGCCTCGTGCCGAGGACCACGACCGCTAGAGCGGGACAGCCCGCCGAGGCCATCCCCGACCGTGTGGACGGGATTCAGATGTGCAACGAGCAAGCACAAGCCCCAGCCGCAGCCGGGGCACGAACGGGCAAGGATGACATGCAGACTGCGCAGACCGCCGAGTCCACCGATGAGGTCGCCGAGGTCATCGGGCTCGACAGCGTGGACGCCGCCGAGGCGGAGGCCGTCGCGCTGAGCGAGGCCGCCTATCCCGCCGCTGGCGCGGAGGTCGATCTGGACGATCAGACCTCCACCATGGGGGACTCGGTCCACACCTACCTGAAGTCCATCGGCCGGACCAGCCTGCTCACCGCCGAGCAGGAGGTGAACCTGGCCAAGCGGATCGAGGCCGGGCTGTTCGCCGAGCACAAGCTGGCCTCCGACCCCGATCTGACCAGCGGCTACCGCCGGGACCTGGAACTGGTGGCCGAGGACGGGCGCCGGGCCAAGGCCCACATGCTGGAGGCCAACCTCCGGCTCGTGGTGTCGGTCGCCAAGAAGTACAGCGACCGCGGACTGTCCCTGCTGGACGTGGTGCAGGAAGGAAACCTGGGCCTGATCCGGGCGGTGGAGAAGTTCGACTACGCCAAGGGCTACAAGTTCTCCACCTACGCGATGTGGTGGATCCGGCAGGCGATCCAGCGCGGTTTCGCCGATTCGGCCCGCACCATCCGGCTGCCGGTGCACGTGCTGGAGATGCTGAGCAAGCTGAGCCGGGTCGAGCGCGACATGCACCAGCGCCTGGGCCGGGAGCCGACCCCCGAGGAGCTGGCGGTCGAGCTGGACCGCACCCCCGACCAGATCGAGGAGCTGCTGCGCACCAGCCGGCAGCCGATCAGCCTGGACTCCACCATCGGCGAGGACGGCGAGACCAGCATCGGCGACCTCATCGAGGACACCGACGCCCCGGCGGCCTCCGATCTGGTGGACCGCCAGCTCATGGCGGACCAGCTGCGGCACGCCCTGGACGCGCTCACCCCGCGTGAGGCGACCATCATGGCGATGCGGTTCGGCCTGTACGACGGGAACCCACACACGCTGGACGAGATCGGCCGGGCGCTCGGCCTGACCCGGGAGCGGATCCGGCAGCTGGAGAAGCAGTCGCTGTCCAAGCTGCGCCACCCGAGCCGGGCACAGCCGCTGCTCGACTACGCCAGCTGACCTGGCTGGCCCTGGCGCCCCGGCCCGGCTGGGCCGGGGCGCCGCGCTATCCCCAGACGGCTGCCACGTCCGCCAGTACGGCGGCCGCCTGCGCGTAGCCGGCCCGTGCCGCCGGCGCCCGCCGCCGCGGATCCAGCAGGTTGCGGCCGAACGCGGCCGCCGCCGCCTCGTCCGGTGCCACCATGACGACCGCCTGGCAGCTGTGGCCCAGTTCCGCCACCTGATCGGGAACGCTGGGCATGGGCCGCAGCCCAGCCGTGATCGGCGCCAGCACCACGACCCGGTCGAAGCCAGCCGCCAGATCCACGTTCGCGGGCGAGCGCATCCCGCCGTCCATCCAGCGCCGCCCGTTGATCGCGACCGGGGGCCAGACTCCCGGCACCGCGCAGCTGGCCCCGACCGCGTCGACCAGGTCCACGCCACTGCCGGAGCCGAAGGTCGCGAACTCCCCGGTATCGGCGTCGACCGCCGTGATGAGCAGCCGCCCGGCCGGCCAGTCATGCGTGCCCAGCCTGGCCTCGATGACAGCGCGCCGCGCCGCTGCCGGCCCGGTACGCGCCCGCAGCGCCATCCGCCCGAGCCGGACCCGGGCCCGGACCGGGTTACGGCGGGCCGGCCCCACCGCCCACACGAACCTGGCGATGGTCCGCGTGCCCATCTTGGCGACGACCTCCCCGTCGGCCGGCGCCAGCTGCTGCTCGTACAGCGCCGCCAGGCTGAGCCCAGAGCTGATCCTGGCCCCGACTCCCGCCCCGGCCGAGGTGCCGACCATCAGATCCGCGGAGGTCAGGTCGACCCCCCGCTCGGCCAGCCCGGCCAGCAGGCCCACTTCCCACGCGATCCCGGCCTCGCCGCCCGCGCCCAGTACCAGCGCCCTGCTCGTCATAGCCACTGTCATACCTAACCGGCGGGCTGCGGCCAAGAGCCGGCTCGCGGGTGGGGGGTGCGCCCGCCCGGCGGAACGCCTGGCTCGCCCGGGCGGCGGTGACACGCCGGGGGCCCTGCGCCCGGCGCCGGCGGCCGCCAAGCGGTACTCTGCCCGGCGTGAGTGTCCACGTCGAAGTGGTACGCGAGGCCACCGATGAACTGGCAGCGGCCATGGGCCGCCTCCTGCCGCAGCTGTCAGCCAACGCGATCCAGCCCGACCGGCAGGCCGTGCAGCGCATGATCGGGTCGGAGGCCACCACGCTGCTGGCCGCCAGGCTGGACGGCCGGATCGTCGGCCTGCTGGCACTGGCGATGTTCCCCATCCCGACCGGGTTCCGCGCCTGGATCGAGGATGTGATCGTGGACCAGTCGGCCAGGGGCCAGGGCATCGGTGAAGCGCTCACCCGGGAGGCCCTGGACCTGGCGCGGGCCGCCGGGGCCCGGACCGTCGACCTGACCTCACGGCCATCCCGGGAAGCGGCGGGCCGCCTGTACGAGCGGGTTGGTTTCGCCGCCCGCAGCACCCGCATCTACCGCTACACCTTCGACACCCCGCCCCCCTGAGCGGAGCCAGCGGCTATCCGGCTAGTTCGGCGACTGCGGCGAGCAGGCGGTCCACGTCGGATCGGTCGTTGTAGTGGACCAGGCCGGCCCGGACCGCGCTGCCGGTGTCGCGGATGCCCAGCACGCCGGTCAGTTCCCAGGCGTAGTTGTGCCCGCTCCAGACGTTCACCTTCCGGCTGGCAAGGTGCGCGGCGACCTCGGCCGGTGCCCGGCCCGCCACCGTGAAGTAGGCGGTCGCCGTCCGGGCCGGCGCGCTGCCGAGCAAGGTGACCTTGTCCATGGCCCCAAGCCCGGCCAGCATCACCCGGAACAGCCCTTCCTCGTGGTCGTGCGCGGCGGCCATCGAGGCGAGCAGCCGCTCGCGCCGGCTGGCCCCCGGTCCTGCCGCGGCCGGGTCCAGGGATGCCAGGTGGTCGATCGCCGCGGTGACCCCGGCCAGGTCCGCGAAGGCGGGCGTGCCCTGCTCGAACCGCTCGGGTACCGCGTCCGGAGCGGGTTTCAGCTTGTCCGGGTGCAGCGACTCCAGCAGCCCGGGGCCGGCGATGACCGCGCCCACGTGCGGTCCTGACCACTTGTATGCACTGACGGCGTAGAAGTCCGCGCCCAGCGCGGTCACGTCGGTGGGGCCGTGCGGCGTCGCGTGCACCCCGTCCACATAACTGAGCGCACCGGCGGTGCGGGCCTTCGCGGTGATCGCGGCCACGTCGGGCCGGGTGCCCAGGACGTTGCTGGCGGCGGTGACCGCGACCAGCCTGGTGCGCCCGGACAGCAGCGAGTCGTACTGGGCGGCTGGAAGCTCGCCGGAGGGCAGGTCCACCTCGGCCCATCTGACCTGCGCGCCAGCCCGGCGGGCCGCCTGCACCCAGGGCCGGACGTTGGCGTCGTGATCGAGCCGCGAGACCACCACCTCGTCCCCCGGGCCCCAGGTCGCAGCCAGCGTACTGGCCAGCCGGTAGGTCAGGGTCGTCATGTTGGGGCCGAGGATCACCCCGTCGGCCACCCCGCCGACCAGGTCGGCGACCGCCTCCCGGCAGTGCGCGGTGATCTCAGCTGCTCGCTGGCTGGCCGGAAAGGCCCCGCCGGCATTGCCCAGTCCCGACCGGTAGGCCCCGCTGATCGCGTCGATCACCGGTGCGGGCACCTGTGTCCCGGCCGCCCCGTCCAGGTAGGCGTACCCGTCGGCGAGGGCAGGGTAGGCGGCACGCACCGCGGCCACATCCAGCGCCATGTTCCGGCTTCCTCCCAGGGAATGTCTCGTGGATCTCCAGCCTGAGCGGCCTAGGCGAGCCGGCCCGAGGCGCGCAGCAGCGCGCGCCAGGCGGCACCCCCGGCTGGCTCGGGACCGCCGCCACCGCCGCCGGCCACCACGACGGTCTCGTGCCCGCCGCGGCCCACCGCCGGGGCGCCGCAGGTGGCCACCGCGACCGCAAGGCCGAGCGGCAGCTGCGGCATGCCCGCCTGCCACCCGGCGACGAGCAGGTCGGGGTTGGCGGGAGAGTAGTCCTTGCCCAGCGCCCTGGCCAGGTCCCAGGCGTGCACGTGCCACTCCACGCAGGCGGCACCCACCATGCCGCCGACCGTCACCACGGTGTCGCGGTAGCGGTGGTGGGGCAGGTCCCACACCGGCATGATGCGCCGGGCGTAGGCACGGGCCGAGGCGGCGAACGCCGCGATGTGCTCCGGGCCGGCCCCCTCGGCCAGCGCCGCCAGTTCGGCGGCGTTCTGCCGGGCGAGCTTGCGTGCCAGGCTGTCCGGGTCCGCGCCGGTAGCCATCAGCCGAGCGAGCCGGCTCGACGGCGCGTCGTCCAGATACTCGTGAAAGTCGTCCGCAACGCAGCGCAGGTGGCCGGCCAGGTCGGCGGCCCGCCACTCCGCGCACGGCGTCGGCATGGCCCAGCTGTCATCGGTGAACCGGGCAGCCAGTTCGCAGACGACGGTCACGCCGGCGTGATATGCCGCCAGCGCGGGACCAGGTGCCCAATCCGTCATGGACTGCCCCCAGAATCCGTGCGCTCCACGGTCCCTCCACTGCCGGGACCGGGGCCGGGGTGCGAGCCCCGGGCTAGCCAGCGTGCCAGAGTCCCCGGTCCGGCGCCACCCCGGGATGGGGCCGGATTTTCGCCCACAGAGCCCCTTAGTTCGCGCCAGGCCGCGAACCGGGCGCGAACGCGCCGGGTCCCGGCAGCCGGGGCCCGGGCAGAAAACCAGATGACAGCCATGCGAATGCCCGGTTAGCGTCCGGGTAATGCCCCCCGAGCACGTTCGTGCCGACGCCCATGCTCCCATGAGGGATCTGCCGCTGGCGGCACTTTGGCGTACCCGCAGCTACCTGCGGCCGTACTTAGGGCAGCTCGTCTTCATGCTGGCGGCGGCGTGCGCGTCGGTCGGCGCCGAGATCGTCATCCCGCTCCTGACCAAGCACATCATCGACGGGGCGATCAGTCACCACGACCGTTCGCAGCTCCTGCTGCTGGGGCTGGCCGCGACCGCATTGGGAACCGCCCAGGCGGTGCTGAACCTGCTCCGGCGCTGGGTACAAGCCAGCGCCGTCACCGGCATGGAGAAGGCCATGCGAGACGACCTGTACGCGCACCTGCAGCGGCTGCACGCCGGGTTCCACGACGAGTGGCAGTCCGGCCAGCTGCTGTCCCGGGCGACCATGGACCTGTCGGCGATCCGGCGGTTCGCCGGCTTCGGCATCATCTTCCTGATCACCAACGTGGTGACCTTCGTGACCGTGGTCGCGCTCCTCATCGGCCTGAACTGGTGGCTGGGCCTGCTGACCATGGGTGTCTTCCTGCCGGTAGTGGCGTTCAGCACCAAGTTCGAGCGCCGCTACCGGGTGCTGTCCCGGCGGGCCCAGGACCAGCAGGGCGACCTGGCGACCTATGTAGAGGAGGCGGCGGCCGGCATCCGGGTGCTCAAGGCGCTCGGCCGCCGCCGCGAGGCCGCCGCGCGGCACCTGGCCCAAGCCGGCAAGGTCTACCAGACCCAGGTGAGCAAGGCACGCCTGCGCGGGGCGTTCTGGGCCGGCCTGGATCTGATGCCGAACGTCGTCATCGGCCTGCTCCTGCTGCTCGGCGCGATCGCCACCAGCCGCCACGAACTGACCCTCGGCGGGCTGGTCGCCTTCATCACCTTGACCCTGCTGCTGGTGTGGCCGATCGAGGCGATGGGATACATCCTGGCCAGCGGGCAGGAGGCGGCGACCGCGGCGCAGCGGATCTACGAGATCTTCGACACCGAGCCGGCTATCACCGGCCCGCAGGTCCACTCGGTCCCCCGGCCAGCGGCCACGGCTCGCTCCCGGCGGCGGGCGCCGGGACGGCTGGTCTTCGACCGGGTGGAGTTCGGCTACCCGGGCGCCCGCCAGCCGGTGCTGCGCGGGATCAGCCTGGAGCTCGAACCGGGGCAGACGCTCGGCCTCACCGGCGCCACCGGGTCCGGCAAGACGACCCTGCTCCAGCTCGTCCCCCGGCTGGCCGACCCGGCCTCGGGCCGGATCACGCTCGACGGCACCGATATCCGGGCGCTGCCACTGGCGACCCTGCGCACCCGGATCGGCTGCGCGTTCGAGGAGGCGACCCTGTTCTCGGCCAGCGTGCGCGAGAACGTGAGCTTCGGCGCGCCCGGGGCCAGCGACGCCGACATCGAGCAGGCGCTGGCGGCCGCCCAGGCGGGTTTCGTCCATGACCTGCCGTGGGGCCTGGACACCCGGATCGGCGAGCAGGGCATGACCTTGTCCGGCGGCCAGCGCCAGCGGATCGCGCTGGCGCGGGCGATCCTGGCCCGGCCGTCGGTGCTGGTCCTGGACGACCCGCTGTCCGCGCTGGATGTGCAGACCGAGGAGAAGGTGAGCCAGGCGCTGCACCAGGTGCTGGCCGGCACCACCGCGCTCATCGTCGCGCACCGGCCCTCCACCGTCGCGCTCGCCGACAAGGTGGCCCTGCTCACCGACGGGGTGATCGGCGCGCTCGGCACCCACTCCGAGCTGCTCGCCTCCCAGCCCCGCTACCGCGACCTCATGAGCGGCGAGGCGCGGGACACCGGCGGGCAGGCGGACGGGCAGAAGGCGGCGGGATGACGGCGCAGCCCTGGCAGGGGATCGCTGCCGAGGACACCGACCAGCTCACCGCGGGCGTGACCGCGCTGCTGCGGCGGCGGGCCAGGCGGCTGCTGACCGGCCTGCTCCGGCCGCACCGGCGCGTGGTCATGCTCACGCTGGTGCTGGTGGTGACCGCGAACCTGGCCGCCCTGGCCGGGCCGTGGCTGGTGGGCCTGGGCATCGACCGCGGCATCCCGCCGCTGATCCACGGCGGTGACCTGCTACCGCTGGCGGTCATCGTGGCCGGCTTCTTCGCCGCCATCGGCACCCAGGCGATCACCACCCGCGCCTTCGTGGTGATGATCGGCACGCTCGGCGAAGACGTCGTGCTGGAACTGCGCCAGCGGCTGTTCATGCATTTCCAGCGGCTCCCGGTCTCGTTCCACGAGCACTACACCTCCGGCCGGGTCATCTCCCGGCAGGTCTCCGACATCGACTCGATCTCGGACCTGTTCGAGGACGGCCTGGACTCGCTGGTGTCGGCGGTCTTCTCGCTGATGCTGGTCGGTGCCGGGATGCTGCTGCTGGACTGGCCACTCGCGCTGGTGGTGCTGGCCGGGTTCGTGCCGCTGACGTTGCTCACCGGCTGGTTCCGGCGCGAGTCGGCACTGGCCTACCGCCGCAGCCGGGAGGCGATCGCGCAGGTCATCGTGGCGTTCGTGGAGACGTTCACCGGTATCCGCGCGGTCCAGGCGTTCCGGCGGGAGCGCCGTAACGAGGAGATATTTTCCGGGCTGAACGAGAGCTATGCGCAAGCCTCGCTCCGTTCCTCGCGGCTGATCGCGGTGTACTCTCCGGCGATCACCATGGTCGGCAACCTCGCCACCGGCGCGGTCCTGCTGTACGGGGGGCTGCGCGTGATGGAGGGGGACATCAAGGTCGGCGTGCTGGCCACATTCCTGCTCTACCTGCAGCGGTTCTTCGACCCGCTGCAGGATCTGTCGCAGTTCTACAACACGTTCCAGTCGGCGGCGGCGGCGCTGGAGAAGATCTCCGGGGTGCTGGAGGAGCCGCCCGCGGTGCCCGAGCCCGCGAGCAGCGCGGACCTGGCCGACCACGGAGGGGGCGGCCGCGAGGTCCGGTTCGAGGGGGTGCGGTTCGGCTACCGGAAGGAGATGGTGCTGCCCGGTTTCGACCTGACCATCCCGGCCGGGCAGACGGTGGCGCTGGTCGGTGAGACCGGCGCGGGCAAGACCACGGTCGCGCGCCTGCTCGCGCGTTTCTACGATCCCGGCGCGGGGCGGGTCCTCCTGGACGGCACCGACCTGCGCGGCCTCTCCGACGCCCAGCTCCGGCGGGAGATCGTGCTGGTCACCCAGGAGGGCTTCCTGTTCAGCGGATCGGTCGCGGACAACATCGGGCTGGGCAGGCCGGGCGCAGGCCGTGGTGAGATCGAGGCGGCCGCGGCCGCGATCGGCGCCCACGAGTTCATCGCCGCGCTGCCCGGCGGCTTCGACGCCGAGGTGGGCAACCGCGGTGGCCGGCTGTCGGCTGGCCAGCGCCAGCTCATCTCGTTCGCGCGGGCGTTCCTGGCGGCACCGGCTGTGCTTGTCCTGGACGAGGCGACCTCGCTGCTCGACATTCCCACCGAGCGCACCGTCCAGGCCGCGTTGCGCACTATTCTGGCCGGGCGCACCGCACTGATCATCGCGCACCGGCTGTCCACGGTCGCCATCGCCGGCCGGGTGCTGGTGATGGAGAACGGGCGGATCGCCGAGGACGGCCCGCCGGAGCTCCTGCTGGCCGGCCCGGGCCGGTTCTCCACCCTGCACGCTCGCTGGCAGGAGAGCCTGGCCTGACGCCGGATCCAGCCTGCTCAGCCGGGCCGGGCCGGGCCGGGCTGAGCAGGCTGGATCCGGGCCGTCCGGGCCGCGTACCCAGCGCCGTTTGCCGCCCGCGAACGCCGGATGAGATCGTGTTGGGGGAGATGTGATGGCGACAGACGACGTCCCCCACGGGCGCGGCCGGGCCGGCCGCTCCGGGTTCCCGCTCTGGCCGGGCCGCCAGAGCGGCCGGTTTCGCACCGCGCTGACCGGCGTCGTGCTGGTGGGTTACGCGTGGGCCGCCGGTGCCACCGCCCCGTTCTCGACGGTCTCGCTCGTCTGCGTCCTCGTCCCCGGCGTGGTCCTGGCCGCCATCGCCTACTGGTGGCCACCGGAACGTATCCAGCCGCCGGACAAGCTGGACATCACCGGGGTGTCGTACTGGGCCATCGCGGTCGCCGCCCTGTTCGAATGGGAGGCGTCGGCGTTCCGGGACAGCTCGCTGCCCTGGCACCCGTCGCTGACCGACCTGATCAACCCGCTGCTGGGACCGCACATCGTCAAGAGCGCGGCGATCCTGGTGTGGATGCTGGTCGGATGGGCGCTGGTGCGCCGGTGACCATCTTGTCGACCCGCGCGGTCACGATCATCGGCTTCGCGGTGGTCATCGCGGCCATGTTCGTGCTGGAGTACATCGCCCGGCGCCCGGGCAGCCGGGTGCCGACCGTGGGCCAGTGGCTCGGGTACCTGATGCGGCCCCGGATCGGCCGGGTGCTGATCCTGCTCGGCTGGTGGTGGCTGGGCTGGCACTACTTCGCACGCTGACGCCGGGCCGGCCCGCGATCGCCGGCCCTCGCCGGCCCTCGCCGGCCGGCCAGGCAGGTCCGCTAGGCTGATCGCCGTGATCGTCAAGCGCAAGCCCGTGAACCAGGAGGCGACGGCCAAGCACGCCGCCGATACCGCCCTGGCAGAGCAGTTCGACGACCTCCTGGCCCAGGCCCGGGCCGCCGAGCAGGATCTGCGCGACGGGCAGGCCGCGGGAGCACCGCTCGCCGAGCTCCACCAGCTCGGTATGCGCCTCGACGATGCCCTGACCGCGGTCATGCGGGCGGCTTTCGCGGCGGAGCGAGCCGAGATCGGGCCGCGGGGTTACGAAGACCGCATCTACCGGCGCAAGGCGATGGCCACGGCGCCGGTCCGCACGTGGGCGATGGAGGCACAGCGGCTGCTCACCTTGCGGGAGAGCCACCGCCTGACCGGGATCCCCAGGCTCCCCCGCCAGCCCGCCGTCTGACCTGGGCCGCACGGTAGCCCTGACCTGCGGGCCCCGGGCCAGCTCGTCGTGGCTAGCTACCTGGCTGTGGCAGTCCGGTGACGTCTGGAACGGCCGTTACCGGGCATGTGCGGCGCGCGCGGCGCTTTCTGGCGCCCGGTGTTCACCTGCGGCCATACCATGGTTGACGTGCGGGGTGAAAGCCTGGGCCTGGCTTCCCGCCGGAGATATGATTCCCATCACAATGGGTAATGCATTGATGGCAGATTGTAGGTGAAGGCAGTCACAAAGGGTGACTACAGAAATCGTCACAACGGACTATGTCGCACCTTGTGTCCCATCTAGCACACTAATCTGCCAGCCAACGACAGCTCGACCCTGACCAGGAGGCACACCTTGTGCCCGCACACGCCACCGTGTCCGGCCGCGAGCGCGCCGGATCGTGAGGCGGCCCGGACCGTTGTCAGCCACCCCGAACAAGGCTGGAGCCTGCTGTGCAACGGCATCGTCGTCTTTGAGGACACCGGGGAGCTTCTGCCCGGTGGCGGCACCATTGCCCCGCACCGGCCCACCGACATACTCGATCGCCCGGTGGCTCCGCCTCCGGATGGGCCGGCCACGCCGGCCGCGTCCCCCGCTCCAGCCGCCTGACCGCGGTCGCGGGCAGCCGGATCACCCGGCGTCACCGACGGCGGGGCATGCCGCCGCACTCACCCGGAGTCCACGGCGAGCAGTTCCCGCAGCCAAGACCGGGCGGCGCGGCCAACCTCCCCCGGCCGCCGGGACAGGGCATGGGACTCCCCCGCCAGGACCACGACCCGGGCGCCCGCGCCGGCCGCGGGGATCCCGAACGGATCCCGGTCGCCGCTGACCGCCAGCACATCCGTGCCCGCCGCGGCCAGTTCGGCAGCCCGGGACCGGCCCGGCCGGCCCGGCGGATGCAGCGGGAAGGCGAGGGCGATCACTCCCCTGGCGGCCACGGCGCCAGCGGTCCGGCACGCGACCCGCGCGCCGTTGCTGCGGCCACCCTGGATCAGTGGCAGCCCGGCGCCGAGCGCCTCCCGCAGCGCCGCGATGATCTCCACCCAGGCGGCGTCCTGCCGGTCCGGTGAGCCGGGGGCACGCCGGCCCTTGACCCGGTAGGGCTGGGTGACCCGGGCCACCACCCCGCCGAGCCCCGTCGCGGCAGCAGCGACGGCGAGCACGTCCGGCGAGTCCGGCCCGCCGCCCGCGCCATGGGTCAGCACCAGCAGGAACACCGGATCACCGGCCGCGGGCCTGTCCACCTGGGCCCGCGCGGCCCCCTCGCCGGTCATGATCTCCACGCGGGCAGCGTAACCGCAGCGGCCCGCCGCGCTGGCCACCCCGCTCGCCGCCGCGTGGCCGGGGCGGGCGGGCTCAGCTACGCCAGGCGGCTCAGCTCGTCACGGTCACCTTGGTCAGGTGCGCGGGCGCGTCGGGGTCGGTGCCCCTGGCCCGTGCGAGTGCCCAGGCAAGCTGCTGGCCCCGCACGGTAGCCGCGATGACCTGGGCCGTCTCGGACACGGCGGCCGGGACCGGGAGGCTGGCCGTGTCCGCCTGGCGGCGGGCGAGCAGCACGCGCAGATCACTGACGTCAGCAGCGGCCGGGCCGCTGGCCTCCACCAGCAGCACCGGCGCCCCGGCGTAGACGGCGGCGATGGGCCCGTGCCGCAAGTCAGCGGTGGAGATGCCCTCGGCGAGGATGCCGGTCACCTCCTTGACCTTCAGCGCGGTCTCCAGTGCGGCCGGGTAGCCCAGTCCCCGCCCCGCCACCACCAGCCGGTCGATGCCACGCCAGCGCTCCGCCAGGCCGGCGGCCGGGCCGGGATCGGCGAGCACGGTGGCGACCGCGCCGGGCACGGCCGCCAGGCTGGCAGTGGCCTGCGGCTGAGGGTTCCCGGCCAGCGCGGCGGCCACCACGGCCAGCAGCAGCAGCTGGGCGGTCACGGTCTTGGTCGCCGGCACCGCCCGTTCCGGCCCGGCGTCGGTGGCCAGCACCAGGTCGACAGCGCCCGCGAGCGGGCTGCCCGGCTCGTTGGTGATCCCGATGACGGTGGCACCGGCCGCCCGCACCGCCTGGCAGGTGGTCAGGATCTCCGGCGTCGCCCCGGACTGGCTGAGGGCGACGACCAGGTATCCCCGCCAGTCCACTGCCGCGTGATACCGGGTGTAGATGCTCGGCGCGGCCAGGCCAGCCGGCCGGCCACCCTCGAGCTCAGCCAGATACCGGCCGAAGACGGCGGCGTTGTCCGAGGAGCCGCGGGCGAGGAACATCACCCCGGCCAGCGGAGCCGGCGCCACTGCCCGCACCGCGGCCGCGCCGGCGTCGGCCCTGGCGGCCAGGCGGGCCAGCACCGCTGGCTGCTGCGCCATCTCCGCCGCCATCACCTGGCCGCCGGCCGGTGGCCCCGCGGTCCGGGTGGCCGCCTCGCGCATGGCTCAGGTCCTGCCCGCTGACGCGACCGTGCCCGGCTGGCCAGCCGGGTCGGTGACGGCGCGCTGGCCGTCGTAGCCGCCGGCACCGGGCAGCCGCATGGTCAGCTCGGTCCAGGCCAGCTCCGCTCCGGCCGCCAGGCAGCCGTCGACCACGGCGTCGTTCCCCAGTGCACTGACCCGTACCCCGGGCAGCACCGGCGCGATCGGCTCGAGCTCGCGGGTAACGGCCGCCGCGAAGCCGGGCGCCTGGCCGATCCCGCCGCCCAGCACGATCAGCGCCGGGTCGACGATGGTGACGACCGAGCACAGCACCATGGCGACCAGCCGGGCCTCCTCCGCGACCACCACGGCGGCCCGCTCGTCCCCCTGGGCGGCGGCGGCGAACACCCGGCGGGCCGAGACCTGGCCAGCCATGCCAGCCCGGCGGGCCGCACGCACCACCGCCGAGGCCGAGGCCGCGGCCTCCAGGGTGCCCCGGCGGCGGGCGTCCGCCGGGTCGGCGCCGTGGCCGCCGGACATCGGCATGTAGGCGATCTCGCCGGCCACCCCGTGCGCACCGCGGAACAGCTTGCCGCCGATCACCAGGCCCATGCCGATGCCGGTGCCCACCGAGACGAAGGCGAAGCTGTCGACCTCACGGCCGTGGCCGTGCGCCCGCTCGGCCAGGGCCGCGGCGTCCACGTCGTTCTCCACCACCAGCGACTCCCCGAACGCCTCCCGCAGCCGGGCCAGCACCGCCGGCCGGTCCCAGCCGGGCAGGCCGCCGGTGAGTGCCATCGCGTTGCGGCGCGGATCGTAGACCCCGGGGCTGCCGATGACGGTCTGGGTGATGTCGGCCCGGCCGATCCCGGCCTGCTCGCGCAGGTCATCGGCGAGCTTGATCAGCTCATCGACCCGGCTCCGCCCGCTGGCAGCGTGGGACCGGGCCACCGAGCGCGACCGGACCTCGCCAGCGAGGTCAGCTACTGCCCCGCGCAGGTACTCGGCGCCGATGTCCAGGCCCAGCACGAACCCGGCCTCCGGCCGGACCTCGTACAGGCGGGCCGACCGGCCGGGCAGGCCCGTCCGGTGGCCGGCTTCACGTACCAGGCCTGCCTGTTCCACGGTCGCCAGCGCGAGCGACACGGTGGGCTTGGACAGCCCGGACAGCCGGGCAAGCTCGGCCCGGGAACAGCGCCCGAGCTCACGGATGTGGCCGAGCAGGAGCAGCTCATTCAGCGCACGGATGAGCTGCGGGCGCGCGGCCGACATCGCCGTCGACGGGCCGGCCGGGCTCAGTGTCACCGCCACCTCCCGCGCCAGTCTCCCGCATGAAACCGGCCCGCGCAGCACGGGCACGCGCGGGACAGGTCAACACAGCACGGGCCGGCACAGCACGGGCCCGCACAGCACGGGCCGGCACGCCACGGGGACCACCACGAGTGTCCCGCCCGACCGTCTTGTACCCGCACGATAGTTAGGATACTGTCCTAACTATCGTTGGCAAGTGGCCATATGTCATCCACTTCTGGACGGTGGCCGTGGACCTGTCGCCGGTCGTACTCGGACTCGACTTCGGTGGCACGAAGATAGCCATCGCAGTCTGCGAGCCGGGTGGTGAGCGCCTGGCGACGGCGACCGTCGGCAGCGGCGGCGGACTCGGCGCCCGCGCCAGTTTCGGCCACGGCATCCGGGCCGCCCGCGACCTGCTGGCCGGCGCTGCCCCCGGCCGGGAACTGGCCGGGGTCGGTGTCTCCACCTTCGGGATCCCCTTCGACGACCGGGTCGAGCTGGCACCGGCGATCAGCGGCTGGGGTGACCTGGCCTTCGGCGAGGAACTGCGGGCAGCCTTCCCGGGGGCGCGGATCGCGATGGCCACCGACGCCAAGGCGGCCGCCCTCGCCGAGCTGCGCTGGGGGGTGCTGGCGGACTGCGACCCGGCCGTCTACCTCAACCTGGGCACCGGGCTGTCCGCCGCGATCGTGGCCGGCGGCCAGGTCCTCATCGGGGCGAACGGCGCCGCCGGTGAGATCGGCTACAACCTGCGCACGCTGGCGGACGTGGGCGTCCCGCTGGCCGCGCGGACACTGCTGGAGGAGATGATCAGCGGGCAGGCGCTGGCCCGGCGTGCGGCCAGCAGTTCTGCCCACGGCCAGCCGCTCGGGGCTGGCGAGGTGTTCGAGGCGAGCCGGGAGGACGTGGAGCTCGACCATCTCGTGACCGATTTCGTCACTGAACTCGCTTTCCATGTGGTGAACCTCGCGATCTGCGTGAACCCGGTGCGGATCGCGGTAGGCGGCGGCATGGTCCGGTCGTGGGATCGCCTTCGGCCTGGCCTGCAGCACGCCCTGAGCGTGGGCATCCCATTCCCGCCCGAGCTCGTAACCGCCAGGTTCCCTTCCGACGCTCCGCTCATCGGCGCGGTAGCGCTGGCCGTGGACGCTGCCCAGGCCGCGGCCGGCCATCCCGGGGCCGCCGATGGCGGCAGCCCCGTCACCCTTCCTCTCAGAACTCTCCGTGAAGGACAACCGTCATGAGACGCTTCAAGATCATCGGGGCAGTGCTGGCCGCCGGGCTGCTGGCTGCCGCCTGCGGGACCAGCTCGACACCGGCGAAGACATCAGGCGCGGGCGGCGTGCTGACCATCGACAACGAGAGCGGCAGCCTCTGGACCTGCAACTTCAACCCGTTCAACCTGTCCGACATCGGCTATTCGTTCGGCCCGGTATACGAGCCCTTGGTCTTCGTCAACACGCTGCAGAGCGCCAAGGCGTCACCGTGGCTGGCGACGAGCTGGGCCTGGTCCAACGGCAACAAGCAGCTCACCTTCACCATCCGCCCGGGAGTGAGGTGGAGCGACGGGAAGCCGATGACCGCCGCGGACGTGGTCTACACGTTCAACCTGCTCAAGCAGGACAAGGCGCTTGACCTGAACGCGATCTGGTCGGTGCTGTCCGGCGTCACCCAGCACGGCAGCCAGGTGGTCATGACGTTCAAGGCGCCCGCGGTGACCTACTTCTACTACATCGCCGACCAGGTGGCGATCGTGCCGCAGCACATCTGGTCCACGATCTCCGACCCGGTGAAGTACCCGGACACCCACCCGGTCGGCACCGGCGCCTACGTGGTGAGCCCGTGCACCCCGCAGAACATCACCTACAAGGCCAACCCGCACTACTGGCAGCCCGGCAAGCCGAAGGTCGGCACCATCAACTACCCGGCCTTCACCACCAACGACACGGCCAACACCTACCTGGCCAATGGGCAGGCGCAGTGGGGCAGCCAGTTCATCCCCAGCATCAGCAAGTTCTACCTGTCCAAGAGCCCGAACTACCACTACTGGTTCCCGCCGGTGGCCAACGTGTCGCTGTTCATCAACCTGACCAACCCGATCCTGAAGAACGTGGCGGTGCGGCAGGCCATGGCCTACGCGATCGACCGGCAGCGGGCCTCGACCATCGGCGAGTACGGCTACGAGCCGGCCTCCAACCAGAGCGGCATCGTCACGCCGACCTTCTCCAGCTGGCTCGACACCTCACAGGCCGCGGCGTTCGGCAACAACTACGCGCACAGCACGGCCAAGGCCATCTCCATCCTGACCGCCGCCGGCTTCAAGCGGGGCCCGGACGGGATCATGGCCAAGGGCGGCCAGAAGCTGTCGTTCAGCGTCATCAACAACGGCGGCTTCTCCGACTGGGTGGCGGTCGTCAACGTGATCCAGCAGGACCTCAAGGCGGTCGGCATCCAGGTCACGCCGAAGAACCTGGCGGCTCCCGCCTACCAGGCGGCCCTGTACAACGGCAACTACGAGCTGGGCTACGGCAGCGAGACCGGCGGCCCCACGCCCTACTACGAGCTGCGGCAGTGGCTCTACTCGGGCAACTCAGCCGCGATCGGGCAGCCGGCCGGCTCCAACTGGGAGCGGTACAGCAGCCCGGCCACCGACGCGCTGATCAACTCCTACGCCAGCACGACCGACCCGGCCACGCAGCACTCCATCGTGAGCAAGCTGCAGCAGGTCATGCTCCAGCAGGTGCCGGTGATCCCGGTCACCGAGTCGGTCGACTGGTACCAGTACGACACGGGCAGCTTCAGCGGCTGGGTCACCCAGTCCAACCCGTATGCGCAGCCCGCCGCGTACAACTACCCCGACTGGGGCCAGATGATGATGAACCTCCAGCCGAGGTAGGCGGCCGGCCTGGCCCGGCGCGCCCCCAGTTCCGGTGGCGCGCCGGGCCCCGGCGGGACCGATGGCACTGTCCGGGCCACGCGCCGGCGGGTGAGCATATGGGCACGAGAATGAGCAGCTGGATGCAGGGATGAGATTCGCACTTCGCCGCCTCGGCTTCTTCGCGGTGACCATGTGGGCCGCACTGACGCTGAACTTCCTGCTGCCGCGGATGATGCCAGGGAACCCCGCGGTGGCGATGATGGCCAAGTTCCGCGGCCCGGTCTCGCCGCAGGCCTTCAAGGCGCTGGCGGCGGCCTTCGGCCTCAACAACCACCAGAGCATGGTGTCCCAGTACTTCAGCTATCTGGGCGACGTGGCCACCGGCAAGTTCGGCACCTCGCTGTACTTCTATCCGCAGTCGGTCGGCCGGGTCATCCTGGACGCGATCCCCTGGACGCTGGGGCTGGTCGGCATCACCACGATCCTGGCCTTCGTCCTGGGCACCGGGATCGGGATCGTCGCCGCCTGGCGGCGGGGCGGGCGGCTGGACAGCATCGCCCCGCCGGTATTCGTGATCACCTCCGCGATCCCCTACTTCTGGGTCGGGATGATGCTGATCCTGGTGTTCGCGGTCCGGCTCCGGTGGCTGCCCGGGGCCTTCGGGTTCGACATCACGCTCGCGCCGTCCTTCAGCCCGGCGTTCATCGGCAACGTGCTGGAGCACGCGCTGCTCCCGGCGACCGCCCTGCTGGTGACCACCATCGGCACCTGGATCCTGACCATGCGCAACACCATGGTGACCACCCTGGCCGAGGACTACGTGCGCATGGCCAGGGCGAAGGGCCTGCCCGGGCGGCGGATCATGCTCGACTACGCGGCCCGCAACGCGATCCTGCCCAACCTCACCGGGTTCGCCATGTCGCTGGGCTTCGTGGTCGGCGGCGCGATCCTCGTCGAGTACGTCTTCAACTACCCGGGCGTCGGCTTCATGCTGCTGCAGGCGGTGAACAATGAGGACTACCCCCTGATGCAGGCACTGTTCCTGCTGATCACCGTGGCGGTGCTGGTGGCGATCCTGCTGGCCGACATCGCCACCGCGATCTTCGACCCACGCACCAGGACGGCGGGCTAACCATGGCCATGCTGCCGCCCGTCCCCTCCCCCGGCGCCCCGCCCGTCCGCCTGCTGGAGCTCGCGCCGGCCACGGACCAGCAGGCCAGGCGTGGCAGAGCGGGCCTGCGGCGGCTGGTGCGCGCCGTGCGGGCCAACCGCAAGGCGAGCACCGGGACAGTGCTGCTCGCGCTGTTCTGCCTGGTCGCACTGGTCCCCGGCCTGATCGCGCACGACAACCCGAACGCCACCATCTATCCCAGGAGCCTGGGCCCCTCGGCCCGGCACCTGCTCGGGACGACCGCGCTCGGCCAGGACATCTTCGCCCAGACGGTCTGGGGCACCCGGCAGGTGCTGATCATCGCGGTCGGGGTCGGGCTGCTGTCCACCGGCATCGCGGTGCTGATCGGCGTGGCCGCCGCCTTCCTCGGCGGCCTGTGGGACGGCTCACTCAACCTGCTGACCGACGTGCTGCTGGTCATCCCGCTGTTCCCGCTGCTCATCGTGATCGCCACCTACGTGCAGAACGCCGGCACCATGGTCCTGGTCCTGGTGCTGACCCTCACCGGCTGGTCCTACACCGCACGCCAGCTGCGGGCGCAGGCGCTGTCCCTGCGCAACCGGGACTTCCTGCTGGCGGCCCGGGTCCGGGGCGAGCGGCGGATGTACATCGTCGTGGTCGAGATCATCCCGACCATGACCTCGCTGCTGGTGGCCAGCTTCCTGACCAACGCGCTGTACGCGGTGCTGTTCGCCTCCAGCCTGCAGTTCATCGGCCTGGGCGACCCCAACTCGGACAGCTGGGGGACGATGCTCTACTGGGCCGAGAACAACGAAGCCCTGCAGACCGGGCAGTACCTGTGGGCAGTGGTTCCCGGTGCCTGCATCGCCACCCTCGGCGCGGCCTTCGCCCTGCTCAACTACGCCTTCGACGAGATCGGGAACCCCGCACTGCGGCCGGTGAGGAGGATCCGTGCCAACCGGGCCGGCTAGCAGCGGGCCGGCGGTGCTGGAGGTCAGCGACCTGTCGGTGGAATACGTCATGGACGCCGGCAGTGTCGTCGCCGTCGACCGCGTCAGCCTCGCGCTCAGCCCCGGCGAGTTCATCGGCATCGTCGGCGAATCCGGCTGCGGCAAGTCCACCCTGCTGTTCGGCATCGCCCAGCTGCTCGCCCCGCCCGCGCGGATCACCGGCGGCAGCGTCGTCTTCAACGGGCAGAACATGGTCGGCCTGACCGACAAGCAGCTGGCCGCGGTGCGCTGGAAGGACCTGTCCGTCGTCATGCAGAGCGCGATGAACGCGCTCAACCCGGTCAAGTCGATCGGGGCGCAGCTCAAGGACGCGATGCGGGCCCACGGCGTGACCGAGGCGGACCGGATCGCCGACCGGTCGGCGCAGGTGCTCCAGATGGTGGGCATCGACCCGGTGCACCTGAGGAGCTACCCGCACCAGCTGTCCGGCGGCATGCGCCAGCGGTCCATGATCGCGATGGCGATGCTGTTCACCCCGGACCTGATCATCATGGACGAGCCCACGTCCGCGCTCGACGTGGTCGCGCAGCGCTCGCTGATGGTCCAGATCAAGGAGCTTCAGCAGGAGTTCGGGTTCGCAGTCATCTTCGTCACCCATGACATGTCGCTGGTCAGCCACTTCTCCGATCACCTCATGGTGATGTACGCGGGCCAGGTGGCCGAGACCGGGGACACGCGCGCGCTCTTCGGCTCACCGCTGCACCCCTATACCGCCGGCCTGATGGAGGCCTTCCCCTCGATCCGGGGGCCGCGGCGCCAGCTGAGCGGGATCCCGGGCAGCCCGCCCGACCTGGCCAGGCCGCCGGAGGGCTGCCGGTTCGCGCCACGCTGCCCGCAGGTCATGCCCCAGTGCGCGACCACCCCGCCGGGCCTGTACCAGGTCGGCGGCACAGACGTCCGGTGCCTGCAGTACGACGGCGCCGGCAACGCCGGGAGCCTGCCATGACCGGGCCCCTGCTCGCAGCAGCCGAGCCCCTGCTCAGAACAGAGGGCCTGACCAAGCATTTCAAGATCGGCAACGCACTGTCCCAGCAGGTGCTGCACGCGGTGGACGACGTCGGCCTCTCCGTTGGCGAGCGCCAGATCGTCGCCCTGGCCGGGGAGAGCGGCAGCGGCAAGAGCACCATCGCCCGGCTGCTCGCGAAGATCTACAAGCCGACCAGCGGCGAGATCTACTTCCAGGGCAAGCCGCTGTCGTCGATGAGATCGCGCGCGGACACGCTGCACTACACCGGCCTGGTGCCGATGGTCTTCCAGGACCCGTTCAGCTCGATCAACCCGGTGTTCCGCGTCTCGCACGGCGTCCTGCGCGGGCTGAAGCTGCACCGGCCCGAACTGTCGCGGCAGCAGCGCTACGCCGAGGCGCTGCGGGTCTTCGACGTGGTCGGGCTCAGCCCGGCGGCCGAGGTGATGCAGCGCTACCCGCACGAGCTGAGCGGCGGCCAGCGGCAGCGGGTCGGCTTCGCCCAGGCGCTGGCCCTGCGGCCCAGACTGATCCTGGCCGACGAGCCGGTCTCCATGCTGGATGTCTCCATCCGCATCGGGCTGCTGAACCTGATGGTGCAGCTGCGCGACTCCGAGGACGTCTCCATCCTGTACATCACCCACGACCTGGCCAGCGCGCGGTACGTCGCCGACCGGCTGGTCATCATGTACGCGGCCCAGATCGCCGAGGCGGGGCCGATCGAGGAGGTGCTGGCCAACCCCCGCCACCCCTACACCCAGCTGCTGCTGTCCGCCGTGCCCGACCCGAAGGCACCGCTGGGGGTGGGCGCGGAAACCGACAAGGGCGAGCCGCCCAAGGTGATCGACCCCACGCCCGGCTGCCGGTTCCGCTGGCGCTGCCCGCTGGCGACCGGCGAATGCCACAGCGTCACGCCGCCGCTGCGGGAACTGCTCCCGGCGCACACGGTCGCATGTCACGTGGCCCGGGCGGATGCCGTGACAGAAGCCTTCCGGTGAAGAGGCCGTCCGGTGAAGGAGCCGCCAGGTGAAGGAGCCGCCATGGACCTGATCGCGTTCGGCACGATGTTCCTGGAGATCGTCTTCGGCAACGTGCCGGCGCTGCCCGCGCCCGGGGAGGAGATCTACGCCGACGAGTTCGCCATCTCCTGCGGCGGCGCGGTCACCGCGGCCAGTGCCGCCAGCCGGCTGGGCGTCAGCGTGGGGCTGTCCACGCTGCTCGGCGAGGATCTCGGTTCCAGCGTGGTCGTGGAGCACTGCCGCCAGGCGGGTGTCGACCTGTCCACCTCCCGTTACGTGACCGGCTCCGCCGCGGGCATCACCGTGGTGGTGAACTACGCCGGCGACCGCGCGTTCATCACCTACCTGCCGCCCCGCTGCCATGCGCAGGACAGCGAACGCGAACGCTGGCTGGAAGTCCTGCGCCGGGGGCGGCCGGCCTGGTGCTACCTGCACGCGGGCACCGGGATGAGCGAGCTCCTGCGCGAGGCACGGTCACTGGGCATCCGGGTCGCACTCGACGTCGGCCTGAACGAGATCGCCGCCGACCCGGACGCGGTGGTGGCCTGCACCCGGCTGGCCGACGTGTTCCTGCCCAACACCGGGGAGCTGCTGCGGCTGACCGGGGCCGGCACGCTGGACGCGGCGATCGACACCGCGGTCACCTGGGGACCGCCGGTGGTGGTCAAGCGGGGCGGCGACGGCGCCATCGTGGCCAGCCGGGCGGGCAGGACGCCGGTGACCGAGGGCATCACGCAGGTCCGGGTCCGGGACCGGACCGGCGCGGGTGACGCGTTCGCGGGGGCGCTGATCGGCGCCCTGTGCCAGGGGGCATCAATAACCGAGGCGGCCGCGGCGGGCAACCGGGCCGGCTCGGACACGGTGAGCAAGCTCGGGGCGGTGGGCGAGGTGGAAGTGGCAGGCCTGAGCGGCGGCCTGCCGTGGCGGGACTTGGGGGGACTGTTCCAGTGAAGCTGGCGATCCTGGGTGGCGGCGGTGTCCGGATGCCCGCCTTCGTGCACGCGATGCTGTCCCGCCCGGCGGCCACGTTCGGCGAGATCGCCCTGTTCGAGCCGGACGGCGAGCGCCGCGCCACGATCGGGAGGCTGGCCGCCGAGCTGGCCGCCGACCTCGGGCACCCGGGCGTGGTGACGGTGACCCCGGACGTCGAGGAGGCGTTCAGCGGCGCGGACTTCGTCTTCTCCGCGATCCGGGTCGGCGGCGACCAGGGCCGGGTCATCGACGAGGAGGTCGCCCTGCGGCGCGGGCTCGTCGGCCAGGAGACGACCGGCCCCGGTGGGTGCGCGATGGCGCTCAGGACGATCCCGGTCATCCTGTCCTACTGCGAGATCCTCGCCCGCTGCGCGCCCCAGGCGGTCCTGATCAACTTCACCAACCCGGCCGGCCTGATCACCCAGGCGGTCTCGTCACACGCCGCGGTCCGGGCGGTGGGCGTCTGCGACACCCCGAGCGGGACGATCGAGCGGCTCGCGGCGTTCCTGCGCGCGGAGCCCGGCACGGTCGCGTACTCCTACGGCGGCCTGAACCACCTCGGCTGGGTCACCTCCCTGGCCACGGGCGGCGAGGAGCGGATCGGCACGCTGCTGCGCCGGTACGAGGAACTGCAGCGTTTCGACCACCGGTTCGCCGCCTTCGACCCCGGCCTGGTGCGCCGGATCGGCGCCATCCCGACCGAGTACGTCTACTACTACTACGACCCCCGCCGCTACGTGGACGCGGTCGCGCGCGCGGGGGCGAGCAGGGGTGCCGACGTGCGGCGGCTGAACGCCGGGCTGCTGGCCGGGATCGCGAAGGCGTTCGGCACCGGCGGCGTGCGGGAAGCCTGGGCCGGCTACTGCACGCTGATGGGCCTGCGCCATGACAGCTACATGCGCACCGACATGAACGGCGACGCCATGCCGGCACCCGGCACCGGGCCCGCCGGATCGCCGGAACCGCCGGGCGAGCGCGGTCCCGGCGGCTACGAGGGGGTCGCGCTGCAGGTGATCGAAGGGCTGACGGCGCGCAGGCCCGGCGAGGTCATCGTCAACACCCGCAATGGCACCAGCCTGTCCTTCCTCGATCCCGACGACGTGGCCGAGGTGCCGGCGCTCGTCCACGGCGGCGGTGTCGCCCCGCTCGCCGGCGGCGCGCTCCCCCGGTCGGCCCGCGGGCTGGTCACCCAGGTGAAGGACTACGAGCGGGAAGTCGTCAGCGCCGCGGTGTCCGGCGACGCGCAGCTGGCGGCCCTCGCTCTCGCCCGGCATCCGCTGGTGCCAGGAGTCAGTGTCGCGAAGGAGCTGATGCGTGAGTACCGCGAACTGCACGGCCCGCACCTGGCCTACCTCAGCTAGGAGAACCGCATCATGAAGGTAGCGGTCATCGGCGGCGGGTCCACCTACACGCCCGAACTCGCCGACGGGATCGGGCGGCTGGCCGGCGAGATCGAGATCGGTGAGCTGGTCCTGGTGGATCCGGACCCGGCCCGGCTGGCGGCCGTGGGCCCGGTCTCGGCCCGGATCATGGCGGCACTGGGCCACCCGGCGCGGGTCCGCTGGACGGCGGACCTGGACGAGGGCATCGACGGTGCGGGCGCCATCCTGCTCCAGCTGCGGGTCGGCGGGCAGGCGGCCAGGCAGCGGGACGAGACGTGGCCGCTGGAATGCGGCTGTGTCGGCCAGGAGACCACCGGCGCTGGCGGCCTTGCCAAGGCTCTGCGCACCGTCCCGGTAGTGCTCGATATCGCCGAACGGTCACGGCAGCTGGCCGCCCCGGGCGCATGGATCATCGATTTCACCAACCCGGTCGGGATCGTCACCCGGGCTTTGCTCGACGCCGGTCACCGGGCGGTCGGCCTGTGCAATGTGGCGATCGGCTTCCAGCGGAAGTTCGCCCATCTGCTCGGGGTGGCACCGGAGCGGGTGTCGCTGGGCCACGTCGGGCTGAACCACCTCACCTGGGAACGGTCGGTGCTGGTCGACGGCACCGACCGGCTGCCGGATCTGCTGGCCAGCCACGGCGGCGAGATCGCGGCGGACATCGAGCTGCCACTGGCCGTTATGCAGGAACTGGGTGTCGTGCCCTCGTACTACCTGCGCTATTTCTACGAGCATGACGCGGTGGTGGCGGAGCTGCGCAACCGGCCGACGCGGGCGGAGGAGGTGGCGCGGCTGGAGCGGGAGCTGCTGGTCATGTACGCGGACCCGGCGCTGGACCGCAAGCCGGACCTGCTGGGCGAACGGGGCGGGGCGTACTACTCCGAGGCTGCGGTAGCGCTGCTGGCCTCGCTGGTGAGCGACCGGCGCGACACCCAGGTGGTCAACGTGCGCAATGGCGGCACCTTCGGCTTCCTGCCCGCCGGCGCCGTGATCGAGGTGCCCGCGGTGATCGGCGCGGACGGTGCGGACCCGGTGCCGGTGGCACCGCTGAGCCCGCTGCTGGCCGGGCTGGTCGCGCACGTGTCCGCCTACGAGGAGCTCGCCATCGACGCGGCCATCCGGGGCGGCCGGTCCCGGGTCCTGGCGGCGCTGCTGGCCCATCCCTTGGTCGGGCAGTTCAGCCTGGCCAGCGAGCTGGCTGACCGGCTCATCAGCGAGAACGCGGCGCACCTGCCCTGGGCCGCGCCGGCGGGCCGCCGATGACCGGCGCGCTGCCCGCGGTGCTGGCCATCGACGGCGGCAACAGCAAGAGCGACGTCGCCCTGGTCGCCGCCGACGGCACGCTGCTGGGCACCGCCCGCGGGCCCGGGATGTCCAGGCCCGCGGACCTTGACGTCACGCTCGGGCTGCTGGCCACCATGATCGCCCATGCCCAGAACGGGGCCGGCGGGCAGAGCATCGCCGTCGCCCGCCACATCTCGGCGTGCGTCGCCAACGTCGACCTGCCGCAGGAGCAGGAGCAGCTGGCCGCCGGGCTGGGTGCCCAGGGCTGGAGCCAGACCACCGAGGTGATCAACGACACCTTCGCGGTGCTCCGGGCCGGGCTCACCCCGGCCGAAGGCAGCGCCGGCCCCACGGTGCCTCAGCCGCGCTGGGGGGTGGCCGTCACCTGCGGGGCCGGCATCAACTGCGTGGCGGTCGCCCGGGACGGCAGGACGACCGGGTACCTCGCGCTCGGCGACATCACCGGCGATTGGGGCGGGGGGAACGGCCTGGGCTCGGCGGCGCTGTGGTGGGCGATGCGGGCCGAGGACGGCCGAGGCCAGGAAACCGGCCTTCGCGGCGCCGTGGCCAGCCACTTCGGGGTAGCGTCGGTCCGTGATGTGGCCCTGGGCATCCACACGGGCACGATCAGCGGGGACCGGCTGAGAGAGCTCGCCCCCCGGGTCCTGGCACTGGCGGGCACCGGCGACGCGGTCGCGGCGGCCCTGGTCCGGCGGCAGGCCGAGGAGATCTGCGCGATGGCGCTGACCGCGATGCGCCGCCTCGATCTGACCGGGCTCGCCACTCCCGTGGTGCTCGGCGGCGGCCTGCTGGCCGCGCGTGACCCGCTGCTCACCGCGGCCACCATCGCGGGAATCCAGGCCGGGGCGCCGCAGGCCCTCGTGCGGATCACTGATGTGCCGCCGGTGGCGGGCGCGGCCCTGCTCGGGCTGGACTACCTGGGCGTGGACGCTGACGCGGAACGGCGGCTGCGGGCCGCCTTCACCGGCTGGACAGCCGGAAGGACACCGGCATGAGCTGCCCGCGACCCCGCTCGTCCCTCGCCGCCGCCGGTATCACCGCGGCGCTGAGCCTGCTGGCAGCCGCCTGCGGCGCTGGCAGCACCAGCACGGCCGCGACGCCGGGTGCCAGTACCGCCGGCGGGACGCCGGGTGCCAGTACCGTCGGCGGGACGCCGGGTGCCGGTACCGCCGCCGCGGCGCCGGCGGCCAGCGCGCCCGGCCCGCAGGTGCGGATCAACCAGGTGGGGTACCCGGCCGGTGGCCCGAAGGTCGCCTTCGCCATGCTGACCACACCGGCCACGAGGGTCAGCTTCACCATCTCCGGCAGCCACGGCACGGTGTTTCACGGCACGGTGTTCCACGGCAGCTCCAGTGACGACGTGGGCAGCTGGAACGCCCGCTTCCCCGCGGTCTTCCGGCTCGACTTCAGCGCGCTGTCGCGGCCCGGCAGCTACCGGATCGCGGTCAGCGCGGGCGGCGCGACCGCGGTCTCACCGGCCTTCACGGTCGGCCCCGCCGCGGCGCTCTACCACCGGCTGGTGCTGGGGGCGGTGCGGTACTTCACCTCCGAGCGGGACGGCGCGGCGGTCATCGGCTCGGTGCTGGGGCGCAAGCCCGCCAACCTGACCGACCGCCGCGCCTTCGTCTACCAGCAGCCACGCTATGACAGCAACGACAACCTGCTCGGCACGCTGCACCGGGCCGGCGGACCGGTGGATATGGCGGGCGGCTGGTTCGACGCTGGCGGCGGCTACGAGAAATTCGCCTATACGAACAGCTACGCCGACGCGCTGATGCTGATGGCGGCGCGTGACTTCCCCGGCAGCTACTCCACCCTGGGGCCGGAAGCTGGCTTCGGCCTGGGCTGGCTGGTGAAGCAGTGGAACCCGGCCCGCAGGGCTCTTTACGTCCAGACCGGGATCGGCAGCGGCAACGCGAGCAACACGATCCAGGGCGACTACAACTTCTGGTTCCTGCCACAGGCCGAGGACCGGCTGAACGTCAGCACCGGCGGCCACCCCGGGCCGAGCGCCTACTACGTGAAGTACCGGCCGGTGTTCGAGGCGGCGGCACCGGGCAAGCCGGTCAGCCCCGACCTGGCCGGCCGGATGGCGGCCGACTTCGCCCTCGGTGCCCAGCTCGCGGCGCACCGGAACCGGGCACAGGCGGGCCACCTGCTCTCGCTGGCCCGCGGCGTCTACGCGATGGCGAAGACCAGCGGCGTCGGGCCGATCGTGACGACGTTCCCGCACGACTACTACCCGGGCACGCAGTGGCGCAGCGACATGCTGTGGGGGGCCGCGGAGATCGCGCTGGCGGAGGAGGCGCTGGGCAGCCCGGCCGCCCAGATCCAGGCCGAGCTGGCCACCGCCGCGCACTGGGCCACGGCCTACATCGCGCAGGGCCACCCGGCGGGCGGCGACACGCTGAACCTGTACGACACCGGCGCTGTCGGCGAGGCCGAGCTGCTGCGGGCGATGCACGGGCCGGGCGGCGGCCAGGTCGTCGCTCCCAGCGTGCTGCTCGCTGACCTGGCCGCGCAGCTCAAGCTGGGCGAGAAGTGGGCCAGCGGCGACCCCTTCGCGCTGGGCACTGGCCTGGGCTCACAGGACGCGACGCCGCACGCGTTCGGCCTGGTCATCACCGATGCACTGTTCCGCAGCTACGGCGGTGGGCCTGCCTACCGGGACTTCGCGGCGCAGCAGCTGAACTTCGCGCTCGGCGCCAACCCCTGGGGCAGCTCCTTCGTGGTGGGTGCGGGCACGACGTTCCCGCACTGCATGCAGAGCGAGATCGCCAACCTGGCCGGCTCGCTGACCGGCACCGGTGACATCCAGCTCGGCGCGACGGTGGACGGCCCGAGCGCTCCGGCCAATTTCGCCGGGCTCGGCACGGTCAGCGGGATGCGGGCCTGCCACGCGGGCAGCTACCGGCCGTTCAACACCAAGACGGCCGCCTATGAGGACAACGTCGTCAGCTGGCCGTCGGTGGAGCCCGCCGGCGACTACACGGCGACCTCGCTGCTGGCGTTCGCCCTGACCGCGCAGGCAGGCACGTAGCGGCCGGTCAGGGATCAGGGCAGCCGCTCAGACGTTCAGGAGCTTCTTGAGGTACTGGCCGGTGTAGCTGTCCTCGGTCATGGCGATCTGCTCGGGGGTGCCGGTCGCGACCACGGTCCCGCCCCGCGACCCGCCGTCGGGCCCGAGGTCGATCACCCAGTCCGCGGTCTTGATCACGTCCAGGTTGTGCTCGATCACGATGACCGTGTTGCCGCCGTCGACCAGGCGGCCGAGCACACCCAGCAGCTTGCGGATGTCCTCGAAATGCAGGCCGGTGGTGGGCTCGTCGAGCACATAGATCGTCCGGCCGGTGGACCGGCGCTGCAGCTCCGAGGCGAGCTTGACCCGCTGCGCCTCGCCGCCGGACAGGGTGGGGGCGGGCTGCCCGAGCCGCACGTAGCCAAGCCCGACATCGGTGAGGGTCTTCAGGTGCCGGTGAATGGCGGGCACCGGCTCGAAGAACTCCGCCGCCTCCTCGATCGGCATGTCGAGCACCTCGGCGATGGACTTGCCCTTGTAGTGGACGCCGAGGGTGTCGGTGTTGTACCGGGCGCCGTGGCAGACCTCGCACGGCACGTACACGTCCGGCAGGAACTGCATCTCGATCTTGATGGTGCCATCGCCCGAGCAGGCCTCGCACCGGCCGCCCTTGACGTTGAACGAGAACCGGCCGGGCTGGTACCCGCGGATCTTCGCCTCGGTGGTCTGCGAGAACAGCCGCCGGATGTGGTCGAACACGCCGGTGTAGGTCGCCGGGTTGGAGCGCGGGGTCCGGCCGATCGGGCCCTGGTCGACATGCACGACCTTGTCCAGGTGGCCGGTGCCGGTCACCCGGGTGTGCCGGCCGGGCACGGTCCTGGCGCCGTGCAGTTCCTTGGCGAGCGCGTTGTAGAGGATGTCGTTGACCAGGGTGGACTTCCCCGAGCCGGACACACCGGTGACCGCGATGAGGCAGCCCAGCGGGAAGGCCACGTCCACGCCGCGCAGGTTGTGCTCGCTGGCGCCCTTGACCGCGACCTCCCGGCCGCGGGAGCGCTTACGGCGGGCAGCGGGCAGCGGGATCTCCGCCCGCCCGGTCAGGTAGGCGCCGGTGAGCGACTCGGTGCTGGCGAGCAGCTCCTCCAGCGGGCCCGACACCACGATCGCGCCGCCGTGCTCGCCGGCGCCCGGGCCGATGTCCACCACCCAGTCGGCCGCCCGGATGGTGTCCTCGTCGTGCTCCACCACGATCAGGGTGTTGCCCAGGTCGCGCAGCCGCAGCAGCGTCTCAAGCAGCCGGTGGTTGTCGCGCTGGTGCAGGCCGATCGACGGCTCGTCGAGCACGTAGAGGACGCCGACGAGCGCCGAGCCGATCTGCGTCGCGAGCCGGATCCGCTGGGCCTCGCCGCCCGACAGGGTCGCCGCCGCGCGGTCCATCGAGAGGTAGCCGATACCGACGTCGTCCAGGAAGCGCAGCCGCTCCTCGATCTCGCGCAGCACGAGCCGCGCGATGTGGCGCTCGGTCTCGGTCAGCGTGACGTTCGCGAGCCAGTCGCGCGCCGCGCGCGCCGACAGCGCGCAGAACTCGTTGATCGCCGTGCCCGCGACGCGCACCGCGAGCGACTCGGGCCGCAACCGCGCACCGTGGCACTCCGGGCACGGGCGCACGCTCATGAACTCCTCGATCTTCTCGCGCTGCAGCTCGGAGTCGGTTTCGCGATAGCGGCGCTGGAGGTTCGTCACGATCCCCTCGAAGCGCGCCGCGTATGCGCGCTCGCGTCCGTAGCGGTTGCGGTAGCGGACGTCGACGCGCTCGCCACCGGTCCCGTAGAGGAACGCCTCGCGCTGGGTGTCGTCGAGCGTCCGCCATGGCGCGTCGACGTCGATCGCGTAGCGCCCGGCGAGCGCCTCGGTCATCTGCTCGTAGTAGGAGGACGAGCTCCCCGCCCACGGTGCGATCGCGCCCTGCGCGATCGAGAGCTCGGGGTCGGGCACGACGAGCTCGGGGTCGACCTCGAGCTGGGACCCGAGCCCGGTGCAGCGCTGGCACATGCCCTGGGGCGCGTTGAACGAGAAGATCCTCGGCTCGAGCTCGGGCATCGAGGTCCCGCAGGTCAGGCACGCGAACTTCTCCGAGAAGGTCGTCGTCTCGCCGAGCGTCCCGTCGCGATCGACCCGCGTCACCGAGACGATCCCCTCGGCGAGCGAGGCGGCGGTCTCGATCGAGTCGACGAGCCGCTTGCGCACGTCCGCGCGCATCACGAGCCGGTCGACGACGACCGCGATCTCGTGCTTGACCTGCTTCTCGAGCGCGAGCTCCTCCTCGAGCCCGCGCAGCTCGCCGTCGACGAGCACGCGCGCGAAGCCCTCGGCGCGGAACTCCTCGAGCAGCTTCCCGTACTCGCCCTTGCGACCCCGCACGACCGGCGCCAGGACCATGAAGCGCGTCCCCTCGGGCAGCTCGAGCACCTGGTCGGCGATCTGCTCGATCGACTGCCCGGCGATCCGCGCCCCGCAGACATGGCAGTGGGGAATGCCGATCCGCGCCCACAGCAGGCGCAGGTAGTCGTAGATCTCCGTGACCGTGCCCACGGTCGAGCGGGGGTTGCGCGAGGTCGTCTTCTGGTCGATCGAGATCGCCGGCGAGAGCCCCTCGATCGAGTCGACGTCAGGCTTGTCCATCTGCCCCAGGAACTGCCGCGCGTAGGCCGACAGCGACTCCACGTAGCGGCGCTGGCCCTCCGCGTAGATCGTGTCGAAGGCGAGCGAGGACTTGCCCGAACCCGACAGCCCCGTGAGCACGACGAGGGCGTCGCGCGGCAGCGTCAGCGAGACGTTCTTGAGGTTGTGCTCTCGGGCGCCGCTGACGACGATCTCATTCGCGGGGGACACGGGACCACGATTCTACCGAGGCGAACAGACGTTCGGTCAGGGCGTTGGCGCAACGACCGCGACAAACCGGCGCCCATCGTGGATCACGGAGCCCCCGCCGAGCTCCACCTCGAGTTCCGCGCCGCGAAGAGGGC
>DATKRG010000297.1:0-1858 GCA_035532275.1 Streptosporangiaceae bacterium | reverse complement strand
GGCCTGCGCCTGGTCAGTGGCGGCACCGACAACCACCTGATGCTGATCGACCTGCGCCCCCAGAAAAGGACCGGCAAGCAGGTGCAGGACGTCGCGGACACGGTGGGCATCACGCTCAACCGGAACTCGATCCCTTACGACGAGGCCTCCAAGTTCAACCCGAGCGGCGTGCGCGTGGGTACCCCGCTGGTCACCACCCGCGGCATGCGCGAGCCCGAGATGGTCGAGATCGCCGACTGCATCGCCGACCTCGTGGAGCGCATCGACGACCGCGCCACGCTGGACTCGGTCCACGAGCGCGCCCTCGACCTGTGCCGTCGCTTCCCGGTCCCCTACGCGTTTGACTGACTTCTTCGAGACCAGCGCGCTCAACAGCCTGCGCGATCATCTGCTGCCGGGCCTGTGGCCGATGCTGGCCGCGCTTGTGGTCTGCGCGCTCGCCGTCCCGCTGGCGATCGCCCTGTCGCGCCGGACCGGCCTCATCGCCGAGCCCGGCGGCCGCCACGCGCACGGCACGCCGACGCCGCTCCTCGGCGGCCTCGCCATGTACGTGGGTTTCGCGGTGGCCGTCCTGGTCTTCCTGCCGGGTTACAGCGACACCGCGGCGGTGCTGGTCGTCTCGGGACTGGCGGTGGGATTGCTCATCATCGACGACCGCCGTCCGGTCAGGCCGCTGGTGAAGCTGGGCCTGCAGGTCCTGCTGGCGGCCATCGCGGTGTTCGTCTTCGGCGTCAAGATCAACTTCATCCGCCTCCCGGGCTTGCACGCGGTCGAGCTCGGCCTGCTCGTCGCGCCGATCAGCATCTTCTGGCTGGTCGGGATGCAGAACACGGTCAACTTCCTGGACGGGCTGGACGGCCTCGCCGCAGGCGTCGTGTTCATCGTGGCGGTGATCCTCATGCTGGCCGCGGGCGAGCTTCAGCAGCTCGACATCGTCAGGCTCAGCGGGGCCCTCGCGGGGGCTTGCGCCGGATTCCTGCTCTTCAACTTCCACCCGGCGCGCATCTTCATGGGGGATTCCGGCGCCCATTTCCTGGGCATCGTGGTGGGCATGATCTCCATCCTCGGCGTGGCCAAGGTCGCCGTCGCGTTCGCCCTGGCCGCGCCGGTGCTGGCGCTCGCCCTGCCCATCGCCGACACCGCCTGGGCGATCCTGCGCCGCCGGCTGCAGCGGACGTCCATCGCGCAGCCGGACCGCCTTCACCTGCACCACCGCCTGCAGTCGTTCGGCCTGGACCCCCGCCAGACCTGCTACGTCTTCTACGCCGCGACCGCCCTGCTGGGCGCCCTCGGTCTGACGCTGTTCGGCCACGGGCGCGTGCTCGCGGTGGTCCTGGTGGCCACCGCCGTCCTCACGTCGACCGTGGCGGCCGACCTCCTGCAGCACGCCGGCCTTCGCATCCCGGCGCCGTTCCTGCGGCGCCTCCTCGGAGAAACGGGTTCCCGATAGAATTCGCAGGGGCATGAAGCCCAACTCGAGTACAGGCCCCACGGGGGCTGACATGGCCGGCATCGGAATCTATCTGGCGGTCGCGGTGCTCCTGCCGCTGCTCGGGGGGGTGGCTCTCGACAGGGCGCTGCACACGGCGCCCGTTTTTATCCTGGTGGGACTGTTCGTGGGTCTGGCGGCCGGCGCGACCGGAATCTGGTTGAAGGTTAGGGAGCTCTCGAAATGATGTCCGGCAGCCTGCTCAAAGTGACCGTGACGACCTGCGCCGTGCTGGCCGCGGTCGTCGCGTTGGGTGCGGCCCTGCTCGGCCACGCTTCGGTGGGGATGGGCCTTGCGGCCGGTCTTCTCCTAGGGTCGCTCAACGGCTACCTGATCCAGTCGCTGCTCGGACGCGGCACGCCTTTTGTG
>DATKRG010000296.1:0-4080 GCA_035532275.1 Streptosporangiaceae bacterium | reverse complement strand
ATCGCGGCACCGGCACCGAGGCCGAGCAGCCGCATCCGGCGGCGCCGGCGGCCGGACAGATCAGCGAAGACCGGCGCCTGCTCAGGTGCATCGCGGGGGGCGCCGGTGGGAGGAAGCGTGCGCATCTCAGAGTGAGAAACGGCGCTCGGGTCGCTTCCGTTACACCGATCCCGGCCCGGGGCGGCGGCGGGCGCTCAGGCGGAGGCCGGGATACTCTGCTTGCTTTTATGGGGCTTTCTCCCGCATGCAGCGAATTCTTCCAGGAAAGGGATGTGGATCAGCGGCCGTTGGCGTGCAGGAGGTGGAGGGTGTCCACGGTGATGGCGCCCCGCCACTCGCGTTCGGCGGCGGGGGACCAGGCCAGCCAGTTGAACATCCAGCCGCCGTCGTCGCGCTGGGCGGCGGCCAGGTGGTCCAGGTGGGCGGCGATCACATCCTCGCCGAACAGGTCCCGGGCGGGCGTACCGGGCTGCGGCGCGAAGTCCAGCGGGGTGTGCACCTCGCCGGGCGCGCCGGGTTCCAGGGTCACCAGGTCCTTGCCCTCGATCACCGGCCGCAGCCGGGCCACGGCCTCGCGGGCCCGGTCCTGGTCGGGCACGTGGTCGAGGAAGCGCAGCAGCGCACGCATGTCGTAGGGGCCGGCACTGGCCAGGGTGCCGACGCTGGCCAGGGCGCCGATCTTGGACCACAGCAGGGCAGTGGCGCGGTCCAGCCACGGGTGGCTGGCGCCGCGCGCGTGCAGCGTGGCGGCGATCAGGCCAGTGGTGATGAGCGAGGCCGGGGCGCCGTCCTCGGGCACCCACCACGGCGCGTGCGGCCAGCCCTGCACCGACGGGTCCACGAACACCACTCCGCCCCCGGCCGGCTCATGCGCGGCCAGCCAGCCGCAGGCGTCCCCGGCCAGCCCGTCGTCCCAGGCGTCAGCCTCGTGCAGGACGCGCAGCGCGAACTCGACCGCCAGCGGCTGGCTGCCCGGGCCACGGCCGTCCGGCTCCAGCGCGTGGCCGAACCCGCCGTCGGGATTGCGGTAGGCGGCCACCGCGTCCCGGACCGGGCCGGGACCACCGCCAGCGAACAGCCGCTCGAACCGGCGGCGTTCCAGCACCCGGGCGTTCGCGGCGAGAAAGGCCCCGGCAGCGTCGATGTCAGGCTCATCCATGGGCCCATCAGAGCACAGGCCCAGCGGGGCTGTCTTGAACGAAACGGACGCGCCGGTGCCAGACTGATGCCTATGGAAGGCAGCCCGCCGGGCCGGGCCTGGGACCTGGGCTACTGGGAGTGGGCGCCGCCGCATGCGCTGCGGGCCTGCGTGGCATGCGTATGGGCCCAGGTCGCCCCGCCCGCTGGCGGGCCGGCCACGCTGGTCCTGCCCGACGCCTGCGCCGACCTGATCTGGCAGAGCGGCCGCGGCGTGTTCCTGGCCGGCCCGGACACCGGGCCAGCCCCAGCCTCGCTGCCCGCCGGGACCGTCCTGGCCGGGGTGCGGCTGCGGCCCGGTGCGGGCGGCCCGGTGCTCGGCCTGCCGATGTCAGCGGTGCTCGACCAGCGGGTCGACCTGGCTGACCTGGGGCCGGGCGCGGCCGCCCGGCTAGGCCGGCGGGTACCGGGCACACTGGCCCCGCAGGATGCGTTGCGCCTGCTGGTTGACGGGGTGGGCGCCCTGGCCGGTCAGCGCCCGGAGGACCGGCTCGCCACCGGGGCGGCCCGGCTGCTTGCCCGGCCCCGGGTCCAGGTGGATGAGGTCGCGGCCAGCCTCGGCGTCAGCGAGCGGCAGCTGCTCCGCCGCTGCCGGGAGGCCGTCGGCTACGGCCCCGCGACGCTGCGCCGGGTGCTGCGGTTCCGCCGGTTCGTGTCCCGGCTGGACGCCGGGCACAGCACCGCTGGGCACAGCACCGCTGGGCATGGGGACGCCGGGCTGGATCTGGCCAGGCTGGCGGCCGAGACCGGGTACGCCGACCAGGCACACCTCAGCCGGGAGTGCGCCCGGCTGGCGGGCCTGCCACCAGCCGCCCTGGCCGCGCAGCGGCAGCCTCTTCCATGATCGTGGTGGGATTCATGCGCCAAGAGGCATGCAGAGAATCCGAAAATTCCGTTCCCGCTGACCGGGTGCGACGGCTAGAACCCCAGCGGCGCAGACCGCCACGGTGGCACGGGCCAGCAGCATGAGGGCGAGGAAACGTGTCCCCTCCGGCAGTACGGGCACTGTGAACCACAGGTGCCGGCGAGGAAGCCAGAGCTAGTCAGCCAAGGTACGGCTGACTGCGGTTCTCGAAGAAGTGCTGCAATCGCAGGCGCTGAGTTCGATGCATCGGAAGCCCGCCCAACTCAGCCGGAGCAACAAACCGTATCTCCGTGGACTCGTCGCTGATCGTGAGTTCACCGCCAACGATCCGCGCCGTATAGCAAACGTTGAACTGGCGCCGTACCTCGCCATCGCTATAGGCGATGATGTGCCGAGGGTCTGTATAAGTGCCGACCAAGCCGGTTATCTCGATATCGAAGCCGGTCTCTTCCTTCACTTCGCGGATCACCGAGTCACTCAGCGACTCGTCAGCCTCCATCGCACCGCCCGGCAGCGCCCAATTCCCAGAATCGGCTCGTCGCTGCATCAGGACACGCCCCTGGCTGTCCAGCACCACGGCGGACGTCGCCACCACAAGCGAGTTGGGGGCAGGTGCACCCTCGTCGTCGTAATACTCCCGGCGCACCGGAACGTCACTTCTTCTTCACAGGCCAGGACAGTTGCCACACGTCCTCGAAGCTTTCCGCGTAACCATCGAAGATCCCGCCTGGAGTAGCGCGCCGCACGTGCAGCACTGGCGTGGCATGGGCGTTGATCCCAAAACGGTGCGCATTGACGATCATGTGGTCATCGCCTCGATAGATCGAGTTGTACAACGTCGTATCGTGCTGGTGAATCTCCACGCCGGGCAAGCCGATCAAAGGTCCGTAATACATGACCGCTTGCCGGCAGCGCGACTCTATGCCGTGTCCGTACTTCTCTTCCCGGCCACGTCTGGCCACTGCGTCGGAATCCGGATCGCCAAGCAAGACGCGCACGCGGCAGCCAGACTTAGCCTTTGCCCGCAACAGCGAGTTGAAGTCGGGCCACAGTTCATGGACAAACACAGCCGCATACACCAAGACGCCGATCTCGCGCACTGCCTGCTCGAAGAGAGCCCGCCAGATCTCCAGAGGTGCGTCGGCCCGCGACGCGTAGATCGCCACGAGATCAGGATGGATGCCGTGCTGTCGATGCCCTCGCTCGATGTCTGGCCACAGGTACGAAACATCCTCGTGCAGTGCCATCGCCGCAAGCCTCGCGTTCGCGCGGTGCGGCGTGCGCCCTTGGCTAACCCACCGCTCGCAGGTCTTCGGATCAACACCGGCCGCCTCTCCCAGTTCCTCTGTTGTCAGCCCGGCGTTGAGCATCGCAGCCCGCAGTCGTTCGTTGGACCCCATAGGGACGTTATACACCTACCAAGACGTCCCTGCAGTGTCCCCGTCTGCGGTTCCGGCGTCCCCGACGCCCCCGTTTTACTGGTCTTCGTGACTGATAGCAACCGTTCAATTCCAGAGCCACGTGGGTGGCTTCCCGGCCGGCCAGAGTCTGCTTTCGCGGCCCGGTCTGATCGCACCGCCACACCATCGACCGCCGCCAGCCAGGAGGGCACTTCCGCCGCCACCGCACATCCGGACCTGGCTGTACCCCTGTCCGCGCCTCCCGCCCGCGCGCAATCGTGGATGTCTGGTCTCCAGCCCGCTGACCCCGGCCCCGGCTTTGATCCGTCGGTGGCGCATCCGGCGCGGGTGTATGCGTACTGGATCGGCGGGAAGGATCATTTCCCGGCTGACCGGCAGGCAGCCGAGGACGTGATCCGCCGGCGGCCGCAGGTAGTCGCCGGAGCCCGCGCGAACCGGGCGTTCCTGGGCCGCGTCGTGCACTACCTGGCTGGTGAGTGCGGCGTCCGCCAGTTCCTCGACGTCGGGACCGGCCTGCCCGCGCCCGGCGGCACCCATGAGGTGGCGCAGGCGATCGCGCCCGATTGCCGGGTGGTGTACGTGGACAACGACCCGCTC
>DATKRG010000295.1:0-75034 GCA_035532275.1 Streptosporangiaceae bacterium | reverse complement strand
CCGCGGGCATCTGCCTGCACCTGAGCGTCACCGGGCGCAACCCGCACCACATCGTGGAGGCCCAGTTCAAGGCGGTGGCCCGGGCGCTGCGGGCGGCGGCGGCGCCGGACCCGCGGGCCCGGGGCGTGCCCAGCACCAAGGGCACCCTGTGATGGCGGCAAGTCCGCCGGCCGCCCGCCGCCGGCCCCGGGTCGTGGTGCTCGACTACGGCTCGGGGAACCTGCGCTCGGCCGAGCGGGCACTGCGGCGGGCCGGGGCGCAGGCGGAGGTGACGGCGGACTTCGGCGCGGCGCTGAACGCCGACGGGCTGGTGGTCCCGGGTGTGGGCGCGTTCGCCGCCTGCATGGCCGGCCTGCTGGAGGTCCGCGGTGACCAGCTGATCGACCGGCGGCTGGCCGGGTCGCGGCCGGTGCTGGGCATCTGCGTCGGGATGCAGGTGCTGTTCGGCGAGGGGGTCGAGCACGGCATCCACACCAAGGGATGCGGGCAGTGGCCCGGCACGGTGGAACGGCTGACGGCGCCGGTCCTGCCGCACATGGGCTGGAACACGGTCAGCCCGCCCGCCGGGTCGGTCCTGCTGGCCGGGATCGGGCCGCAGGAGAGGTTCTACTTCGTCCACTCCTACGCCGCCCGCTCGCTGCCGCTCGTGGCCGGCGAGCACATGGCGGCGCCCCTGCTCACCTGGGCGACCCACGGCGAGCCGTTCCTTGCCGCGGTGGAGAACGGGCCGCTGTGCGCGACCCAGTTCCACCCGGAGAAGTCCGGCGACACCGGTGCCGCCCTGCTGGCGAACTGGCTGGAGACGATCCGATGACGGACGGCACGACGGCGGAGGCAGCCCGGACCTTGACGTTGCTGCCCGCGGTGGACGTGGCGGACGGCCAGGCGGTGCGGCTGGTCCAGGGGGCGGCCGGCACCGAGACCGGGTACGGCGATCCGCTGCGGGCCGCGCTCGCCTGGCAGGCGGCCGGCGCCCAGTGGATCCACCTGGTCGACCTGGATGCCGCGTTCGGCCGCGGGTCCAACGCGGCGCTGCTCGCCGATGTGGTGGGCCGGCTCGGCGTCGCTGTCGAGCTGTCCGGCGGCATCCGTGACGACGCCTCCCTCGCCGCCGCGCTGGCCACCGGCTGTGCCCGCGTCAACATCGGCACCGCGGCCCTGGAGCGGCCGGGCTGGGTCCGGTCGGTCATCGCCGAGCACGGGGAGAAGATCGCCGTCGGGCTCGACGTGCGGGGGACCCGGCTGGCCGCGCGGGGCTGGACCCGTGAGGGCGGGGATCTCGACGAGACGCTTCACCGGCTCGACGCTGACGGCTGCGCCCGGTTCGTGGTCACCGATGTCAGCAGGGACGGCACGCTGACCGGCCCGAACCTGGACCTGCTCCGCCGCGTATGCGCCCGCACCAGCGCGCCGGTGATCGCCAGCGGCGGTGTGGCCAGCCTGGATGACCTGCAGGCGATCGCGGCGCTGGCCCCGCTGGGGGTGGAAGGGGCGATCGTGGGCAAGGCACTGTACGCCGGGGCGTTCACGCTGGAGCAGGCGCTCGCGGCGGTGGCGCCGCAGGCGGCGGGCCGAACGCCGCAAGGCCCGCCAGGGCCGCCGCGGTGTCCCGGCGCCGAGGACAGCTTCCCGAAGCCGGCGAAGCGCCCGCGAGGGAGGCAATGAGGATGACACGCCGGATCTCGAGCGGCACCCCGTGGGAGCCGGTGGTCGGCTACAGCCGGGCGGTGGCAGCGGGCGACTTCGTGTTCGTGGCCGGCTGCACCTCGGTGCGCGACGGCGAGCTGGTCCACCCCGGTGACGCGCGGGCGCAGGCGGCACAGGCGATCGCCAACGTGGCCGAGGCGCTGGAGCGGCTGGGTGCCAGCCTGGCCGACGTGGTCAGGACCCGGATGTTCGTCACCGACATCTCCCGCTGGCAGGAGTACGCCCTGGCCCATGGGGCGGCGTTCGGCCAGATCATGCCCGCCACGTCCATGATCGGCGTGGCCGCCCTGATGGACCCGCGGATGCTGGTCGAGATCGAGGCGGACGCCTACCGGCCGGGCATCGGGGGCTGAGGCCATGACGGTGGCGGTGCGGGTGATCCCGTGCCTGGACGTGGATGCGGGCCGGGTGGTCAAGGGGGTCAACTTCGCCCGCCTGCGCGACGCCGGTGACCCGGTGGAACTGGCCGCCGCCTACGACCGCGACGGCGCCGACGAGCTGGTGTTCCTGGACATCACCGCGTCCTCGGGTGGCCGCGAGACCATGTACGAGGTGGTGGGGCGCACCGCCGAGCAGGTGTTCATCCCGCTCACCGTCGGCGGCGGCGTGCGCAGCGTGGCGGACGTGGACCGGCTGCTGCGGGCCGGCGCCGACAAGGTGTCGCTCAGCACCGCCGCCATCGCCCGGCCGGACCTGCTGGCGCAGGCGGCGCACCGGTTCGGCTCCCAGTGCGTGGTCCTGTCGGTGGACGCCCGCCGCGCCACCGGGGCCGGCCCGCCCGCCAGCGGCTTCGAGGTGACCACGCACGGCGGCCGGCGGGGGACGGGCATCGACGCGGTGCAGTGGGCGGCCCAGGCGGTGGACCTCGGTGTCGGCGAGATCCTGCTGAACTCGATGGACGCGGACGGCACCAAGGCCGGCTTCGACCTCGAGCTGATCGCGGCGGTGCGGCAGGTTGTCACCGTCCCGGTCATCGCCAGCGGCGGGGCGGGCCGGCTCGCCGACTTCCCGCCCGCGATCGAGGCTGGCGCTGACGCTGTCCTGGCCGCCAGCGTCTTCCACTACGGCGAGCTGCGGATCGGGCAGGTGAAGGACAGCCTGCGCGCCGCCGGGCACCCGGTCAGGTAGCCGAGGCGGTCAGCGCCGCGCCGACGATGCCAGCGTCGTTGAGCATCGCGGCCGGCACGATCTGCGCCCGCAGGCTGGTCAGCAGCGGGATGAACTTGTCCGCCTTGCGGCTGATGCCACCGCCGATGATGAACAGGTCCGGCGAGATCAGCGCCTCCAGGTGGTCGAGGTACTCATCGACCCGGCCGGCCCACCGGCCCCAGCTGAGATCGTGCAGTTCCCGTGCCCGTTCCGAGGCGCGTTTCTCCGCGTCCCGCCCGCGGACCTCGATGTGACCCAGCTCGGTGTTCGGCACCAGCAGGCCGCCGGTGAACAGGGCGCTGCCGATGCCGGTCCCGAAGGTCAGCATGAGCACCGTCCCCCGGTGGTCCACGCCGGCCCCGAACCTCATCTCCGCCACGCCGGCCGCGTCGGCGTCGTTGAGCACGGTGACGTCAAGCCCGGTGGCCGTGCCGAACAGCGTGCGGGCATCGCGGCCCACCCACGCCGGGTCGAGATTGACCGCCGTGCAGGTGACACCCCCGATCACCACGCCCGGGAAGGTGATGCCGGCCGGCCCGGACCAGCCCAGGCCCGCTACCAGGCCCTTGACGGCATCCGCGACCGCCTCGGGCACGGCCGGCTGGGGGGTGGGCACCTTGACCCGCGGCATCGTCAATGCGCCGGTGCTCACATCCACCGGCGCAGCCTTGATCCCCGAGCCGCCGATATCGATCCCGAGCACGTCCACCTGGCACTCCTCGTTCAGTCCCGTCCGTACGGTACCTGGCCGCGACGGTCACCTGCCATGGTGCGCCAGGCCGGGCTGGTCCGCCCGGTGCCGTGGCAACGGCGGGCGGCTGGCCCCTCGCCGCCACGCGTTGGGCTGGCCGGCGGCCGCCGTTCACAGTCACGTCACCGGCGCCGGTTTGACTGTTGTGACCCAGGTCAGGAGGGGCGCCCGGTGGAGCGCGTGGTGGTGGTCGGCGGCGGCGTGCTCGGCACGATGCACGCGCTGGCCGCCCGCCGGCGCGGTCACGACGTCGTCCACCTCGAGCTCGAGCCGGCGCCCCGCGGTGCGAGCATGCGCAACTTCGGCCTGATCTGGGTGAGCGGCCGCGCGCCCGGGCCAGAGCTGGAACTGGCACAGCGGGCGCGGGCGCTGTGGGAGGAGATCGCGGCACTGGTGCCCGGCACCGGGTTCCGGGCCAGCCCGTCCCTCACCCTCGCCACCGACGACGCCGAGCTCAGCCTGCTCACGGAGGCGGCCTCGCTGCCCGACGCGGGCGCCCGGGGATATGAGCTGCTCGGGCCCGACGGGTGCCGGGCCGTGAACGGCGAGCTGCGCGGGGAGCTCACCGGCGGCCTGCTGGGCGGGCGCGACGCCGTCGTGGAGCCGCGGCTGGTGCTGGGCGCGGTACGCGGGTACCTGGCCAGCGCCGGGCCGCGTTACGTCTGGCTGCCGGGACGGCAGGCGGTCGAGCTGGCCGCGCACGCGGTCCGCGACCACACCGGCGCCTGGCACAGCGGTGACCTGGTCGTCCTGTGCCCAGGCGCGGCGCACACCGGGATCGCCGGGCCGCACCTGGCCTGCTTCGCCCGGCCGCCGGTGCGCCGGGTCCGGCTCCAGATGATGCAGACGGCACCGTTCCCCGGGCGGCTGGCCACCTCGGTCGCCGACGGCGACTCGCTTCGCTACTACCCGGCGTACGACCTGCCCGGCCGGTCGCGGCTGGGGCCGCAGTCGGCGGTGGCGGCCGGGACCAGAGCCCAGCTGCTGCTCGTGCAGCGGCTCGACGGCACCCTGACCATCGGTGACACGCACGAGTACGACGAGCCCTTCGCCTTCGACGTGGACGAGGACGCCTACGACCATCTGCGGGAGCGTGCGCAGACGCTGCTGGGCACAACGCTGCCGCGGGTACAGCGGCGGTGGGCGGGTGTCTACAGCATGGTCACCGGGAACGCTCTCTACCACCGCTCGGAGGCGGCGCCGGGCGTGGTCCTGGTCACCGGCCCGGGCGGGCGGGGGATGACCTGTGCGCCAGCTATCGCCGAGGAGACGTTCGCCGGTGCCGGGCTGCCCCGCCCGCCCGCACCGGCCGCCGCTGGACCGAGCTCAGCTGGGGAGAGCAGATGGGCATGATCACCATCGCGTGCCTGGATCTGGCCGGCACCACCGTCATCGACGACGGGAGCGTGCTCGCCGCCTTCGCGGCGGCCATCGAGAGCTGCGGCATGGCGGCCGGGACACCCGCCCACGATGTGGCGATGCAGACCGCCCACGTGACCATGGGCCAGTCCAAGATCGAGGTGTTCCGGCAGATCTTCGGGGACGAGGCGGGCGCGCAGCGCGCCAACGAGGCCTTCGAGGAGGCCTACGCCGCGCAGGTCGCGGCCGGCGGGGCCGCTGCCGTGCCGGGCGCGGCCGGGGTGATCACCCGCCTGGGCCAGGCCGGGATCAAGATCTGCCTGGTGACCGGGTTCGCCCCGGTCACCAGGGACGCCCTCATCGACGCGCTGGGCTGGTGGCCGCTGATCGACCTGGCGCTCTCACCCGCCGACGCCGGACGTGGCCGTCCCTGGCCGGACATGCCGCTGACGGCCCTGCTCCGGCTGGGCGGCGGCGCCGTGAGCGAGCTAGCCGTCGTCGGCGACACTCCCAGCGACATCGAGTCGGGCCGCCGGGCCGGGGCAGGCCTGGTCGCCGGGGTGCTGACCGGCCGGGCCAGCCGGGAGGAGCTGGAACAGGCCAAGGCGCCGCTGGTACTCGACTCGGTCACCGACCTGCCGCCGGTGCTGGGGCTGGGCGGCTGAGCGGACCGCCCCGCCGCCCCGCCGGCCCTGCCCGGCTGAGCGCCCGGGCGGTACCGGGTTACCGGCGCCCGGTGATACCGGCGCCCCGGGTTACCGGCGCTCGGTCACCAGGACCGGCGAGCCGTCCAGGCTGATCTGGACCGACGTCCCGGGCAGGAGCGGCCCGGCGGTGCTGCTGGCCACGTCCACCTGCACCGCCACGTCCTGCGAGAGCAGCACCGTGATCCGGGTCTGCGACCCGCGGAACGTCCGGTCGGTCACGATCCCGTTGCCGCCCGCGATGGCCGCCACCCGCAGGCCCTCCGGCCGCACGAGCACATCCACGCTCCCGTCCGCCGGGTGCACGCCCCCGGCGTGGGTGCCCACGACGGTGCCGAGCGCGCTGACCCGGCCATCGCTGAGCTCGCCCGGGATCCGGTTCATCGTGCCCACGAACTCGGCGACGAACGCGGTGGCGGGGTGGTTGTACAGCTCATCCGGCGCGGCCACCTGCTCCAGCGAGCCGTCCTTCATCACGCCGACCCGGTCGGCCATGGACAGCGCCTCTTCCTGGTCATGGGTGACGAACACGGTGGTGATCCCCAGCCGCTGCTGCAGCAGCCGGATCTGCTCCCGCAGCTGGAGGCGGACCTTGGCGTCCAGGGCCGAGAGCGGCTCGTCGAGCAGCAGCACCCGGGGCTCGATCGCCAGCGCCCTGGCCAGGGCCACCCGCTGCTGCTGGCCGCCGGACAGCTGGTGCGGGAAGTGCCTGGCGTGCGCCGACAGCCCGACCATCTCCAGCAGCTCGGCGGCCCGGCGGCGCCGGCTGGCCGCGCGCAGCTTGCGCATCCGCAGGCCGAACCCCACGTTCTCCAGCGCGGACATGTTCGGGAACAGGCTGTAGCTCTGGAACACCATGCCCATGTCGCGCTTGGCGGCCGGGACCGCCGCGACGTCCTTGCCGTCCACGCTCACCGTGCCGCTGTCGGCGGTCTCGAAGCCGGCCAGGATCCGCAGCGCGGTGGTCTTGCCGCAGCCGGAGGGGCCCAGCAGGGCGACCAGCTCACCCGGTGCGATGTCCAGGGACAGCCCGTTCAGGGCACGCACGCCGCCGAACGATCTGGCCAGGTCCCGCAGGCTGACCGGGGCACCGCCGCCGGCGGGCCGGCCGGCGGCGTTCGCGGTGGTGCCGGTGGTGGTGTTCGTCGTCATCAGGACCCCCCAGTGCCTGGCCGGCCGGTCTCGTGCCGGACGACGGAGAACAGGTCGACCTGGCCACCGCCGGTGCGGCGTGCCCGCCTGCTGCCGACGGTGACGATCAGCAGCAGGAAGACCCAGGTCAGGAACAAGGCCAGCAGCGATGCGGCGGTCGAGACCGGGCCGCTGGTCTGGTCGAAGGCCACGATCCAGACGGGGAAGGTCTGGTAGAGGTCGAGGCTGGCCATGGTGAACTCGCCGAGGACGAGTGCGGCCGTGAGCACCGTGGCCGACATCAGGGCGGTGCGCAGGTTCGGCAGGATCACCCGCCACAGCGTGGACCGCCAGCCGGCGCCGAGCGAGTTCGACGCGTCGACCAGGGTGCGCAGGTCCAGCGCCCGCAGCCCGGCGTCGAGCGAGCGGTAGGCGAACGGCATCGCCAGGATCACGTAGATCAGCCCGAGCAGGTAGGGCGTGCTCTTGAGATAGGCGGGAGCCACCTGCAGGACGCCGGCGATGAGCACGACCGGCGGGATGACGATCGGCAGGATGGTGACCGATTCGAGCAGGCGGCGCAGCCGCGGCAGGCGCAGGTGCACGTAGACCGTTGTCGGCACCATCAGGGCCAGCGTCAGGACCGTGGTGATGACCGCCAGCTTCAGCGACAGGATCAGCGCGTCAGAGAAGCCGGTCTGGTGCACCACCTGGCCGAAGCTGGCGATGCCGGCGAAGCGCAGCGCCGCGTAGAGCGGGATCAGGAAGTAGACGCCGGCCAGCACCAGGATGATCCAGCGCCAGACCGGGAGCGAGCGCCGCCTGCGCGCGGCGCGCAGGGGGCCGGGTGCCGTCCCGCCGGCCAGCTCCTCGCCGATCACCGCAGCCATCGCGCCGCCCGCCGCTGCAGCAGGGTGTAGAGCACCATGAGGACCGCGATGATGAGCACCATGCCCAGGCCCAGGGCCTTGCCGACGTTCTGCTGGCCCGCCAGCACGTTGCCGTTGAGGAAGGACCCGATCTGGATGGCCGTCAGCGGGATGGTCCCGCTGGTCAGCGCCTCCGCGGTGGCATAGGCGGAGAAGGCGCTGCCGAACAGCAGCAGCACGCAGCCGAGGAACGAGGGCATCAGCACGGGCCCGCCGACGCGGCGCCAGTACTGCCAGGTCCGTGCGCCCATGTTCGCCGCGGCCTCCCGCCAGGCCGGCCGCAGCCCCTCGAACGCCGGCAGGATGACCAGCACCATCAGCGGGACCTGGAAGTACATGTAGACGAGCGCGACCCCGCCCAGGTCATAGAGGTTGAACCCGTTGTCGTAGGGGTTGAAGCCGATGTCGGTGAGCCAGCGGGTGGCGATGCCGGTGGTGCCGAGCGTGGCGATGAACAGGAACGCCAGCGGCACGCCGCCGAAGTTGGCGAAGACCCCCGACGCGGTGATGGCGATCCGCCGCAGCGCCGAGCCGCGGCGGGCGGTGTGGATCGCGTAGCCGATCGCGAACCCGAAGATGCCCGGCAACACCGAGGCGATCACCGACAGCTCCATCGTGACGAGGAAGCCGTGCAGGTAGATGCCGTGGGTCGCGGTGGTGACGTTGCTGAGGGTCAGGTGACCGGTGTCGGGGTTCTGGAAGGCGCCGTAGGCGATAGCCCCTGCCGGGACGCCCAGGCCCAGCAGCACGTAGACGGTGAACGGGACGATCCCGGCCAGGGCCCAGGCGCGCCGCAGCGCGGCCGCCCGGGCTGGCCGGGGCACGGCCCCGGGATCCACCGCGGATCCCGGGGCCGCCGGAGCGGATGTGGCTGTCATCTGGCTAGCCGATGACGCTGGACCACTGCTGTGCGACCTTGGCCTCGGCCGCCGACTGCTGTGCCTGGGTCGGGAAGCTGAGCCCGCCCGCCGGAGCCGGCGGCAGGGCCGCGTTGGCCTGCTTGTTGACGGTGCCGTTGGCGACCAGCGTCGGGAGCTCGACCGGCCGCGCCTTGCCCAGCAGCCAGAGGTTCTGCCCGGTGGGCGAGTACAGGTACTCCTCCCACAGCCGGGCGCAGGCCGGGTTCGGCGCGTCCTTGTTGATCGCCTGGTCGTAGTAGGCCGCGTAGTGCGCGTCGGTCGGGATCACGATCTTGAAAGTGGGCACCGCGCTGGAGATCTCCGAGGCCAGCAGGTAGTCCCACCAGATCACGATCGGGGTCTGGCCGCTCTGCACGGTGGTCGGGCCGGCCGTGACCGGCACGAAGTTGCCGGCCTGGTGCAGCTTCTTGAAGTACTGGATACCCGGCTCGATGTCGGACAGCGAGCCGCCGTTCGCCAGCGAGGCCGCGTAGACGGCGGCGAACGCCGCGCCTGCCTGGGTCGGGTTGCCGTTGATGGCGACCTGGTTCTTGTAGATGGGCTTCATCAGGTCCTGGAAGGACGTTGGCGCGACCTTCACCTTGGCCGAGTCGTAGCCGATCGCCACGTAGCCGCCGTAGTCGTCGTACCAGGAGGCGTCGGAGGCCTTGGAGCTCGCCGGGATGGCGCTCCATGTCGCCACCTTGTAGGGGGCGAGCAGGCCCAGCTGGTCGGCCTTGATCGCGAATGCGGTGCCCATGTCCAGCACGTCCGGGGCCCGGCTCTGCCCCTTGAGCTGCTGCATCGCGTTGATCTCGTCCTGGCTGGAACCGTCGGGGTTGGCGTCGTTGATCTTGATGCCGTACTTGGTGGTGAAGTTCTTCATGATGGTGCCGTAGTTGGCCCAGTTGGCCGGGAGGGTGATGACGTTCAGCGTCCCCTCCTTCTTGCAGGCGGCGACCAGGCCGTTCATGCCACCGAACGCGGCCAGGGAGGTCGCGGTGGCGGCTCTGGTGGTGCTTGCCGTGCTGCCGCCGCCCGCCGCGGTGGACGACGACGAGCTGCTGCAGCCGGCCGCGAACACCAGGCCGCTGACGGCAGCGGCAGCGGCGGTGAGCGTCTTTCTTGTGGGCACGTGCTTCCCCTCCGAACCGCGAAGACCTCGGGCGACTGGGCGCCCAAGCATGGACGGGAGCATCGTGACGAGGCCAGATGTCCGGTACGTGGCTAATGCCGGACCGCCTGCCGGATGCGTGGTGAAGCGTTGCGGTCAGCCGCGGGAAGCCTTCATGACCGCCACCGCACCGGCAGGGGTCGGCCAGATGGCGCGCCGGGGGACCCGGGGCCGCGCCTACGGCACGCCTAGATCCGCCAGCTCGCCTGGGAGAGCTTGTGCACGTCGGGCTCACTGCCCTCCAGCCGGACCTGGGCAGCGCCGGTCCGCCCCATCGCCCACAGCGTCAGCTCCGCCGGGCTGCCGATGACGGTGACCACCGGGGTGCGCGCCTTGGCGGTGATCCGCACCCGCTGCCGGCCGGGCCTGCTGGCCGGGAGGTCGTCACGCACGAACTCGACCCCGACCGGCGCCCGGCGCAGGACGTACCTGACCGCACCGAGCCGCTGCCACAGCGCCTCCACCAGATCCCGGCTGAGCTGGCGGGGCTCCCAGCCGTCGGCCGCCCGCCGGACATCCTCGTGGTGCACGAAGAACTCGACCATGTTGAGGCGGTCCTCCATGCCCGGGATCCGGTACACCGACAGCGCCGGCGGGCCGCTGCGGATGCGGGCCACCAGCTGCGGGTATGGGCTGCGGGCGATGAGCGCCTGCCGCACGCGTTCGGTGTGCGGGGCCAGCGGGCCACCCAGGATGCCCAGCGCCGCGTCCGGGCGGTGCTCCCGGAGCACCAGATGGGCCGCCAGGTCCAGGGTCCGCCAGCCCTCGCACAAGGTGGGCGCCCCGGGGCCGGTCTCAGCCAGCAGTGAACACAGGGCGGCACGCTCATGGCTGGCGAAGCTCACCCCGCGATGGTACGCCCTGGCGGGCGTCCCTGCCGGTCCCCGCAGGCAGCGGGCCTTCATAGGATCGGGCCATGACAAACGCTGAGGGCGCGATGAGCGGCGTCAGGGGAGCCGCGCGGCTCGACCCCACGATCGCCGCCCGGCTCAAGCGCGACCCGGCCGGGCTGGTCGCGGCCATCGCCCAGCAGTACGACACCGGCGAGGTGCTCATGCTCGGCTGGATGGACGACGAGGCGCTGCATCGCACCCTGACCACCGGCCGGTGCACCTACTGGTCCCGCAGCCGGCAGGAGTACTGGGTGAAGGGCGAGACCTCAGGTCACGTGCAGCGGGTGATCTCGGTGGCGCTCGACTGCGACGGGGACGCGGTGCTGGTGCGGGTGGACCAGACCGACGGGGCCTGCCACACCGGCGACCGCACCTGTTTCGGCGCCGGCCCGCTGGCGCTCACGGTGCCGTGACCAGGGCAGCCCGCGAATACGCCTGCTGCCTGGGCCTCGGTGCGGCGGGTGCGGCCCTGATGCTGGTGGCGGCCCGGCAGGGGTGGGCGCAGGTGGTCACCCCGGCGCCCGCGCCGCTGCCCAGCAGCCCGGTCACGGTCCGCGGCCAGGACCTGGTGCCGGTGGCCGGGGCACTGGCGCTGGTCGCGCTGGCCGGGCTGGCCGCGGCCATCGCCACCCGCGGCGTGGCCCGGCGGCTCACCGGGCTGCTGGTGGCCGCCAGCGGGGTGGCGGCGGCCTGGGCCGTGAGCGTGCATCTGAGCACGGCGGCCGTGCTCGCCGCCGCGCGCGGGGCCGCGGCGGCGCAGGCCGGCTCGGCGACCGCCGGCGGCGGGCCGGGGGTGAGCGCCGGTCCCGCCCCCGGTGGCGGCGGGACCGGGCTGAGCGCCGCCGCGCACGTGGCGATGGCGGCCTTTCCCTGGCGGGGGCTGGTGCTGCTGGGTGCGCTCGCGGTGCTGGCAGCCGGGATCGGTACGGCCTGGCGCGGCCCCCGGTGGCCGGTCATGTCGAGCCGGTATGACGCCCCCGGCGGCCCGGCCGCCCCGGCCCGGCCGGGCGGGGAGCGGGAGCAGCCTGTGGCGGACATGGCCACCCTGTGGGAATCTCTGAGCAGGGGGGTGGACCCCACCGAGCGGCCCGGCCATCCTGGCGGACGTTAGGCTCGTAGGTAAGTCCCCGGGTTGCCTGGGTGGCGCGCGAGCCCTGGAGGTGAGCGGTGAGGGCAACGGAACCGGGCGGGCAGCCGCGCGGCCGTTCGTCCGGCCAGCAGCCGGACGACGCGGGACGGATGCTGGTCCGGCTGGTCACGCGGCTGGTGGCCGCCCAGGCGGTGGCCGCGGCCGCAGTGGGCCTGCCGTTCAGCAAGCGGCAGCTGTCCTCGGTCGTCATCACCCTCGCGATGGTGGCGGCCCTGTGCGGGCTGGCGGTCCTGGTGCGTTCGGGTACCAGGACGGCGTGGCTGATCGCGGTCGGGCTGGAAGTTGCCTTCATCGGCTATGGCCTGACCAGGTTCTTCTTCGCCCGCTACCTCGGCGGCACCCTGTTCGCGATCATCACCGTCGGCGCCCTGGCCCATCCCGCCGTCGCCCGTGCCTACGGCGCGGCATCCGCGCGCGTGCCTGAACAGGCGCGCGATGAGCTTGGCCTGGGCGAAGCCTCCGGGGAGGCCTTCGGTGGCCAGATTCTCGGCTAGGAAACGCCCCAGGGCACACCCGCGGCCGGGGAGGGGCATGCCGGCCCACCGCAGCCGGCTCGCTACCATCAGGGGCGCAAGGCATCCGACCCGAGGGGATACCAGAACCCCGTGAGCGTGCTCGACGAGATCCTAGAAGGAGTTCGTGCCGATCTCGCGGTCCGGCAGGGCCGCCTACCGCTGGAACGGCTCAAGGAAGCCGCCCGCCGGGTTCCCTCTCCCCGCGACGTCATGGGTGTGCTCAGGCGGCCGGACGTCGCCGTCATCGCCGAGGTGAAGCGGTCCAGCCCCTCCAAGGGCGCGCTGGCCGCGATCGCCGACCCGGCCGCCCTGGCCCGCGACTACGAGGCCGGCGGGGCCAGCATCATCAGCGTGCTCACCGAGGCGCGGCGGTTCGGTGGCAGCCTGGCGGACCTGGCGGCGGTGCGGGACGCGGTGGCGGTGCCGCTGCTGCGCAAGGACTTCATCGTCAGCTCCTACCAGCTGTGGGAGGCCCGGGCACACGGGGCCGACATGGCCCTGCTGATCGTCGCGGCGCTGGACCAGAACGCTCTGGTCTCGCTGGCGGAAAGAGCGCTGTCGATCGGCCTGGTGCCGCTGGTGGAGGTGCACACCGACGCCGAGGTCTCGCGCGCGCTGGACGCGGGCGCGAAGGTGATCGGGGTCAACGCCCGCAACCTGGGCACGCTGGAAGTGGACCGGGGGGTCTTCACCCGGCTCGCCCCGCTCATCCCGAACGACATCATCAAGATCGCCGAGTCCGGTGTCCGGGGGCCGCACGATCTGCTCGCCTACGCCGCCGCCGGGGCCGACGCGGTGCTGGTGGGAGAGAGCCTGGTCACCGGCAAGGATCCACGCTCGGCCGTCGCCGACCTGGTGACCGCGGGTTCCCACCCGGCCCTGCGCGGTGACCGGCCATGACGCCTGACGTCTCCGCCGCACCGGCCACAGTGCCCGACGCGGCCGGGCATTTCGGCAGCTACGGCGGCAGGTTCGCGCCCGAGGCCCTGATGGCGGCGCTGGCCGAGCTGACCACGCAGTATCTGGCAGCCAGGGCGGACCCGGGCTTCCAGGCCGAGCTCGAGGCCCTGCTGACCGGCTACGCGGGCAGGCCGACCCTGCTCTCGCAGGCATCGCGGTTCTCCGCGGCGGCGGGCTGCACGGTCCTGCTCAAGCGGGAAGACCTCACCCACACCGGCTCCCACAAGATCAACAATGTGCTGGGGCAGGTGCTGCTCGCCAAGCGCATGGGCAAGCGGCGGGTGATCGCCGAGACCGGCGCCGGGCAGCACGGGGTCGCCACCGCGACCGCGTGCGCGCTGTTCGGCCTGGACTGCGCGGTCTACATGGGGGAGGAGGACACCCGCCGGCAGGCGCTGAACGTGGCCCGCATGCGCATGCTCGGCGCTGAGGTCATCCCCGTCACCATCGGCACCGCCACCTTGAAGGACGCCATGAACGAGGCGTTCCGCGACTGGGTGGCGACGGTCGCCACCACCCACTACTGCATCGGGTCGGTCGGCGGCCCGCACCCGTTCCCGGTGATGGTCCGCGACTTCCAGCGCGTCATCGGGGTGGAGGCACGCCGTCAGGTGCTGGAGCAGGCTGGCCGGCTGCCGGACGCGGTGGTCGCCTGCGTGGGCGGCGGTTCCAACGCGATCGGCATCTTCCACGAGTTCATCGGCGACGAGCAGGTCAAGCTGATCGGCTGCGAGGCGGGCGGCGACGGCCCTGCCCCCGGCCACAACGCCGCGACCCTGGTCGCCGGGTCGGCGGGAGTCCTGCACGGCATGCGCACCTACGTGCTGCAGGACTCCGAGGGCCAGACGCTGACCACCCACTCCATCTCCGCCGGCCTGGACTACCCCGGGGTCGGGCCGGAGCACGCCTGGCTCAAGGACACCGGGCGGGCCAGCTACCGCTCCATCACCGACGCCCAGGCCATGGACGCGTTCTCGGTGCTGTGCCGGACCGAGGGGATCATCCCGGCGCTGGAGTCCGCGCACGCGCTGGCCGGCGCGCTCGGAGTCGGCCGGGAGCTGGGCGGCGACGCGCTGCTGCTGGTCAACCTGTCCGGCCGCGGTGACAAGGACGTCGCCACCGCCTCCCGCTGGCTCGGCCATACCGATGGTGAGCCCGCCCAGGAGGCAACGCCATGACTGCCGTCGGAACTGCGTTTGAGAAGGCGGCGGCGGAGGAACGGGCCGCTCTCCTCGGGTACCTGCCCGCCGGGTTCCCCACCGTGGCCGGCGGGATCACGGCCGCGCTGGCGATGGCCGAGGCCGGCGCCGACATCGTCGAGCTCGGGCTGCCGTACTCCGATCCGCTGATCGACGGCCCGGTCATCCAGGAGGCCGTGCACCGGGCACTCACCGGCGGTGCGCACGTCACCGACGTGCTGCACACGGTCGAGGCGCTCGCTTCGGCCGGGGTGCCGGTGCTGGTGATGACCTACTGGAACCCGGTCGACCACTACGGTGTGGCCGCGTTCGCGCGTGACCTGGCCGCGGCCGGCGGATGCGGGCTGATCACCCCGGACCTGCCGCCGGAGGAGGCCGGGCCCTGGCTGGAGGCGGCCGCCGCCCACGAGCTGGATCCGGTCTTCCTGGTGGCGCCCAGCTCCACCACCGAGCGCATCGAGCTGATCACCAGCGTCTGCGGCGGTTTCGTCTACGCGGCGTCGCTGATGGGCATCACCGGCGCGCGCGACGCGGTCAGCTCCGACGCGGCCGGCCTGGTCGCGCGGACCCGCGCCTGCACATCGCTGCCGGTGGCGGTCGGGCTGGGGGTCCGGGACGGAGCTCAGGCAGCACAGGTGGCCGGCTTCGCCGACGGTGTTATCGTCGGTTCGGCGTTCGTCCAGCGCCTGCTGGACGCGCCGGACCTGGCCGCGGGCGTCACCGCCGTGCGCGGCCTCGCGGATGATCTCGCGGCCGGGGTGCGGCGGCCAGCCCGCCCGGGCGGACGGGCCCGCTGACCCCAGCGGCCCGTCACAAGCAGAGAGCCTGGGACCGACATGCCGGTGGCCTTTCTCCCCAGCCCCACCCGTGGGGTCTGGCACCTTGGGCCGCTCCCGCTCCGGGGCTACGCGCTGTGCCTGGTGGGTGGGGTCCTGCTGGCGATCTGGGTCGCGGACCGGCGGTACGTGCGGGCCGGCGGCCGGCCGGGCGCCATCCTTGACGTCGCCACCTGGGCGGTCCCGCTCGGCCTGGCCGGTGCCCGGCTCTACAGCGTGATCACCGACTACGAGCTGTACTTCCGGGCCGGCCGTGACTGGCTCAATGTCTTCCGGATCTGGGACGGCGGGCTTGGCATCCCCGGCGCCATCGCGGCCGGCTCGCTGGGAGCCTGGCTCGCCTGCCGCCGGGCCGGGGTCAGCCTCCCCCCGGTGGCCGGCGCCATCGCTCCCGGCGTCGCGTTCGGGCTGGCCCTGGGCTGCTGGGGGAACTGGTTCAGCCAGCAGGTGTACGGGCGGCCGTCGACGCTGCCGCTGGCGGTGGAGATCGCCCCGGCCCACCGGGTGGCCGGCTATGAGAACTACGCCACGTTCCAGCCCACGTTCCTGTACGCGTGCGGCTGGGACGTGCTGACCGGGCTGCTGGTGATCTGGGCTGCCCGGCGGTTCCTGCTCACCGGCGACCGGTCGTTCGCGCTCTGGCTGGCCGCCTACGCGGTGGGCACCTACGGCACCGAGTCGCTGCGCATCGACTACGCCCATCATCTGTTCGGGCTGCGGATCAACCAGTGGGTGATGACGCTCGTCTTCGCCGGCGCGCTCGGCTACCTGTACCTGACCAGGGGCCGCCGCGGCCCCGGCCACCGCGCCCCGGTCGTGGCCGGGGTGCCGCCGGCGCCCCGGCCACCGGCGGATGGCCCGCTGGACCCGTCACAATCAGGGCGTTTCGGCACCCGGCCCGAGCGGGCAGGTATGCACCGGTAGCGCAATCTGCATGTAATCTTGCGAGCGATAGCTCCACGAGCCGGCGGCGGCACCCACCATGCCGCCCGCGGCAGGGCCAACGTCGTCCCGACCGCACGCATGCGAGAACGCGTAGACGGACGAGACGACGGGAGAGTCGATGGCGCCTGCCGCCTCAGCGGGAAACCCCTCACCGGGACATCAGGGACTGTACGACAGCCGGTTCGAGCACGACGCCTGTGGCGTCGGCTTCGTCGCCGACCTGTCCGGGCACGCCACCCACGGCACCGTCGCCCAGGCCCTGACCGTGCTGCGCAACCTGGACCACCGGGGCGCCAAGGGAAGTGACCCGGAGACCGGCGACGGGGCCGGCATCCTCACCCAGGTCCCCGACGCCTTCTTCCGCGCGGTGTGCGACTTCGGCCTGCCCGCCGCCGGGAGCTACGCGGCGGGCATGACGTTCCTGCCCACCGGCGAGGCCGATGCGGCGCAGGCGATGGCCACGGTGGAGCGGATCGCGGCTTCCGAAGGGCTGGCCGTCCTGGGCTGGCGCGAGGTCCCGCACGACCTGGCGTTCTGCGGCCGGGGTGCCCGGGCGGTCCTGCCCCGGCTGGGCCAGCTGTTCGTCGCGGCACCCGCCACCGGCGAGTCCGGGCTGGCCCTGGACCGGCGGACGTTCTGCCTGCGCAAGCGGGCACAGCACGAGGCCGGCCTGTGCTTCGCCAGCCTTTCCGCGCGCACGATCGTCTACAAGGGCATGCTCACCGCGCTCCAGCTGGAGCCGTTCTTCCCTGACCTGCGCGACCCCCGCTTCACCTCCGCGCTGGCGATGGTGCATTCCCGGTTCTCGACCAACACGTTCCCGTCCTGGCCGCTGGCGCACCCCTACCGGTTCATCGCCCACAACGGCGAGATCAACACGGTCCGCGGCAACCGGAACTGGATGCGGGCCCGCGAGGCGATGCTGGCCAGCGACCTGATCCCGGCGGGGGAGGACGGCCGTGGGATCGAGCGGCTGCTGCCCATCCTGGAGGCCGACGCCAGCGACTCGGCCAGCTTCGACGAGTGCGTGGAACTGCTGCATCTGGGCGGCCGGTCGCTGCCGCACGCCATCCTCATGATGATCCCCGAGCCGTGGGAGAACCATGCGGAGATGGACCCGGACCGGCGGGCGTTCTACGAGTTCCACGCCTCGGTGATGGAGCCGTGGGACGGCCCGGCCTGTGTCGCTTTCACCGACGGGACCCTGATCGGCGCGGTGCTCGACCGCAACGGGCTGCGTCCCAGCCGCTACTGGGTCACCCATGACGGCCTGGTCATCCTCGCCAGCGAGGTGGGGGTGCTGGACATCGACCCTGCCAACGTGGCCCGCAAGGGCCGCCTGCAGCCGGGCCGGATCTTCCTGGCCGACACCGCCAGCCGCCGGATCCTGGAAGACGGCGACGTGAAGGCGGCGCTCGCCGCCGAGCACCCTTACCAGGACTGGCTGCACGCCGGCCTGATGCACCTGGACGACCTGCCGGACCGGGAGCGGGAGCTGCCGGGCGCCGAGGAGCTCACCACCATGCACCGGCTGGCCGGCTACACCGAGGAGGAGCTGCGGGTGCTGCTGGCCCCGATGGCCGAGGCCGGCGCCGAGCCGGTCGGGTCGATGGGGACCGACACGCCGATCGCGGTCCTGTCCGACCGCCCGCGGCTGATCTTCGACTACTTCACGCAGTTGTTCGCCCAGGTCACCAACCCGCCGCTGGACGCGATCAGGGAAGAGCTGGTGACCTCGCTGTCCTCGGCCACCGGGCCGGAGGAGAACCTGCTGGACCCGGGGCCTGCCTCCTGCCGCCAGATTGTCCTGCCCTACCCGGTGATCAGCGACAACGACCTGGCCAAGATCATCCATATCAACGACGACGGGGACCTGCCCGGGTTCGCCGCGCACGTGGTGGACGGGCGGTTCGCCGTGCAGGGGGGCGGCGCCGCCCTGCGCGAGCGGCTTGCCGCGATCTGCGGCGAGGTGTCGGCGGCGATCGAGGCCGGCGCCCGGATCATCGTGCTGTCCGACCGCGGCGTGGCCGCCCCGGACGAGGGCTGGGACCGCAGCCTGGCCCCGATCCCCTCGCTGCTGCTCACCGGCGCGGTCCACCACCACCTGATCCGGGAGCGGACCCGCACCCGGGCCGGCCTGGTGGTCGAGTGCGGCGACGCCCGCGAGGCTCACCACATCGCGCTGCTCACCGGGTTTGGCGCGGCCGCGGTCAACCCGTACCTGGCACTGGAGTCGGTGCAGGACATGGTGCGGCGCGGTGAGCTGGCCAGCCTGACGGCCAGCAAGGCCGCGGCCAACCTGGTCAAGGCGCTCGGCAAGGGCCTGCTCAAGATCATGTCGAAGATGGGCGTGTCCACCGTCGCCTCCTACACCGGCGCCCAGATCTTCGAGGCGATCGGGCTGGGCGAGGAGGTCATCGAGACCTGCTTCGCCGGGACCACCTCCCGGCTCGGCGGGGTCGGCTTCGACGTGCTCGCCGCCGAGGCTGCCCGCAGGCACGCGCGCGCCTTCCCGCCCCGCGGTGCGGCTCCCGCCCACCGGCGGCTGGAGACCGGCGGGGAGTACCAGTGGCGCCGCGAGGGTGAGCCGCACGTGTTCAGCCCGGAGACCGTGTTCAAGCTCCAGCACGCCACCCGCACCCGCCGGTACGAGATCTTCAAGGAGTACACCCGGCTGGTCGACGACCAGTCCGCGCGGCTGATGACCCTGCGCGGGCTGCTGCGGGTGCGCGGGGTGGACGGTGCCCCCGCCGCCGGCCGCGAGCCGATCGGGGTGGAGGAGGTCGAGCCGGTATCGGCCATCGTCCGCCGGTTCTCCACCGGCGCCATGTCCTACGGCTCCATCTCCGCCGAGGCACACGAGACCCTGGCCATCGCGATGAACCGGCTCGGCGCCAGGTCCAACACCGGCGAGGGTGGCGAGGACCCCGAGCGCTTCCTGCCCGACGCCAACGGCGACCTGCGCCGGTCCGCGGTCAAGCAGGTCGCCAGCGGCCGGTTCGGGGTCACCAGCGAGTACCTGGTCAACGCCGACGACCTGCAGATCAAGATGGCGCAGGGGGCCAAGCCGGGGGAGGGCGGCCAGCTGCCCGGGCACAAGGTCTACCCCTGGATCGCGAAAACCCGCTACTCAACGCCTGGCGTGGGGCTGATCTCGCCGCCGCCGCACCACGACATCTACTCGATCGAGGACCTCGCCCAGCTGATCCACGACCTGAAGAACGCCAACCCGGCCGCCCGGGTCCACGTCAAGCTGGTCGCCGAGGTCGGGGTCGGCACGGTCGCCGCCGGGGTGTCCAAGGCGCACGCCGACGTGGTGCTCATCTCCGGCCACGACGGCGGTACCGGGGCGGCGCCGCTGACGTCCATCAAGCACGCAGGCGCGCCGTGGGAGCTCGGGCTCGCCGAGACCCAGCAGACGCTGCTGCGCAACGGGCTGCGGGACCGGATCGTGGTGCAGGCCGACGGCCAGCTCAAGACCGGCCGCGACGTGCTCGTCGCGGCCCTGCTCGGGGCCGAGGAGTTCGGCTTCGCCAGCGCACCGCTGGTGGTGTCGGGCTGCATCATGATGCGGGTCTGCCACCTGGACACCTGCCCGGTCGGGGTGGCCACCCAGAACCCCGAGCTGCGCAAGCGCTTCACCGGCAAGCCCGAGTTCGTGGTCAACTACTTCGAGTTCATCGCCCAGGAGGTGCGCGAGTACCTGGCCGCGCTCGGCCTGCGCACCCTGGACGAGGCGATCGGCCGGGCCGACCTGCTGGACACCGGCAGTGCGGTCGATCACTGGAAGGCGGCCGGGCTCGACCTGGCCCCCGTGCTGCACATGCCCGACCTGCCCGACGGCGCCGCCCGGCACCAGAGGATCGCCCAGGACCACGGGCTCGGCCGGGCACTGGACAACACCCTCATCCAGCTCGCCGAAGGCGCGCTCCAGGACGGCACCCCGGTGGTGCTCGACCTGCCGGTCCGGAACGTGAACCGCACGGTCGGGACGATGCTCGGGTATGAGGTGACGCGGCGCTGGGGGGCCGCAGGCCTGCCCGAGGACACGATCCATGTGCGGTTCACCGGGTCGGCCGGGCAATCGTTCGGCGCCTTCCTGCCTGCTGGCATCACCTTGCGGCTGGCCGGGGATGCGAACGACTATCTGGGCAAGGGCCTGTCCGGCGGCCGGCTGATCGTGGCGCCCGACCCGGCGGCCCCGTTCACCGCCGAGGAGCAGATCATCGCCGGCAACGTGATCGGCTACGGCGCGACCAGCGGCGAGATGTTCCTGCGCGGCATCGTCGGGGAGCGGTTCTGCGTGCGCAACTCCGGCGCCACCGCGATCGCCGAGGGCACCGGCGACCACGGCTGCGAGTACATGACCGGCGGCACCGTGGTCGTGCTCGGCCGGATCGGGCGCAACTTCGCGGCCGGCATGTCCGGCGGGATCGCCTACCTGCTCGACCCGGACCTGCGCCGGGTGAACACGCAGATGGTGGAGCTGGAAGCGCTGGACGCCGCCGACGCCGCCCGGGTGCGGGAGCTGATCGAGCGGCACCGGGCCGAGACCGGGTCGGCGGTGGCCGGGCGGCTGCTGGCCGACTGGGAGGCCTCGCTGGGCCGGTTCGTCAAGGTCATGCCCACCGACTACAAGCGGGTGCTGGACGCGGCCAGCCGGGCCGAGCAGGAAGGCCGGGACGTGAACGAGGCCGTCATGGCCGTGGCGCACGGGTGAGGGGGCGGCATGGGTGATCCCAGGGGTTTCCTGACCACGCAGCGCGAGACGCCCGCCCGCCGCCCGGTGGACGTGCGGATCGGCGACTGGCGTGAGGTGTACACCGAGTTCGGCGCCGCCCGGCTGGAGCGGCAGGCCGGGCGCTGCATGGACTGCGGCATCCCGTTCTGCCATCAGGGCTGCCCGCTGGGGAACCTGATCCCGGAGTGGAACGACCTGGTCTGGCGGCACGACTGGGAAGAGGCGTCGGAGCGGCTGCACGCCACCAACAACTTCCCGGAGTTCACCGGGCGGCTCTGCCCGGCGCCATGCGAGAGCGCGTGCGTGCTCGGCATCAACGCCGACCCGGTGACGATCAAGCAGGTCGAGGTGGAGATCATCGACCGGGCGTGGGCGGAGGGCTGGGCAGGGCCGCGCCCGCCCCAGGCTGACTCGCTGACCGGGAAGAAGGTCGCGGTGGTCGGCTCCGGGCCGGCCGGGCTCGCCGCCGCGCAGCAGCTCACCCGGGCCGGGCACACGGTGGTGGTGTACGAGCGGGCCGACGCCGCCGGCGGGCTGCTGCGGTACGGGATCCCCGAGTTCAAGATGGAGAAGCGGCACCTGGACCGGCGGCTGGACCAGATGCGGGCCGAGGGCACGCAGTTCCGGTGCGGGGTCAACGCCGGGGTGGACGTGACCGCGCAGGCGCTGCGGGCGGAGTACGACGCGATCGTGCTCGCGGGCGGCGCGACGGTGCCGCGGGGCCTGCCGGTGCCCGGCGCCGGCCTGGCCGGTGTCCACCAGGCCATGGAGTACCTGCCGCTGTCCAACCGTGCCGTCGCGGCCGGGGCCGCGGACGGCGACGGGGCTGGGGCAGCCGCCGGGAGCGAGCCGGCCATCAGCGCCCGCGGGCGGCATGTGGTGATCATCGGGGGCGGTGACACCGGCGCCGACTGCCTGGGCACCGCGCACCGGCAGGGCGCCGCCTCGGTGACCCAGCTGGAGATCATGCCGCGCCCGCCCGCCGGGCGGCCCGAGAACCAGCCGTGGCCCACCTACCCGATGATCTTCCGCGTCTCCAGCGCGCACGAGGAGGGCGGAGAGCGGATGTACGCCGTCTCCACGCAGGAGTTCCTCGGCGACGCCGACGGCCGGGTGCGGGCACTGCGGCTGACCGACGTGGAGCTCTCCTGGGGCCGTTTCGAGCCGGTGCCAGGTACCGAACGCGAGCTGCGCTGCGACCTGGTCCTGCTGGCCATGGGGTTCACCGGGGCGGAGCGGGCGGGCCTCATCGACGACCTGGGCGTGGACGTGGACGCGCGCGGGAACGTGGCGCGGGACGGCTCGTATGCGACCTCGGTGCCAGGCGTGTTCGCGGCTGGTGACATGGGCCGGGGCCAGTCGCTGATCGTGTGGGCGATCGCCGAGGGCCGGTCGGCCGCCGCGGACGTGGACGCCTATCTGATGGGGGAGACGGCCCTGCCCGCCGCGATCCCCCCCACCGCCCGCCCCCTCACCTGACCCCGCGGGACTCGTCGGGGCTGCGCTGTCGGTGCGCCCGGTTCGCCGTGGTCGATTAAGGCTGCCCTGACGACCCCAATCGACCACAACCCTGTGTGCCTGCTGGGCGCGGTCGGGTTGTGGTCGGTTTGGGCCGCTCTGGCGACCCGGATCGACCACGGCACCGGGGGAGGGGCGGGCCGGCGGCCAGCGGGCGGAGCAGTATCGCAGGTGGCAGTGACGATATGTGGCCGGCCGTCCACAGGGCGCGTCAGGCTGGGTGGCTGTCCACAGGTTCGGAAGAGCCGGTGCCAGGTCTGCCACAGCCGAGCCAGGGTCATGTCCGTGAGAGACGATGAGAAGCTGCCCGTGCGCTTCGCCGCCCTGCTCCAGCGGCAGTCCCATGTCGTCAGCGTCGCGGACGCGGTGAGCTGCCTTGGCCGGGCGCACGTCCGGTGGATGGTGGCGAGCGGGCAGTGGCAGCGGCCCTGCCGTGGCGTCGTCGTCACGTTCTCCGGGCCCCTGGCCCGTGAACACGACGAGTGGGTGGCCGTCCTCGCGGCGGGCAGGAGCGCCGTGCTGGCGGGGCTGTCGGCTGCCCGACTGGACGGCCTCGCCGGATTCGGTGGTCAGCAGGTTCACCTGCTCGTGCCGGCCTCCCGCCGGGTGCGCAGGCACTTGCCACCCGATGTGCTCGTGCACCGTTCACGGGTACTCCCCCCGGACAGCGTGCACCCACTGCGACTCCCAACCAGAACCCGGCCAGCCCGGTCATTGGTGGACGCGGCGTCCTGGATGGGCACCGACAACGGGGCACGTGCCGTGCTCGCGGCCGGAGTGCAGCAGCGCCTGGTCAGGGTCGAGGACCTGAGGGCAGTGCTGGACAGCCGCCCGGCCCTGCGCCGGCGGCGACTGATCGCGGTCACGCTCGGCGACATCGCGGGCGGCGCCGAGGCGCTCTCAGAACTCGACTTTTGCCGGCTGACCCGGCGGTTCGGGCTGCCGGAGCCGGACCGTCAGGCGTTCCGCCCTGACGCGGACGGCCGCAAGCGCTGGCTGGATGCCTACTGGGACCGCGCCCGGCTGGTGGCCGAGGTCGACGGCCGCTGGCACATGGACGCGCATGCGTGGTGGGCGGACATGCGGCGGGACAACGATCTGACCGTCAGCGGGCTGCGGGTGCTGCGATTCCCCGCGTTCGCGGTCCGGGACCAGCCTGAGATCGTGGCCGCCCAGATCAGGGCCGTCCTTGGCGACGCGAGGTGAGCGCGCCCGCGACATGAGCGCGTGAGGGCTGGCCAGGATCGGCCGTCCCGGGCCCGCGGTGCCTGGATGGCCGGGCTGGGTCCGGTGGATGAAAGCTCCGTTACAGACCTCGTGTAACCGGATGGGGCACTCTAGAGTGGTATAGACCATTGAGGACCTGAGCGCGGGACGGGTTGAGCCGCGGTCTGAGCCACCGGAGGGGCAGCGAGCATGAGCCGCCGCGCGAAGATCGTCTGCACGCTGGGGCCTGCGACGTCCAGCCCGGAGCAGATCGCTGGCCTGGTGGCGGCTGGGCTCGACGTGGCCCGCCTCAACATGAGCCACGGCAGCTACGACACCCACCTGGCCGCCTACCGGGCGGTCCGGGAGGCCTCCGACGCCGCCCGGCGGAGCGTGGGCGTGCTGGTCGACCTGCAGGGCCCCAAGATCCGGCTGGGGACGTTCCCGGGCGGGCCGGTGATGCTGGCGGCCGGCCAGGAGTTCACGATCACCACCGAGGACGTGCCCGGTGACGGCCAGCAGGCCGCCACGACCTACCAGGGGCTGCCCGCGGATGTCCAGCCGGGAACGAGGATCCTGGTCGATGACGGCCGGGTGGTGCTGGAGGTGAGCGCCGTCAGCGGGGAGCGGGTCAGGACCCGGGTGCTCATCGGCGGCCAGGTCTCCGACCACAAGGGGCTCAACCTGCCCGGGGTCCGGGTCAGCGTGCCCGCGCTCACCGCCAAGGACGAGGCCGATCTGCGCTGGGCGCTCGGCTTGCGGGCGGACATGGTCGCGCTGTCGTTCGTCCGGGGGCCCGAGGACGCCGCGGCCGCCCAAGCGATCATGGACGAGGTCGGCTGCCGGCTGCCGCTCATCGCGAAGATCGAGAAACCGCAGGCGGTGGAGTCCCTGCCGGAGGTCATCGAGGCGTTCGACGGCATCATGGTCGCCCGCGGGGACCTCGGGGTGGAGCTGCCGCTGGAGCAGGTGCCGGTGGTCCAGAAGCGGGCCATCGCGCTGGCCAGGGACGCGGCCAGGCCGGTCATCGTGGCCACCCAGATGCTGGAGTCGATGATCGCGGCGCCCCGGCCGACCCGGGCGGAGGCCTCCGATGTGGCCAACGCCGTGTTCGACGGCGCCGACGCGCTGATGCTGTCGGCGGAGACGAGTGTGGGTGCCTACCCGGCGCAGACGGTGGCCACCATGGCCCGGATCATCGTGGCGGCCGAGGGCGGGCCGGGCCTGCCCGCCGCCTCGCTGGCCAGCGAGGCGTCCACCACCGGGGGCGCCATCGCCGGGGCCGCCGCCGAGGTGGGCGAGATCGTCGGGGCACAGGCGCTGGTGGCCTTCACCATGACCGGGGAGACCGCCCGGCGGCTGGCCAGGTACCGGTCCCCGATCCCGCTGCTGGCCTTCACCACCGAGGCGTCCACGCGCAGCCAGCTGGCGCTCACCTGGGGGGTGGAGACGTTCCTGGTGCCGCCGGTCGCCCACACCGACGACATGGTCCGCCAGGTCGAGGCCGCGCTGCTGGACATCGGCCGCTGCGGCAAGGGCGACAAGGTGGTCATCGTCGCTGGCAGCCCGCCCGGCACGCCGGGCCGGACGAACGCGCTGCGCGTGCACAGGATCGGCGACTCGGCCGACTCGTGAACGGGCCGCCGGGCGGGTTGGCCGGGCGGGTTGGCCGGGCGGGTGGCCCGGGCGGGTTGGCCGGCCGGTTCCGCGTGAGTGCCCCGGGTGGGATTCGAACCCACACTGGATGGTTTTTGAGGCCACTGCCTGCTGCCGGTTGGGCTACCGGGGCGCGATCGGGTACCGCATCTCCCGCGCGGGAGGTGCGACCGACGTCAATCTACCTGCTTTCGGTACGCTCGTGCCTGTGAGCCAGACACCCGTCCGCGTTGTGATCGCCGAAGATGAGGCACTGATCCGCCTTGACCTGAAAGAGATGCTGGAGGAGGAGGGCTACCAGGTAGCGGGGGAGGCCGCCGACGGTGAGAAGGCGGTGGAGCTCGCCTCGAGCCTGCAGCCGGACCTGGTGATCCTCGACGTCAAGATGCCCATCCTGGACGGCATCACGGCGGCGGAGCGGATCGCCGCCCAGCAGATCGCCCCGGTGGTCATCCTGACCGCCTTCTCCCAGCGGGAGCTGGTGGAGCGGGCGCGCGATGCCGGCGCCATGGCCTACCTGGTCAAGCCGTTCACCAAGGCCGACCTGGTGCCCGCGATCGAGATCGCGGTGAGCCGCTTCCAGGAGATGGCCGCGCTCGGGACCGAGATCGGCACCCTGCGGGAGCGGCTGGAGGTGCGCAAGGTCCTGGACCGGGCCAAGGGCCTGCTGCAGTCGGAGCGCGGGTTCTCCGAACCGGAGGCGTTCCGCTGGATCCAGAAGACGTCCATGGACCGCCGGCTGACCATGCGCGCGGTGGCCGAGGACGTCCTGGCCGGCAACCTGCCCGAGGACCGGGCGGCGGCGGGCGGGCCGGCGAAGGACAACGGCGGGGGCTGACCACCAGGAATGGGCTCGGAAGGGCGCCAGAGCGGGCAGCGCATGAGAAACCCGGGGAACCTTTGGTGCCGTGTCGACCTTCCCCGGGCCGACACGTTCTCTACTCGGCTCCCCGGGCTCTCCGCACCACGGTAGCGAGCGGTGGGCACGCGGCGCAAAGGCATGGTCATTCCCTGGACGGAATGCCGTAAACGTCTGGTCGTCGCTGGTTCGCCTTGTGGCACGGCGAATGCACCGGTGCACAGCCAGTCACCCCGGCCTGTCACCGGTGCACAGCCAGTCACCCCGGCCTGTCACTCCGGGCCGGCGGCCTGCCCGGGCACCCGGTCAGTGAGCAGGCAGGTGAGCCGGGACGTGCACACCCGGCGCCCGCGCTCGTCGCTGATGACGACCTCATAGGTGGTGGTGGTGCGGCCGCCGTGGAGCAGGCTGGCCACGCCGGTCACCCGGCCCGCCGATGCCGCCCGGTGGTGGGTGGCGCTGATCTCGATGCCGACCGTGAACCGGTCCAGGCCGGCGTGCAGGGCCGAGCCCAGCGACCCCAGCGTCTCGGCGAGCACACACGATGCCCCGCCGTGCAGCAGCCCGTAGGGCTGGGTGTTGCCCGCCACCGGCATGCTGCCGACGACGCGCTCCGCACTTGCCTCCTCGATGGTGATCCCCATCCGGCCGACCAGGGTGTCCCTGCTCCCGGCGACGAACGCCTCCGTGATCCGCCGCGTGCTGTCCTGGTCCACCGCCACCTCCGGGCACTCCCGCATCTGTCCGCCGTACCGGAAGCCTAGGGGTGGCAGACGGCTGGCCGGACGCCGGATGCCCGGCGGTCAATCGCACAGGAACTCACAGAAAGTACGGGAGATTCTGTGCGACAGTGCGTGATTTCCGGGCTGGGGTGGAATGAGCATGGCGAGCAATGGAGCTACGAGAAGGGATCGCCATGCGTACCCGTCCGCTGTCAGCACTCAGGAAGGCCATCGCCCGCCCGGCCGCGCCAGCGGCCAGCTTAAAGCCGCGGACCCGCACCGGGGCCGCCCTGGCTGGTGTGCTCGTGATCGGCATGGCAGGCTCACTGGCCATGCACCAGGCACCGCTACCGGCAGCCGCCTCCGGCGGCACCTGCAGCCCGACCATCACCACCACGCCCTTCGGCACGACCATCGAGCCGTACACGGGCAAGCCTGCCCAGGTGTTCCAGTACACCCTCACCAACTGCACCGGGATGCAGGTCAAGATCCTCAACTACGGCGGCATCGTGCAGTCCATCGCCGTCCCCGACCGGCACGGCCACGCGGCTGACGTAGTGCTCGGCTTCCAGACCCTGAACGAATACGTGAGCCAGGACAGCCCGCCACCACCGGCCCCCGGCGGCCCGTACTTCGGCGAGACCATTGGCCGGTATGGCAACCGGATCGCCAAGGGCACATTCACCCTGGACGGCAACACCTACACGCTGCCGATCAACAACAACGGCAACAGCCTGCACGGGGGGTTCGTCGGCTTCGGCAACCATGTGTGGGCGCCCACGGTGGTGCAGGGCAATGGCACCGTCGGCGTTCAGCTGAAGCTGGTCAGCCCGGACGGCGACGACGGCGCCAACGTCGGCTGCAGCTGCACCGGCTATCCCGGCACGCTCACCATGTTCGTCACCTACACCCTGGACAGCTCCAGCCAGCTGCGGATCCACTACACCGCGACGGTGGCGGGCAAGGCCACGGTGCTGAACCCCACCAACCACAGCTACTTCAACCTGGCCGGGGAGAGCTCGGGTGACGTCTACGCCCAGAAGGTGATGATCAACGCCGACAGCTACACCCCGACCGACAAGACCCAGATCCCGACCGGGGTGATCGCGCCCGTGAAGGGCACGCCGTTCGACTTCACCACCCCGCAGACGATCGGCTCGCGGATCAACGAGAGCGACCCGCAGCTGCTCATCGGCCAGGGGTACGACCACAACTGGGTGCTGAACCGCGCTGGCCTCCAGACCGGCCAGCTCGGGCTCGCCGCCCGTGCCTGGGACCCGGCCAGCGGGCGGGAGCTGACGGTCTGGACGACCGAACCCGGCGTCCAGTTCTACTCCGGCAACTTCCTCACCGGATCGATCGTGGGCATCAGCGGCCACACCTACCGGCAGAGCGCTGGATACACCTTCGAGACGCAGCACTACCCGGACTCGCCGAACCACCCGAACTTCCCCTCCACGGTGCTCAGGCCCGGGCAGCAGTTCGACTCGACGACGATCTTCCGGTTCTCCACCTTCTGACCGGCGGCACCAGACCGGGCAGGCACCGCGGGCTGGCACCGCGGGCTGGCACCGCGGGCAGGTACCGCGGGCAGGTACCGCCACCCGCGGTGCCTGCCCGGCTGTCACGGGTTCCCCTCCGGTGTCGGCACTGGCCACTAGACTTCCGCCGTGGCAGCAACCAAGCCGGACCAGGGCCCGCCTCCGGCCGGGCGGCGGGACCGGCTGCTCCTGCTGGACGGCCATTCCCTCGCGTACCGGGCGTTCTTCGCGCTGCCGCCGGAGAACTTCTCCACCACCACCGGGCAGCCGACCAACGCGGTGTACGGCTTCACCGCGATGCTCATCAACGTGCTGCGGGACGAGCAGCCGACCCATGTCGCGGTGGCCTTCGACCGCAGCGAGCCGACGTTCCGGCACGAGCAGTACGTCGAGTACAAGGCCAACCGCCGCGAGACGCCGGCCGACTTCCGCTCCCAGCTCAGCCTGATCTTCGAGGTGCTCGACGCGCTCGGCATCCCACGGCTGTCGGTGCCCGGCTACGAGGCCGACGACATCATCGCCACGCTCACCACCCAGGCCACGGCAGCCGGGATCGACGTCCTGATCGTTTCCGGCGACCGGGACAATCTGCAGCTGGTGAATGACCATGTCACGGTGCTGATGACCAGGCGTGGCATCAGCGAGATGACCCGCTTCACCCCGGAGGAGGTCGTCGGGAAGTACGGCCTCACCCCGGCTCAGTACCCCGACTTCGCCGCCCTGCGCGGCGACCCGAGCGACAACCTGCCGAGCATCCCGGGGGTGGGGGAGAAGACCGCGGCCAAGTGGATCGCCGAGTTCGGCTCACTCAGCGAGCTGGTCGACCGGGTCGGCGAGGTCAAGGGCAAAGCGGGGGACACGCTCCGCGAGCATCTGTCCGACGTCCTGCGCAACCGGCATCTCACCGAACTCGCCCGCGACGTGCCGCTGGAGTCCGGGCCGCTGGACCTGCAGCCGGTTCCGTGGGACCGGGGGCAGATCCACCAGCTGTTCGACACCCTGCAGTTCCGTGTCCTGCGCGACCGTCTCTACACGACGCTGCCGAACGGAATAGGCGGGGCAGCCGCGGCCGTCACCGCCGGCGAGGTGGAGGGTGAGGCCTTCGAGGTGGACGTCGCCGTGCCCGGCCCCGGCGAGGTGGCCGGCTGGCTGGCCGGGCACACCACCGGCGACGGACGGGCCGGCCTGGCGGCCAGCGGCACCTGGGGACGGGGCACCGGCACCCTGACGGGACTGGCGCTGGCCACCCCCGACGGCGCCGGGGCCTACCTGGACCCGGGTGCCCTCACCGAGGATGACGAGCGGGCGCTGGCCGGCTGGCTGGCCGACGCCAGCGCACCCAAGGCGATGCACGACGCCAAGGGCCCGCTGCACGCGCTGGCCGCGCACGGCCTGGACCTGGCCGGGCTCACCACCGACACCGCGCTCGCTGCCTACCTCGCGCTGCCCGGCCAGCGCTCCTTCGACCTGGCCGACCTGGCGCTGCGGTATCTGGGCAAGGAGCTGAAGGGCGGCGAGGAGAGCGGCCCCGGCCAGCTCGCGCTCGACCTGTCGGGTGAGCAGGAGAGCGCGGTGCAGGTGGCGACCGCGCTGGTGCTGCGTGCCCGCGCCACCGCCGAGCTGGGGGCGGCGCTCGACGAGGACCTGGCGCAGCGTGGCGCCACCGTGCTGCTGCACGACGTGGAGCTGCCGCTGGTGGACGTGCTGGCGCGGATGGAGCGGGCCGGGATCGCCGCCGACAGCGACCATTTCGCGGCCATGTCGGCCAGCCTGGGCGGTGAGGTGAAGTCGGCCGAGCAGGCGGCGTTCGCGGTGGTCGGCCGGGAGTTCAACCTGGGCTCGCCCAAGCAGCTGCAGGAGGTGCTGTTCACCGAGCTCGGCCTGCCCAAGACCAAGCGGATCAAGACCGGGTACACGACCGACTCGGAGGCGCTGACCAGCCTGCTCGCGCAGACCGAGCACCCGGTCCTGGCGCACCTGCTGCGGCACCGGGACGTCGCCAAGCTCAAGAGCATCGTGGACACGCTGATCCCGATGGCGGGCGAGGACGGCCGCATCCACACCACCTACAACCAGATGATCGCCGCCACCGGCCGGCTGTCCTCCACCGACCCCAACCTGCAGAACATCCCCATCCGGACCGAGGAGGGACGGCGGATCCGGCAGGGCTTCGTGGTCGGCACCGGTTATGAGTGCCTGCTCACCGCCGACTACAGCCAGATCGAGCTGCGGATCATGGCCCACCTGTCCGGCGACGCCGCGCTGGCGGAGGCGTTCGCGTCCGGGCACGACTTCCACGCCGAGACCGCCTCCCGGGTGTTCGGCCTGCCGCCGGAGCAGGTCACCGGCGAGCTGCGCAGCCGGATCAAGGCGATGAACTACGGCCTCGCCTACGGCCTGTCCGCCTATGGCCTGTCCCAGCAGCTGCGTATCACCCCGGACGAGGCCCGCGGCCTGATGGAGGGGTACTTCCAGCAGTTCGGCGGGATCCGCGATTACCTGGGCGAAGTGGTCGACCAGGCACGCAAGGACGGCTACACCCAGACCATCCTCGGCCGCCGCCGCTACCTGCCCGACCTGACCTCAGACAACCGGCAGCGCCGGGAGATGGCCGAGCGGATGGCCCTGAACGCGCCGATCCAGGGATCGGCGGCCGACATCATCAAGGTGGCCATGCTCGAGGTGGACCGTGCGCTGCGCGCACAGGGACTGCGGTCGCGGATGCTGCTCCAGGTACACGACGAGCTCGTCTTCGAGGTCGCGCCGGGCGAGCTCGACGCCCTGCGGGAGCTGGCGACGCAGACGATGTGCGGGGCGTTCGAGCTCACCGTCCCGCTGTCGGTTTCGATCGGAACCGGCCGCAGCTGGGCGGAAGCAGGGCACTGAGAACCGCTGGCGGTAGGTCACAGGTTGGCGGCTTAGATTGACCGGCCCCGCTAGCTCTCATATTCTGAACGCTGCGCCGTGTTCAGGTGCAGTCCGCCATGGCCAGGCACAGTCGCGGGTGGCCGTTCAGGCAAACCGTGGCTGGTCAGGTCGGCCAGGCAAGTCCAGTAGACCTGTGGGCCCGTGTGGCGGGCTCGGCTGTGCACGCGCATCCATACATCTACTTCCTGTCCGCCGGAGCCAACCCACACATGACGAGCAGCACTGAGGCCCATCTGACCCCCAAGGTAGCGATCAACGACATCGGGTCCGAGGAGGCCTTCCTCGCCGCGATCGACGAGACCATCAAGTACTTCAACGACGGCGACATTGTCGAGGGCACTGTCGTCAAGGTCGACCGGGACGAGGTCTTGCTCGACATCGGGTACAAGACCGAGGGCGTCATCCCATCCCGCGAGCTGTCGATCAAGCACGACGTCGACCCGCACGATGTGGTGAAGACCGGTGAGCACATCGAGGCCCTGGTCCTGCAGAAGGAGGACAAGGAAGGCCGCCTGATCCTGTCCAAGAAGCGGGCTCAGTACGAGCGCGCCTGGGGCACGATCGAGAAGATCAAGGACGAGGACGGGGTCGTCACCGGCACCGTGATCGAGGTCGTCAAGGGCGGCCTGATCCTCGACATCGGCCTGCGCGGCTTCCTGCCCGCCTCGCTGGTGGAGATGCGCCGGGTCCGTGACCTGCAGCCGTATGTGGGCAGGGAGATCGAGGCGAAGATCATCGAGCTGGACAAGAACCGCAACAACGTGGTCCTGTCCCGCCGGGCGTGGCTGGAGCAGACCCAGTCCGAGGTCCGCCAGAACTTCCTCAACACGCTGCAGAAGGGCCAGATCCGCAAGGGTGTCGTGTCCTCCATCGTCAACTTCGGTGCCTTCGTGGACCTGGGCGGGGTGGACGGCCTGGTGCACGTGTCGGAGCTGTCCTGGAAGCACATCGACCACCCCGGCGAGGTCGTGGACGTCGGCCAGGAGGTCACCGTCGAGGTGCTGGACGTGGACATGGACCGCGAGCGGGTCTCGCTGTCGCTGAAGTCCACCCAGGAGGACCCCTGGCAGCAGTTCGCCCGCACCCACCAGATCGGCCAGGTCGTCCCGGGCCGGGTCACCAAGCTGGTGCCGTTCGGCGCGTTCGTGCGGGTCGAGGAGGGCATCGAGGGCCTGGTTCACATCTCCGAGCTCGCGGACCGGCACGTGGAGATCCCCGAGCAGGTGGTGCAGGTCGGCGACGAGATCTTCGTCAAGATCATCGACATCGACCTGGACCGGCGGCGGATCAGCCTGTCGCTCAAGCAGGCCAATGAGGGCACCATCGGCGAAGCGGTCGGCGACGACTTCGACCCGACCCTGTACGGGATGCCCGCCACCTACGACGACCAGGGCAACTACGTCTACCCGGATGGCTTCGACCCCGAGTCGGGCGAATGGCTGGAAGGGTACGACACGCAGCGTGAGGAGTGGGAGCACCAGTACGCCGAGGCGCGCTCCCGGTTCGAGGCGCACCGCCGCCAGGTCACCGAGGCGCGCAAGGCCGCCGAGGAGGCCGAGGACGGCGAGCCCGCCGCCGAGGGCGACGCCGGCAAGTCCGGCGGCAGCCGCCGCTCCACGTCCAGCAGCCGCGGCAGCGACGAGGGCAGCCCAACGGGCGCGCTCGCCTCGGACGAGGCGCTCGCCGCGCTGCGCGACAAGCTGTCGGGCGGCCAGAGCTAGCTGGCCCGATCCGATCCGGCCCGGTCCCGCGTCCTGCGGGGGCCGGGCCGGATCGGTGCCCGGGCCCGTTTGCGTGCCCTGGCCGGTGTGCGGGCCGGGCACGCTGCGGGCGCCCGGCGGGCTAACCTGGCAGGCGTGCGGGCACTCAGGGTCGGGCTCACAGGCGGGATCGGCGCGGGCAAAAGCGAGGTCTCGCGGCGGCTGGCCGCCTACGGCGCCGCCGTCATCGACGCCGACGCGGTGGCGCGGGAGGTGGTCGCGCCTGGCACACCCGCCCTGGCCGAGGTCGTGCAGGCGTTCGGGCCGGAGGTGCTGCGCAGCGACGGCAGCCTCGACCGGGACCGGCTTGGCGAGCTCGTGTTCGCCGACGAATCGTTGCGCAAGAAACTGAACGCGATCGTCCACCCGCGGGTCGGCGAGCGGATGGCCGAACTGGAGCGGGCGGCGGGAGAGGCGGCGATCATCGTCCACGACATCCCGCTGCTCGCCGAGAACCACCTCGCGGGCGCTTTCGACGTGGTCGTGGTGGTCGATGTGTCCCCGCGCGTCCAGGCGGAGCGGCTGGCGCGCGAGCGCGGCATGTCCCGGGCCGCGGCGCAGGCCCGCATGCGGGCGCAGGCGTCCCGGGAGGACCGGCTCGCGATCGCCACCATGGTGGTGGACAACTCCGGCTCGCTGGCCGAGCTCGACCGGGAGGTCGGCGAGCTGTGGGCCGAACTGCGCCGGCGTGCGCTGGCGGCGGGGGAGTAGGCGGGGGAATACCAGCCAGCGCCGCGCTGTCATACCCCCGTCCTACAGTGGAGGGTGACCCGGGAAGGGGTGGTGGTGTGCGTCCGGTCAGCGATCTGCAGCGGCGGGTGGCGCCGTTCCAGGTGGTCACCGACATGGTGCCGGCCGGGGACCAGCCCCGCGCCATCGACGAGATGGACCGCCGGATCCGGTCCGGGGCCACCGACACCGTCCTGCTCGGCGCCACCGGCACCGGCAAGACCGCCACCGTCGCCTGGCTGGCCGAGCGGCTGCAGCGGCCGGTGCTGGTCATGCTGCCGAACAAGACCCTCGCCGCCCAGTTCGCCAACGAGCTGCGTGAGATGCTGCCGCACAACGCGGTGGAGTACTTCGTCTCCTACTACGACTACTACCAGCCCGAGGCGTACGTCCCGCAGACCGACACCTACATCGAGAAGGACTCCTCGATCAACGACGAGGTGGACCGGCTGCGGCATTCGGCGACCAACTCGCTGCTGACCCGCCGGGACACCATCGTGGTGGCGTCGGTCTCGTGCATCTACGGGCTCGGCACCCCGCAGGAGTACGTGGACCGGATGCTCAAGCTGAAGACCGGCGACACCATCGAGCGCGACGCGATGCTGCGCAAGCTCGTGGGCATGCAGTACACCCGCAACGACATGGCGTTCAGCCGCGGGACCTTCCGGGTGCGCGGCGACACGATCGAGATCATCCCGGTCTACGAGGAGCTCGCGGTGCGGATCGAGATGTTCGGCGACGAGATCGAGCGGCTGATGACGCTGCACCCGCTCACCGGCGAGGTGGTGAGCGAGGACAGCGAGCTGTATGTCTTCCCCGCCTCCCACTACGTGGCCGGGCCGGAGCGGATGGCGCGCGCCATCGGCGGCATCGAGGCCGAGCTGGCCGAGCGGCTCGGCGAGCTGGATCGGCAGGGCAGGCTGCTGGAGGCGCAGCGGCTGCGGATGCGGACGGCCTACGACATCGAGATGATGCGCCAGGTCGGCAGCTGCTCGGGGATCGAGAACTACTCACGGCACATCGACGGCCGGGCGGTCGGCACCCCGCCGAACACCCTGCTCGACTACTTCCCCGAGGACTTCCTGCTGGTGATCGACGAGTCGCACGTAACGGTGCCGCAGATCGGCGCCATGTACGAGGGCGACGTCTCCCGTAAGCGGGTCCTGGTCGAGCACGGGTTCCGGCTGCCCAGTGCGATCGACAACCGGCCGCTCACCTGGGATGAGTTCGGTGAGCGGATCGTGCAGACCGTGTACCTGTCGGCCACCCCCGGGCCATACGAGCTGCAGCGGGCCGGCGGCGAGGTGGTCGAGCAGGTGATCCGGCCGACCGGGCTGATCGACCCGCAGGTGATCATCAAGCAGACCAAGGGCCAGATCGACGACCTGGTGCACGAGATCCGGCAGCGGGCCGAGCGCTCCGAGCGGGTGCTGGTGACCACCCTGACCAAGAAGATGTCCGAGGACCTCACCGACTACCTGCTCGAGCTGGGCATCCGGGCCCGCTACCTGCACAGCGAGGTGGACACCCTGCGCCGGGTGGAGCTGCTGCGTGAGCTGCGCCTGGGTGAGTACGACGTGCTCATCGGCATCAACCTGCTCCGGGAGGGGCTCGACCTGCCCGAGGTCTCGCTGGTCTCGATCCTGGACGCCGACAAGGAAGGCTTCCTGCGGTCCGGCACGTCGCTGATCCAGACCATCGGCCGGGCCGCGCGGAACGTGTCCGGCCAGGTCCACATGTACGCCGACAAGATCACCCCGTCCATGCAGCGGGCCATCGACGAGACCGACCGCAGGCGCGACAAGCAGATCGCCTACAACACCGAGCACGGCATCGACCCGACGCCGCTGCGCAAGCGGATCGCCGACATCCTCGACCAGCTGATCCGCGAGGATGCCGACACCGAGAGGCTGATTGGCGGGGCGGGCCGCCAGCAGAGCCGGGGGAAGGCGCCGGTTCCCGGCCTGTCCTCCCGGGCCCGCGCCGCGGCCGAGGGCACCGGCCATGGCAGCGCGGCCCGCAGCGACCTGGTCGCCCTCATCTCCGAGCTCACCGACCAGATGCACGCCGCCGCGGCGGAGCTGCAGTTTGAGGTGGCGGCCCGGATCCGGGACGAGATCCGCGATCTCAAGCAGGAACTGCGCGGCATGCAGGCCGCCGGGGTCTGACACCTGAATGCGCACGGTCGCGCGCGGTCACCCAGATGAAGGCCACGTTCGCAGAAGAGCGCCTGGCGATGTTCCGCTACATCGTGACGCCGGATACGCGCGTGCTGAAGGCTGTCATCCGGGACCAGATCACGTTCATCCAGATCGCCCAGAAGATCCACCCCGTCACCGCGGCGGGGAGGCGGGCCCTTATCTGACTGTCTATGGTGGTTCCAGCGGTATCTCACGTATAGCCTGATCAGGCCCTTAGTGCAGACCGGCGAGGTTTGCCCTGTGCGGTTCCATGCGCCGATGGCGGAATCCGGCTGGGTTCCGCTGAATCTCCCGCCCGGCAGCCCAGGCCGGGTGGTGCCCCCGAGAGGACGCCATGACCTGGGTGCTGCTCGACTACGGCGGCGTCATGTGCCATCCGCCGTCCGAGACGGACCTCGACCTGCTCGCCGCCGTGGCGCGCTGCTCACGGCAGGAGTTCACCGACGCCTACTGGCCCGGCCGGCTCGATTACGACCTGGGCGACCTGGACGCCGCGGGTTACTGGCAGAAGGTGGCCAGTGCGCTGGGGCGCACCTTCACCGGGGCCGACGTCGGGGAGCTGGTCCGGCTCGACATCTCGTCCTGGCTGCATCTGCAGGCGGACATGGTGACCCTGATCGAGCAGGTGGCGGCCGCCGGCCACCGGCTTGCCCTGCTGTCCAACGCGCCGGCCGAGCTCGCCGCGGCGGTGACGGCGCTGCCGGTGGCCGCGCACTTCGAGCAGATGGCGTTCAGCTGCTTCCTGCGCTCGGCCAAGCCCGACCCGGCCTGCTACCAGGCGGTCCTGGGCATGCTCGGCGCCGCCGCGGGCGAGGTGGTCTTCCTCGATGACCGGCCGGAGAACGTGGCCGCCGCCGCCGGCCTGGGCATCCGCGGCGTCCAGGTCACCAGCCCGGGAGCCGCCCGGGCGGGGCTGGTGGCCCACGGCGTCCTCGCCGCCTGGTCACCGCTGCGAGCTGCACCGTCGCAATCATGTAGCGGATTGTCACCGCAGGAGTAGGGTCCTGCGTGGCTGAGCGAAATCATTCTCACGTAGGGTCGGTTCTGTGCTGGCGAGTCTGATAGCGGTCATGGTCGCGGCCCTGTGCTACGGCGTTGCCGCGGTCATGCAGGCCATGGCCGTACGGGCAGCCAGCCGGCGCAAGGTCGGCGCGACCGGCGGCAGCTCCGCGCTGGGCCGGGTCGACCCCGGCCTGGTGCTGCGCATGCTGCACCAGTGGCCGTTCATCGCCAGCCTCGCCCTGGACCTGGTCGGCTTCGGCGCCCAGCTGGTGGCGCTGCGGCGGCTGCCACTGTTCGCCGTGCAGGCGATGATCGCATCGAACCTGGCGGTCACCGCCGTGGTCGCCGCCTGGCTGATGCACCTGGAGCTGGCCTGGCGGGAGTGGCTGGCGGTGGCTGGCGTGGTCGTCGGCGTGGGGATGCTGGGCTCCTCGGCGGGGGAGCACGTGGTGTCCGGGGTCAGCGGCGAGTTCAAGCTCGCGCTGATCCTCGCCGTGGCCGGCATCGCCCTGGCCGGGGTGGCATCGTCCCGGCTGCCGGCGCCAGCCCGGACCCCGGTGCTGGGCGCCATCGCGGGCCTTGGCTATGGCGTGCTGGCCGTGGCCGCCCGGGTCCTGCCCGGTTTCTCGCCCCAGCACCTCGTCCGGGACCCGGCTGCGTACGCCCTGGCGGCCGCCGGTGTGGTGTCCTTCATGCTCTACGCCACGGCGCTGGAGGACGGCAGCGTCACCGTGGCCACGGCCGCTGTCGTGCTCGCCGAGACCACCCCGCCCGCGGTCGTCGGGATCATGTTCCTGGGGGACCACACCCGGCCGGGCCTGGGCGGGGTGGCGGTGCTGGGGTTCAGCCTCGCCGTGGTCTGCGCGGTGGCGCTGGCCAGGTTCGGCGAGACGCAGGAGCAGGGGCTGACCGCCGCTCAGCACGGGGTGCGGCAGTCAGCGGAGGGCGACCCGAGCCCTTACACAGCGTCGTGACCCGCATCGGGCTGTAACGCCTGGCCACCCCGGTGTGGCGTCAGCGGGGCGGATCCGCAGGCTGATATCCTGATGGCCCGTGGACGGCGGAATTTCCGCTTCGCACCGACCACGGGAGCTTTCCTTTGGCTGCGGCACCGTATTCAGCACGGTCGGCATCGACCAGGCATCTTTTTGTCACCGGGGGCGTCGCCTCCAGTCTCGGCAAGGGTCTCACGGCTTCCAGCCTGGGACGCCTGCTCAAGGCACGCGGCCTGCGCGTGACCATGCAGAAGCTCGATCCCTACCTGAACGTCGACCCGGGCACCATGAACCCCTTCCAGCATGGGGAGGTGTTCGTCACCGACGACGGGACAGAGACCGACCTCGACGTCGGGCACTACGAGCGGTTCCTCGACACCCAGCTGCGCGGGGTGGCGAACGTCACCACCGGCCAGATCTACTCCAGCGTCATCGCCAAGGAGCGGCGCGGCGACTACCTTGGCGACACGGTGCAGGTCATCCCGCACATCACCAACGAGATCAAGACCCGCATCATGGAGATGGGCGGGCCCGACGTCGACGTGGTCATCACCGAGGTGGGCGGCACCGTCGGCGACATCGAGTCGCAGCCGTTCCTGGAGGCCATCCGCCAGATCCGGCACGAGATCGGCCGGGACCGGTGCTTCTTCCTGCACGTGTCGCTGCTGCCCTACATCGGGCCGTCCGGCGAGCTGAAGACCAAGCCCACCCAGCACTCGGTGGCGGCACTGCGCAGTATCGGCATCCAGCCGGACGCGATCGTGTGCCGGGCCGACCGGACGGTCAGCGGCAGCCTCAAGCGCAAGATCAGCCTCATGTGCGACGTGGACGAGGAGGCCGTGGTCGCCGCCGCCGACGCGCCATCGATCTACGACATCCCCAAAGTGCTGCACTCCGAGGGGCTCGACGCGTACGTCGTACGCCGGCTGGGGCTTCCGTTCCGCGATGTGGACTGGAGCGACTGGGACGACCTCCTGCGCCGGGTGCACCGGCCTGCCCGGAGCGTGACCATCGCCCTCGTGGGCAAGTACGTCGACCTGCCCGACGCCTACCTGTCCCCGGCGGAAGCGCTGCGGGCGGGCGGGTTCGCCAACGACGCCCGGGTCAACATCCAGTGGGTGACCAGCGACGACTGCCAGACCCCCGAGGGTGCGGCGCGGCAGCTGGACGGGGTGGACGGGGTGCTCATCCCGGGCGGGTTCGGGGTGCGCGGCATCGAGGGCAAGATCGGCGCGGTCAGCTACGCGCGCACCCACGGCGTCCCGCTGCTCGGGCTGTGCCTGGGCCTGCAATGCCTGGCGATCGAGCTGGCACGCAACGTGGCCGGGCTGGCCGACGCCAACAGTGCTGAGTTCGACCCGGGCACCCCGCACCCGGTCATCGCCACCATGGCCGACCAGGAGGACGTGGTCGCGGGGGAGCGGGATATGGGCGGCACCATGCGGCTGGGCCTGTATCCGGCGGTGCTGGCCGAGGGGTCCCTGGTCAGGGAGCTGTACGGGACGGACGTGGTGCAGGAACGGCACCGGCACCGGTACGAGGTGAACAACGCCTACCGCGACCGCCTGGAGGAGGCCGGCCTGCGCTGCTCGGGCCTGTCGCCCGACGGGCGCCTGGTCGAGTTCGTGGAACTGCCGCGCGAGGTGCATCCCTTCTTCGTCGCGACCCAGGCACATCCGGAGTTCCTGTCCCGCCCCACCCGGCCGCACCCGCTCTTCCACGGGCTGGTCGCGGCCGCGCTGGAGCATTCCCGGGCGGCCCGGACCGCCGGCGCGGCCAGCGTGCGCCGGGCGGCGGCGAGCGCGTGAGCGAGGCGGGGCCGCCGCGTGACGTCGAGCAGCGATGGCCGGTGGTGGGGGAGCCGCGGCACACCCGCGGCGCGTTCGTCACGCTGCGGACCGACCCGGTGCGGATGCCCGACGGGGAGGTAGCCGAGCGGGACGTGATCGAGCACCCCGGGGCGGTCGCGATCGTGGCGCTCGACGAGAGCGAGCGGGTGCTGCTGATCCGCCAGTACCGGCACCCGGCCGGCCAGCTGCTGTGGGAGATCCCGGCCGGCATCCGGGACGTGCCCGGCGAGCATCCCCGCGTGACCGCAGAACGTGAGCTGCTGGAGGAGACCGGCTACCGGGCCCGCGGCTGGCACCTGCTCGCGGACTTCTTCACCTCGCCCGGCATCACCAGCGAACGGCTGCTGGTATACCTCGCCCGTGGCCTGACCTGGGTTCCCGAATCGGGCCGTGAAGGTCACGTTCCCCGCCACGAAGAGGCCCATCTGCTGGTGAGGTGGGTGCCGCTGCGTGCGGTGGTCGGCCTCTTCCTCGCAGGTGACCTGCACAATGGTGTTACCGCAGTGGGTATCTTGTCCGCGTATGCCGCCCGGCAGGGCGGTTTCCCGGCGCCCCGGGAGGCCGCGCTGCCCGGGCGCTGACTGGCGGCCGCGATACCCGCCAGGACCCGGACCTAGCGGCAACGGTGCCGCCGGGACGGGGAGAGCCAGGAGAGACGTGCAGCCATGAAGGTGGGCATCCCCAAAGAGGTCAAGAACCACGAGTACCGGGTCGCGATCACGCCAGCGGGTGTGCACGAGCTTGTCCGCGCGGGCCACCAGGTCTTCGTGGAGGCCGGCGCGGGCATCGGCTCGGCCATCCCCGACGCCGACTTCACCGCCGCCGGGGCATCGATCCTGCCCGGGGCCGGCGAGGTGTGGGAGACCGGGGAGCTCATCTTGAAGGTGAAGGAGCCGGTCGCGCAGGAGCACCCCCGGCTGCGCAAGGGCCAGGTGCTGTTCACCTACCTCCATCTCGCCGCCTCCCGCCCCTGCACCGAGGCCCTGCTGGGCTCGGGCATCACCGCGATCGCCTACGAGACGGTGCAGGCGGCCGACGGGTCGCTGCCGCTGCTGGCACCCATGTCCGAGGTCGCCGGCCGGATGGCGCCCCAGGTCGGTGCCCACCACCTGCAGCGTGACGGCGGTGGCCGGGGGGTGCTGATGGGCGGCGTGTCCGGGGTCTACGCGGCCAAGGTGGTGGTGCTCGGGGCCGGGGTCTCGGGGATGAACGCTGCCGCCATCGCGCTCGGCATGCAGGCCGAGGTGCTGCTGGTGGACAAGAACGTCGCCCGGCTGCGTTCGGCCGACGCGATCTACCAGGGGCACTGCCAGACCGTCGCCTCGAACGCCTACGAGATCCAGCGCGCGGTGATCGACGCCGACCTGGTCATCGGGGCGGTGCTCGTCCCCGGCGCCAAGGCCCCGACGCTGATCTCCAACGAGCTGGTGTCCCGCATGAAGCGGGGCTCGGTGCTGGTGGACATCTCCATCGACCAGGGCGGCTGCTTCGAGGATTCCCGGCCGACCACCCATGCCGATCCCACCTACCCGGTGCACGGCTCGGTGTTCTACTGCGTGGCGAACATGCCTGGGGCGGTCCCGCACACCTCCACCTACGCCCTGACCAACGTCACCATGCCCTACGTGCTGGAGATCGCGAACCTGGGCTGGCGGGAGGCCATGCGGGCGGACGTCACGCTCGCCGGTGGCCTGCACACCCACGAGGGCGCGCTCACCTGCCACCCGGTCGCCGAGGCGCACGGGCTGCCGTGGACCACGGCCGAGCAGGTCATCGGTTGACCGGCGCTCCCCGGTGACCGGCCCCACCGTGGCTGTCGCGGTCGGCCGCTACCTGGACCACCTGGCCGTGGAGCGGGGCCTGGCCGACCACACCCTGGCGGCCTACCGCGGCGACCTGGCCCGGTACCAGGCGGCGATGGCGGACCGGGGCCGGGCCACCCTCGCCGAGGTCACCACCGAGGACGTCGCCGGCTTCCTGGCCGGGCTGCGCGAGGGCGGCCAGGGGCACCCGCCGCTGGCGGCCAGCTCGGCCGCCCGGGCGGTCGTCGCCGTGCGCGGGCTGCACGCGTTCGCTGCCGCCGAAGGGCTGGCCCCGGCCGACCCGGCGGGGCCGGTGCGGCCGCCCACCCCGCCGCGGCGGCTGCCGCGGGCCATCGGCGTGGCGGAGGTGGAGCGGCTGATCGCGGCGGCAGGCGCGGGTGAGGCGCCCGGGAACCCGCGCCCGCTGCGCGACCGGGCACTGCTTGAGCTCCTCTACGGCACCGGGGCCAGGATCTCCGAGGCGGTCAGCCTGGACGTGGACGACCTGGGGGCCGGTGGGCCGGCGGGCGCGGCCGGGGGCACCCTCCGGCTGTCGGGCAAGGGCGGCAAGCAGCGGATCGTGCCGGTGGGCAGGTACGCGCGCGAGGCGCTGGACGCCTATCTGGTCCGGGCCCGGCCCGCGCTCGCCGCCAGCTCGCGCCGGGTCTCGGCCAGCCCGGCGGTGTTCCTGAACGCCCGCGGCGGGCGCCTCACCCGGCAGGGAGCCTGGGGGGTGCTGCAGACGGCCGCGGAGCGGGCCGGCCTGACCGGCATCTCCCCGCACACCCTGCGGCATAGCTTTGCCACCCACCTGCTCGACGGCGGCGCCGACGTCCGGGTGGTGCAGGAGCTGCTCGGCCACGCGTCGGTGACCACCACCCAGGTGTACACGCTGGTGACCGTGGACAAACTGCGCGAGGTGTACGCCGGCGCGCATCCCCGGGCCCGCGGATGACCGCCTGCACGCACAGTAATCACGCGCTGGGATCACCACCTGTACGGTGAGTCGGCTTGCCGCCGGCGCAGGCAGCCTTTAGAGTCCCGGTTTCAGCGGAGGCTTTTCTTGACATCCGCCGGGGAGGTGCAGCACATGGTGGCAGCGTCCCAGGAAGTCCACACCGAGATCGGGCCGACCGGGCGTCCCATGCCGGTTTTCCCCGATCCTGAGCCCCTGGTGAGACACGGTCCCGCACGGGTCGCGGCGGTGTGCAACCAGAAGGGCGGGGTCGGCAAGACCACGACCACGATCAACCTCGGGGCCGCGCTTGCCGAGCAGGGACGCCGCGTGCTGCTCGTCGACTTCGACCCGCAGGGTGCGCTCTCGGTCGGCCTGGGCATCCAGCCGCACGAACTGGAGGCCACGGTCTACAACCTGCTCATGGAGCGGGGCGCCACCGTGTCCGAGATCGTGATGAAGACGAACGTGACCGGCATGGACCTGCTGCCCAGCAACATCGACCTGTCCGGTGCCGAGGTCCAGCTCGTGCACGAGGTGGGCAGGGAGTTCGTGCTGGGCCGGGTGCTCGAGCCGGTGCTGCCCGACTACGACATCGTCCTCATCGACTGCCAGCCCTCGCTCGGGCTGCTCACCGTCAACGCGCTGGCATGCGCGGCTGGTGTGCTCGTGCCGCTGGAATGCGAGTACTTCGCGATGCGCGGTGTCGCGCTGCTGATGGAGACCATTGACAAGGTGTCGACCAGGCTCAATCCTGGTCTGATCATGGACGGGCTGCTCGCCACCATGTACGACTCGCGTACCCTGCACTCACGCGAGGTCCTCAGCGGTGTCGTCGAGGGGTTCGGGGATAAGGTCTTCCATACGGTCATCAGCCGTACCGTGCGGTTCCCGGACGCGACCGTGGCCGGAGAGCCGATCACTAGCTTCGATCCGGCATCCACGGGGGCCAGTGCTTACCGGGAGCTTGCCAAGGAGGTACTGGAGCGGTGGCGGCAGGACGGGCGCGTGGGTCCCGCTCACGCCGGGTAAGTCTGCCGGGAGTCCATGAGCTGCTCCGCACCGCCGGCCCCGGCCCCGCCAGTGACTCCGGGCGGCAGGCCAGCGGACGGGAAGCTCATCCTCAGAAGATCACCGTGTACCTGTCAGCGGACGAGTTCCTCGACCTGGAGCGTGCCCGCCTGACCCTGCGCGCCCGCGGGATCGGCGTGGACCGGGGCCGGCTGGTCCGGGAGGCGGTCGCGGTGCTGCTGGCGGACCTGGAGGGCGGGATCGACGCCAGCGTGATCGCGCGGCGCCTGCGCGCGGCCGGCGAAACCGGCCAGTCCGGGGACGCCCCGGCGGGCCCGCAGTGATCGAGACGGTGACCAGCGATCCTGGTGGCGAGGTGGCACCATCTCAGGGGACAGGCGGATTCGAGGTCCACCTCGACGTGTTCGAGGGTCCCTTCGATCTCCTGCTCGGCCTGATCTCCAAGCACAAGCTGGACATCACCGAGGTCGCGCTGTCCCAGGTCACTAACGAGTTCATCGCCTACATCCGGGCCCGGTCCGAGGGCTGGGACCTGGACCAGGCCAGCTACTTCCTGGTCGTGGCGGCGACCCTGCTGGACCTGAAAGCGGCCAGGCTGCTGCCGGCCGGTGAGGTCGAGGACGAGGAGGACCTCGCCCTGCTGGAGGCCAGGGACCTGCTGTTCGCGCGGCTGCTCCAGTACCGCGCTTACAAGGAGGTGGCGGCCATCTTCGCGGGCAGGATGGCCGTCCAGGCCCGCCGGTTCACCCGGCGGGTGCCGATGGAGCCGCGGTTCGCCGAACTGCTGCCCGAGGTGCTGCTGGGGCTCGGCCCGGCCGAGTTCGCCCGCATCGCCGCACTGACCCTCACCCCGCGCCCGGCGCCGGTGGTAGCCACCGAGCACATCCACATGCCGCGCACCAGCGTCCGTGAGCAGGCCGAGATCCTGGCTGGCCGGCTGCGGTCACTGGGCCGCGCCAGCTTCCGCCGGCTGACCTCCGACTGCTCGGACACCTACGAGGTGGTGGCCAGGTTCCTCGCCCTGCTCGACCTCTACCGGGAGGGTAACGTCTCGTTCGAGCAACTGGTGCCCCTCGGTGAGCTGCATGTGACCTGGGCTGGCAGCCAGGCCGGCCCGCTGGCCGTAACCAGCGAGGAAGACGACTGGTCATGATGGACAACGACACCGCCGAGGGCATGCCCGGCGACACCGCCGGTGACACGGCGGCTGACGCGGCGGGTGACGAGGGTGCCGCGGAGGCGCAGCCCGGCCCGGGGCTGCGCGCCTGCCTGGAAGCGATTCTGCTGGTGGTGGACGAGCCGGTCGCCGAAGTCGTGCTCGCCCAGGTGCTTGAGTGGCCCAGGGAAGAGGTCGCCTTGGAGATCCGGGAGCTCGCCGCCTCCTACGACGCCGAGGGCCGCGGGTTCGACCTGCGGGAAGTGGCGGGCGGGTGGCGCTTCTACACCCGCGAGGAGTGCGCGTCGGTGGTGGAGCGTTTCGTCCGCGACGGGCAGGAGGTCCGCCTCACCCAGGCCGCACTGGAGACGCTGGCGGTGGTCGCCTACCGGCAGCCGGTCAGCCGGGCACGGGTCTCGGCGGTGCGGGGCGTCAACTGCGACGGGGTCATGCGCACCCTGACCCTGCGCGGCCTGGTCGAAGAAGCGGGCACCGAGCACGAGACCGGCGCCATCCTCTACCGGACGACCGGCTACTTCCTGGAGCGGCTGGGCCTGGCCGGCCTGGAGGACCTGCCCGATCTGGCTCCCTTCCTGCCCGATCACATCGAGGACGGCGAGGACGAGCTGCCCGGCCCTGCCGGGCGCGGCGGGCCCGGCGGCTACCGCGAGCCGGGTGACAGCGCCGAGCCGGATGACGGCGGCGAGCCCGATGACAGCACGCAGCCACGTGACGGCAGCGAACCCGATGGAGAAACTGACAGTGCCGGGGATAGGGACGATGAGGCCGCGGGCTCCTGACGGCGGCCGGGGACGCCGCGGTGGCAGCGGGCAGCGCCCGGGCCGCGGCGGGCCGGAGCCGGCCGGCCAGCCGGAGGAACCGCCGGACGAGTTCGGGCACGATTCCCTCATCGACGTGCCCGGCGGGGTCCGGCTGCAGAAGGTGCTCGCCGCCGCGGGCGTCGGCAGCCGCCGGCAGTGCGAGGAGCTGATCGGCGAAGGCCGGGTCGAGGTGGACGGGGAGACGGTCCGCCGGTACGGGGCCCGGGTCGATCCCGATCTCCAGATCATCAAGGTGGACGGCAGGCGCATCCCCAGCCGCCAGGATCTGGTGTACCTGGCGCTGAACAAGCCGCCCGGGGTGCTCACCACCATGTCTGACGACCGCGGCCGGCGGACCATCAGCGACCTGCTCGGCGACCGCGGCGAGCGGCTGTTCCACGTCGGCCGGCTCGACTACGACACCGAAGGTCTCATGCTGCTGACCAACGACGGCGAACTGGCCCACCGGCTGGCACACCCCCGGTACGGGGTGCCCAAGACCTACCTGGCCGACGTCACTGGGCCGCTGCCCCGCGACCTGGGCCGGCGGCTGGTCACCGGCATCGAGCTGGAGGACGGCGTCGCCAGCGCGGACAAGTTCCGCGTCGTGGAGCGCGCGGGGTCGCGCGCCCTGGTGGAGATCACCCTGCACGAGGGCCGCAAGCACATCGTGCGGCGGCTGCTCGCCCAGGCCGGCCACCCGGTCAGCCGCCTGGTCCGCACCCACGTCGGCCCGGTCGCGCTCGGGAACCTGCGGCCCGGCACCAGCCGTACTCTCACCACCCGGGAGATAGGCGACCTCTACTCCGCCGTCGGCCTCTAGGGTCTAGCTCCGTACCGGGTCGCGGTCGTACAGTCTCCTGGCCCACAGGTAGGAGATCACCGCGATACCGGCGCACCAGGCGGTCGTGACGGCCGCGTCGCGGCCGGCCGGGGTGCCCAGCAGCAGTCCCCGCAAGGTCTCGGTGAAGGGTGTGAAGGGCTGGTACTCGGCGAACCAGCGCAGCCCGGTGGGCATCGAGGCAGTGGGCACGAAGCCGCTGCCGAGGAACGGCAGCAGCAGCAGGAACATGGGAGTGTTGCTGGCGCTCTCGACGCTCTTGGCAGCCAGGCCGAGCGCGACTGACAGCCAGGTGAGCGCGAAAGTGATCATCACCAGGACGCCGATGGCGGCCAGCCATGCCAGCGGGCCCGTGGTGGGCCGGAACCCGATCGCCAGCGCGACCGCGATGACCAGGGCGATGCCGAGCAGGGTCTTGATCATGCTGCCGAGTACGTGGCCGGCCAGCACGCAGACACGGGCGATCGCCATGGTGCGGAACCGGGCGATGATGCCTTCGGTCATATCCATGGCCACCGACAGCGCCGTGCCCTGCGCGGCGGCAGCCACGGTCATCAGCAGGATGCCGGGGACCACGTAGTTGACGTAGACGGCACGGCCGCCTGTCCCGCCACCGATCCCGGTGCCCAGCGTGCCACCGAAGACGTAGACGAACAGCAGCAGGAAGACCACGGGCAGGCCCGCGACCATCAGGGTCAGGGACGGGTAGCGCCGCATGTGCCGCAGGCTGCGGCGCAGCATGGTCGCCGAATCGGCGACCGCATAGGAACAGCTGCTCATTTCGTTGCCTCCCTCGCGGGCGCTTCGCCTGCCTGCGGCTGGCTGTCCTCCTGGGTGGGGTGGCCGGTGAACGCGAGGAAGACGTCGTCGAGGTCGGGGGTGTGGATCGACAGGCTGGCGACGTCGACCGCCGCGCCGCCGAGCTGGTCGAGCAGGGCGCGCAGCGACCGGACGTCGCCGTTGCCTGGCACCTGCAAGGTGAGTGCCCCGTCGTCGCGGGGTACCGGGCCGAGGACCCGGGCGGCTGCCTCCAGCTCGCCCGGGCCGGCGAACTGGAGCCGGATGTGCCCGCCGGGGATGCGGCGCTTGAGGTCGTCAGCGGTGCCCTCGGCGACGATCCGGCCGTGGTCGAGGACAGCGATCCGGTCGGCGAGCTGATCGGCCTCGTCCAGGTACTGCGTGGTGAGGAAGATGGTGACGCCGTCGGCGGCGAGACCGCGGATGATCTCCCATATGGTGCGCCGGCCGCGCGGGTCGAGCCCGGTGGTCGGCTCGTCGAGGAAGATCAGGCGCGGGTCGCCGATCAGGGTCATCGCCAGGTCGAGCCGGCGCCGCATGCCCCCCGAGTAGATCGCCGGGGTCTTCTTCGCCGCGTCGGCCAGGCCCAGCCGGCCGAGCAGGCCGGCGGCGCGCCGCCGGCCCTCGGCCCGGCCCAGGTGGTGCAGGTCGGCCATCAGCTGCAGGTTCTCCTCGGCGGTGAGGAGGTTGTCCACGGCGGAGAACTGGCCGGTGACACCGATCATGGCCCGCACCGCGTCCTGATCGCGTGCCAGGTCGTGGCCTGCGACCCAGATCTGGCCGGCGTCGGGGGTGATCAGGGTGGACAGGATCTTGACCATGGTGGTCTTCCCGGCGCCGTTGGGGCCGAGCAGCGAGAAGATCGTCCCCTCAGGGACGGTGAGGTCGATGCCGTCGAGGACCACCGTGCCGCCGAACGACTTGCGCAGCCCGGCCGCTGAAATCGCCAGCCGGGTGGCCACAGCTGCTGTCATCACGCCTTCTTTCATGACTGGTCCGGGGGAGGTCAGGAACGCCGGATCACGATGTCGCCGTAGCTGGTCCGGGCGCGCACCTCGACGGTCTCGCCGGCGGGCCCGGGACCGTCGGCGGCAGCCATCTGGTTGTGGACCCGGCCGAACTGGGTGGACACGTCGAGCCGGGCGGCAGTGCCGGTCCGGATGCCGATCTCGATCTCGCCGAAGCCGGTCTTGAGCGAGGCCGAGCCGCGGGTGACCGCGCCGACCCGGACGTCACCATTGGCGGTGCTGGCGGTGATGCCCGCGTCCGCGTGGCCGACCGAGATGTCGCCGTTGGCCGAGTTCACCCGCAGGTCGCCGGTGATCCCGCCGATCCAGCTGTCGCCGTTGGAGTTCTTGATCACCGCGCTGCCGTCGATCTCGCCCAGGCGCACCCGGCCGGACCCGGTGCTGATCTCAGCCGGGCCCGCCACGTGGTCCACGGCGATGGCGCCGGCACCGGTGCTGAGGTCGAGCGGGCCCGTGCGCTCGGCCTGGAAGTCGCCGACCCCGGTCTTGACCCGGCATTCACCGAGGCGGCCGGCGCAGCGGAACGCCGCTGCCCCGGCGTCGCCCTGCACGTGCGAGCCCGCCGGCAGTTCTATGGTCAGGTCGACCGACCCGGTCTTGCCGAACAAGCCGAGGCCGCGCTGTTTCGGCGCCTTGACCAGCAGCCGGCCGGCCGCGTATTCGACCCGGGTCTGCTCCGCGGCCCGCACGTCCGCGTCGTTGGACCCATCGCTCGGGCGCACCTGCACGACGGTGTCGGTGCGATCGCTCGCGGTGATGCTCGCGTCCCCGACGGTGAGCTCGACCACGGCCGAAATCGGCTCGGGAGTGTCGAAGGTGGGCATGGCGGTTCCTCCGGATGGGGTGAGCCCGGGCGGCCACGGCAGTGTGGCGCCGGTGACGGACAGTGGTGGCGGTGCGCATGCCGCTAGCTCACCCAGCCGGTGTAGCGCTGCCCGCTCCACGGCGCGCGCCGCTCGGGGCGGCTGCGGCCGCCGGGCTCCAGCGCGGCCGCGGCGGCCCGGACGAGCCAGGCGTTGACCGACAGGCCCGCCTGGCTGGCGGCCTCCTCGATGCGCCCCTTGAGATGTTCGGCCAGCCGGAAGCTGATCCGCGCGGTCGCGCCCTCGTCGCTGTCCGGTGGGACCGGCGGCGGGGCATCGGCCGCGGACGCGCCCGTCTCCTCGAACGAGTGCTCGGCAGGTGGGGGCGTCACTACGAAACTTGGCTCACGCCCGCGAAGCCGCAGATCCACTGAGCCGGGCGCGAGGTCACGCGTGATCTCAGCAGCCGCCGCCGACAGTGCCTCCAGCAGGACGAGCCGCGCCGCCGCGTCCAGCGGTGCCGTGAGCCGCTCGGCCAGGGCACGGGCATCCTCCCCGCCGGCATCCGCGGCCACCGCGAGCTCGTGGCGGAGGCTGCTGACATAAGGTGTCAGATCCATGACGCCATAATGACATCACTTAGATGTCATTACAAGCCACAACGACATCAGCTTGGCGCCAAAATGGGTCAGACCGGGCGGGTCGCCATCAGCTTCGCGTTGGCATGGGTCAGGCCGGGCGGGCCGCCATGCGTCACGCTGCCTGGCCGGTCCACTAGCCTGGAACACTCCACGGACGAGGCCCGCAGCGCGGCGGCCGCTAGCCTGGAGTGACGGCAGTGGCCCGGGTCAGGTCCCGGGGTGCAGGGGAAGGAATCGGGCCGGTGGCGGTCAGGGCAATCCGGGGTGCGGTGCAGGTGGATGCCAACGAGCGCGCGGCCATCCTGGAAGGCACGACCGAACTGGTCACCGAGGTGATGACCCGCAACGGCCTGGCCACCGACGACGTGATCAGCGTGGTCTTCACGGCCACCCCGGATCTCACTGCCGAGTTCCCGGCCCTGGCCGCCCGCAAGATCGGCTTCCAGGACGTGCCGCTGCTGTGCGCCGCCGAGATCGGCGTACCCGGCGCCCTGCCCCGGGTCGTGCGGCTGCTCATGCACGTCGAGACCGCCAAACCGCGCGCGGCCGTCCAGCACGTGTACCTGCGGGGCGCGGCGGCCCTGCGGCTGGACATCGCCCAGTGACGCCGCGGCCAGAGGAGCGGGAGGCCGGCGTGGCACAGGAAGCGGATCCGCCGGCCGCATTGCGCAGCGCGGTGGTGATCGGCACCGGGCTGATCGGGACGTCGATCGCCCTGGCCCTGCGCGAACGCGGCGTGACCGTATGGCTGGCTGATCACGATGCCGCCTCGGCCCGCCTGGCGGCCGACATCGGGGCCGGCACGGTCCTGCCCGAACCAGCCGGCCCGGTTCCTGCTGAGCCGGCAGGCCCGGCCGGGCCGGGCCAGCGGTCGCCCGGCTCTGAGCAGGGCGGGCCGTGGGCGGATCTGGCCGTGCTGGCCGTCCCGCCCGCCGCGGTGGCGCCCGGGCTGGCGGCCGCCCAGGCGCGGAACCTGGCCCGCTGGTACACCGATGTGGCCAGCGTGAAGGCCCTGCCGGTGCGGCAGGCTCACGAGCTCGGGTGCGACCTGACCTCCTTCGTGCCCGGCCACCCGCTGTCGGGGCGGGAGCGCTCCGGCCCGGCCGCCGCCCGGGCCGACCTGTTCCTCGGCCGTCCCTGGGTGATCTGCCCAGGGCCGCAGACCTCCCCGGCGGCCGTCGCGGCCGTCACGGCCCTCATCCACGCCTGCCGGGGCGAGCCGGTACCGGCCAGTGCGGACGAACACGACCGCTGGGTGGCGCTGGTCTCGCACGCGCCGCACGTGGTCGCCGCGGCCATGGCCGCCCAGCTGGCGGACGCCGCCGGCGGCGCGCTCAGCCTGGCGGGCCAGGGGCTGCGCGATGTGACCCGGATCGCCGGCGGCGACGCCGTGCTGTGGACGCAGATCCTGGCGGCGAACGCGGCCCCGGTGGCCGCCGTCCTCGGGGCGGTCGCGGCCGACCTGGCGGCCGCGGCGGAGGCGCTGGCCGAGGCCGGAGCCGCCGCCGGGCCACCCCCGGCCAGCGACACCGCGCTGAAGATCCTGGCAGGCCTGCTGGAGCAGGGGTCGGCGGGGGTGGGGAGGATCCCTGGCAAGCGCGGCGCGCCGGTCCGGGACAACGCGGTCGTGCAGGTCGTCATCCGTGACCAGCCCGGTGAGCTGGCCCGGCTGTTCCAGGTGGCCGGGGCGGCCGGGGTCAACATCGAGGACATCGGGATCGAGCATTCCCCGGGCCTGCCGGTCGGGGTGGCCGAGCTCACCGTCCGCCCGCAGGCCTCGGCCACCCTGACCGAGGCGCTGGCGGCGGCCGGATGGCCCGTGCGCCGGTAGCCCGTGCGCTGGTAGCCCGTGCGCCGATGACCTGTGCGCCGGTAGCGCGGGCGCCGGCGGCCCGCGGCGCCGGTAGCATCGCCTGCGTGACCGAGCGCCGTGTAATCGCCGTGGACGGGCCCGCCGGGTCGGGCAAGTCGACCGCCGCCCAGGGGGTGGCCCGCGCGCTGGGCCTGCGCTACCTGGATACCGGCGCGATGTACCGGGCGCTCACCTGGTGGCTGCAGAGCCAGGGCCTGGACACCAGCGACCCAGGGACGGTTGCCGAACACGCCAGGGAGCCGGTCATCACGGTCGGCACCGACCCGGCCGCCCCGGCGATCGCGGTGGACGGCGTGGACGTGTCCGGCCCGATCCGTACCCGCGAGGTCTCCAACGCCGTCAGCGCCGTCGCCTCGGTCCCGCAGGTCAGAGAGCACCTGATCGCCATGCAGCGGGAGATCATCGCCCGCGACGCCGGCCCGGGCGGCGGCATCGTCGCCGAGGGCCGGGACATCGGCACGGTGGTGGCGCCGCAGGCGGCACTGAAGGTGTTCCTCACCGCCAGCGCGGACGCCCGTGCCCACCGCCGCAACGCCGACCTGGCCGCCGATCCCGGCGTGACCGCCGAGCTCACCCGGGACGAGCAGCAGCGCAGGGACCAGGCCGACGCGCCGCAGACCGGGGTGGCGGCCGACGCGGTCCAGATCGACTCCACCGGCCTGCGCCTGGCCGAGGTGATCGGCGTGATCACCGGGCTGGCCAGGGACCGCCTGCCGGGGCGCGCCCAGCATCCCGACACGGCGCGGATGGGATGACCATGCTGGCAGCGGGAGCGGGCGAGGGACTGGCCGACGATGAGCCGTATGTGCCGGTCCCGGTGGTGGCCGTGGTGGGCAGGCCCAACGTCGGCAAGTCAACCCTCGTCAACCGGATCCTCGGCAGCCGCCAGGCGGTGGTCCAGGACACCCCCGGCGTGACCCGGGACCGGGTGGCCTACGACGCGAACTGGCGGGGCCGGTCCTTCACCCTGGTCGACACCGGCGGCTGGGAACCGTCGCCGGGCTCCGAGGCCGGGCAGGCCAGCCGCGCGCTCGCCGAGCAGGTCACCGCGCAGGCCCGGGTGGCGGTGGAGGCGGCCGACGCGGTGCTGTTCGTGGTGGACACCACCGTCGGCATCACCGATTCCGACGACGCCGTGGCGGCGGTGCTGCGCCGGTCGGGCAAGCCAGTCGTGGTGGCCGCGAACAAGGTCGATGACACACCGGGCGAGCCGGCGGCGGCATCGTTGTGGGCGCTGGGGCTCGGTGAGCCGCAGCCGGTGAGCGCCCTGCACGGCCGGGGGAGCGGTGACCTGCTGGACGCGGTGCTGGCCGCGCTGCCCGAGGCGCCGCGCGAGCAGCTGGACACGGCCGGCGGCCCGCGCCGGGTCGCTCTCATCGGGCGCCCCAACGTAGGCAAGTCCAGCCTGCTCAACAAGCTGGCCGGGACCGAGCGGGTGCTGGTGGACGCGGTGGCCGGCACCACCCGCGACCCGGTGGACGAGCTGATCGAGCTGGGCGGCATCAGCTGGCGGTTCGTGGACACCGCCGGCATCCGGCGGCGGGCCAAGCAGGGCCAGGGCGCCGACTTCTACGCGTCCCGGCGGACGGAGGGCGCGCTGGAGCGGGCCGAGGTGGCCGTGGTGCTGGTGGACGCCAGCGAGCCGCTCACCGAGCAGGACCTGCGGATCGTGTCGATGGTGATCGAGGCCGGCCGGGCGCTGGTCATCGCCTACAACAAGTGGGACCTGGTCGACGAGGACCGGCGGGAGCAGCTGGACCGGGAGATCGACCGCCAGCTCTACACCGCCCGCTGGGCGCCCCGGGTCAACATCTCCGCGGCCACCGGGCGGCACCTGGACCGGCTGGTGCCCGCGCTCGAGCTGGCACTGGCCGGCTGGGAGACCCGGATACCCACCGGCAGGCTCAACGCCTGGTTCACCGACCTGGTGGCCGCGACGCCGCCGCCGGTGCGGGGCGGCCGCCAGCCGAAGATCCTTTTCGCGACCCAGGCCGGCATCCGCCCGCCGCACTTCGTGCTGTTCACCTCCGGCTTCCTGGAGGCCAGCTACCGGCGCTTCATCGAGCGGCGGCTGCGGGAGGACTTCGGTTTCGACGGCAGCCCGGTGCACGTGTCGATGCGGCTGCGGGACAAGCGGGCCGGGCGCCCGCAGCAGCGCCGGGCGCGCGGCGCCGCGCCCAGGTCCCGCTGACCGATGCGCCCGGAGGACCTGGCAGCGCTGGACCGGGCCCGGGTCTGGCACCCCTACGCGCCGATGCCGGGCACCGTCCCGCCGCTGGTGGTGCAGTCCGCGTCCGGGGTCCGGCTGCGCGTCTGCGGCCCGGACGGCACGGCCAGCGAGCTCGTGGACGGCATGTCGTCGTGGTGGGCGGCGATCCACGGCTACCGCCACCCGGTGCTCGACGCCGCCGTCCGCGACCAGCTGGGCCGGATGAGCCATGTCATGTTCGGCGGGCTCACCCACGAGCCCGCGGTCGCCCTGTGCGACCGGCTGGCCGCGATCACCCCGCCGGGCCTGGAGCACGTGTTCCTGTGCGACTCGGGCTCGGTCAGCGTCGAGGTCGCGGTCAAGATGTGCCTGCAGTACTGGCGGTCGGCCGGCCGCCCCGCCAAGCACAAGCTGCTGACCTGGCGCGGCGGTTACCACGGGGACACGTTCTGGGCGATGTCGGTGTGCGATCCCGACGGCGGCATGCACCGGATCTGGGACGGGGTGCTGCCCCGGCAGGTGTTCGCCGATGTCCCGCCGGCCGGTTTCGCGGCCGGTGTCGACCCCCCGTATGCGGAACGGCTCCGTGCCCTGATCGCCAGCCACGCCCACGAGCTCGCGGCGGTGATCGTGGAACCCGTCGTGCAGGGGGCGGGCGGGATGCGCTTCCACGATCCCGGCTACCTGCGGGTGCTGCGCTCGGCGTGCACCGAGCACGACGTGCTGCTGGTCTTCGACGAGATCGCCACCGGGTTCGGGCGCAGCGGCTGCCTGTTCGCGGCCGGCCACGCCGGGGTGAGCCCGGACGTGATGTGCCTGGGCAAGGCGCTGACCGGGGGATACCTGTCGCTCGCGGCGGCGCTGTGCACGCCGGAGGTGGCCGCGGGGATCTCCCGCGGCGAGCTGCCGGTGCTGGCGCACGGGCCCACGTTCATGGCCAACCCGCTGGCCTGCGCGGTCGCGAACGCCTCGCTGGACGTGCTGCTGGGCGAGGGGCCGGGGGCCGGGCCCGGGGCCGGCTACCCGGACGGCTGGCAGGCGGAGGTGAACCGGATCGAGGCGGGCCTGGCGGCCGGGCTGGCGCCCGCGCGCGAGCTGCCGGGGGTGGCCGACGTGCGGGTGCTCGGGGCGATCGGGGTCGTCCAGCTCGGCCACGAGGTCGACGTGGCGGCGGCGACCCGGGCGGCGGTCGCCGCCGGCGTGTGGCTGCGCCCGTTCCGTGACCTGATCTACACGATGCCGCCGTACCCGGCCAGCGCCGCCGACGTGGCCCTCATCTGCGCGGGCGTGCTGGCGGCGGTACAGGCCGGCTGACGCCGCGGCCCGTCCCGTAGCATCGTTCCCGATCATGACGGACAGCGGTGGAGGACGGGTCAATGCGCTACAGGTCGCTGGGTGGTTCCGGGCTGATGGTGTCGGTCACCGGGCTGGGCTGCAACAACTTCGGGCGCCGGGTCGACCTGGCGGGCACCAGGGCGGTCGTGGACGCGGCGATCGACGCTGGCATCACCTTGTTCGACACCGCCGACATCTACGGTGACGGCGGCGCCTCGGAAGAGCTGCTCGGCGAGGCGCTCGCCGGGCGCCGGGACCAGGTGGTGCTGGCCACCAAGTTCGGCCACCAGGGATACGACATGGGCTACGGCGCGGCAGCGGGCGCCAAGGGCGGCCGGTCCTACATCCGGCGTGCGGTGGAGCGGTCGCTGCGCCGGCTCCGGACCGACTACCTCGACCTGTACCAGCTGCACACCCCGGACCCGGTCACCCCGGTCGCGGAGACCCTGGCCGCACTGACCGAGCTCGTCGCCGAGGGCAAGGTCCGCTACCTTGGCCACTCGAACCTCACCGGCTGGCAGATCGCGGACGCCGTGCACATCGCCCGCGCCACGGGCAGCGTGCCGTTCGTCTCCGCACAGAACCACTGGTCGCTGCTGGAACGGGAGGCCGAGGCGGAGGTGCTGCCCGCAGCCCGGCACTTCGGGCTCGGCGTGCTGCCCTACTTCCCGCTCGCGAACGGCCTGCTCACCGGGAAGGTCCGGCGGGGGCAGGCGCCGCCGGCCGGGAGCCGGCTGGCCACCCGTGAGGGCTATGTGACCGACGGCAAGCTGGACCGGGTGGAGGCGCTCATCGGGTGGGCGGCCGAGCACGGGCGCACCATCCTGGAAGTGGCCATCGGCGCCCTGGCCGCCCAGGAGGGCTGCGCCTGCGTGATCGCCGGGGCGACCACGCCCGAGCAGGTGAAGGCGAATGCCGCCGCCTCGGAGTGGATCCCGTCCGCCGGCCAGCTGGCCGACCTCGACCGCATCGTCCCGCCTCCATCCACTGCCGGATAGCCGGATCCGTCTCCCGTTCGGATGTGTGCCCCCCAGGGGGCAGGAAACCGAACGGGAGACGCAGCCGGGTCAGCCGGCGGCGACCGCTGTCTGGTAGAGCGACTGGACGGCGCTGCCGAACCGGGGGGAGTAGGAGACCGAGGCGATGTCCCCGCCCTCCTCGAAGCCGCCGATCACCCCGATGACAGTGCCCTGCCCGGTGCTGGAGCCCACCCGGGCCAGGAACGGGCCGCCGCTGGTGCCGTCGGTGTAGCCGCCGCAGTCGAACTCCATCTCGTGTGCCCCGAACGGCTTGGTCTCGCTGCGGCAGGTGATCGGCCGCTCGGTCGCGTTCGGGTAGCCAAGGACGTGCACCCAGACGCGGGCGGGCCAGCCGGTGCCCAGCTTCTCGCCGCCGGTCACGTCCTGGATCCGGGTGCTGGCGCCGGTCTTGTGCACGACCAGGAAGGCCACGTCGTGGTCGGGGTTCTGCGACGTCCGCCAGGCATGGTCCGCCAGCACCTTGGAGGTGACCCAGATCCCGTACGGGGTCTGCCCGTCGTGGTAGCCGGGCACGAACGCGATCTCGCTGGGGTCCATCGTGGCGACACAGTGAGCGGCGGTGATGACCAGGTCCCCGGCCGTGCTGTCCACCACGCTCGCGGAGCAGAAATGCCTGCCCAGCTGGCTGCCGGAGATCGTGAACAGCGCGCCGACGGCCGGTGTCCCGGCGAACGCCTTGCCGTCGGTCAGGGTGGCCGGGGCGTCGGTGGCCCGCACCGACAGCGTGGTCGCCGCGTCGGCCAGCCGTGAGGCCAGGTGGACGGCGCCGCTGGCGGTCGGGGTCATCAGCAAGATGCCGCAGGCGGCGGCCGTCGCCGTGCTGATCGCCCAGGTGGCGGGCCCGGGCCGGCGCCGCTTCCGGAGCGCGTGCCTGCCGCCGCGCCTGCCCGCCCAGCCCGGCCGCATCAGGCCTCCAGCCCCGGCGCACAGGCGCCGTGATCGAAAGATCTGTGTTCTCTCGATTGTGCAGGTCAATGCCGTATTGGGCTATAGGGGGGTGCTGCCGGGTTCGGCGCCCGGCAGGTGGGTAGGGCCGGCCGGGCACGGAGCCGCTTCGCGGCAGGACCCGCGGGCCTGCCGGACCAGCGCGTATGATCGCAATCGCCGGGGCCACCCCGCCCGGCGACCCCACCCGGACGGCCCAGCCGGGGGGCCTGGCAGGCGCGGTTAGCCTGGCCGGGCCAGGGAGCAGCGTCCAGGCCGGTGGGTCACCCCGGTTATTCGTTTCGTCTATAAAGTGATGTCGTATGAACTATCTCGTTGATCACTGGTCGTTCGACCCGTTCCTGATCGTGGTCGCGGCCGTGGTGGTCTGGCACGAGATCGGGCTGGCGCGGCTGGCACGGCGGTCGCGGCCAGAACGCACCCGCCAGCGGCGCCGCCGGTCGTGGTGGTTCTACGGCGGGCTGGCCGTGCTGCTGCTGTCGGTGATGTCACCGGTGGACTACTGGGCCGACGACTACTTCTTCGTGCACATGTTCCAGCACCTGCTGCTGATGTTCGCGGCACCGACGCTGGTGGTGGCCGGTGCGCCGTGGCAGCCGCTGCTCGACGGGCTGCCCGGGCGCTCCGGCCGGGCGGTCACCCGGGGCGTGATGCGCGGCGGCTGGTCCCGGCCGCTGCGGGCGGTCGGCACGTTCCTGCTCCGCCCGGTGGTGGCGGTGGTGCTGTTCAGCGCCGTGATGATCGCCTGGCACGTGCCGGTGCTGTTCGACCTGGGCGCGAACAACCAGGCGGTGCATATCTGGCTGATGCACGGCAGTTTCTTCGCCGCCGGGGTGCTGTTCTGGCTCCAGCTCATCCCCTCGCCGCCGTTCCGGCAGCGGATGCCGCTGTCGTCCCAGGCGGTCGCGCTGATCGCGACGAACGTGGTGATGTGGGTGCTGGCGATGTCGATGAGCATCCTCACCCAGGTCTCCTGGTACCCGGTGTACGGCCACATCCGGGGAGTGACCCTGCCGCCGTTCAGCGATCAGCAGATCGGCGCCGCGATCTTGTGGGTGTGCGGGGACCTGTGGGCCATCCCGGCCCTGATCTGGGTGATCCGCCGCATGATCGAGCAGGACGGCAGCATGGGTGCGGCGCTGGAGAAGATGCTCTCCCGGAACCCGTCCCGGCTCGGCTGGGCCGGGGGTGGCCGGCGCCCGTCAGTGAGCCCGCCCGAGCCGCCAGCCGAGGCATGACCCAGCCGCCATCCCTCTGGCGTGACCCGGCCGGCTGTCCCTAGGCGCCGGCTGTCCCTAGGACTTGCAGGCGGCACCGTTGAAGGTGCAGCCACTCGGCGAGCTCGTGCCGCCCTGGCCCTCGATGGTGATCGTCTGGGACCCGCCAGGGCCGAGCGCCTCGCCGCCCCTGTTCGCGGTCATGGTCAGCGTGCCCCCGCTGAACTGCCAGTTGCTGAACGGGGTCCCGTTCCAGCCGCCCGGGTAGCCGACCCACTGCACGGCGTCGCCGGGGAACGCGAGCTGGACGTTCCAGCCGGAGACCGTCTGGCTGCTGTGGTTGACGATCGTCAGCTGGCCCTGGAAACCACCCCAGTGATGGTGGTCGCTCGGCGAGTAGGTCACGGTCACGTGGGGTGGGGGCGGCGGTGGCGGCGGGGTCGGCGGCGTGGGTGACGGCCTGACCGTCGGGCCGGCCGAATGCGTGGGCTTCGGCTGCGACTTCTTGCTGGCCGAGGGGGAGGGCGAGGCGGACTTGCGGCGGTGGCGCGGCCGGGACCTGCTGATGTGGATCTGCGGGGAGGTGGTGGCCACCGGGACCGGCAGCGGGGCGCCGCAGTTGACCAGGCCGCAGTCGGCGGCGAGCTGGTGGACGGGCTGGCCGGGCGAGGAGGACAGCCAGAGCGCGGTTCCGCCGCCGATCAGCGCGAGCGCGGTGGTGGCACCGATCGCCGAGTACCAGCGGTGCCTGGCCAGCGGCGCGAGCCACTGGCCGATCCCGGCGGGCTCGCTGTCTGGGCCCGGCTGGTTCCTGCCGTGACGGCTCCCGAACCCCGTAGCCATGGTCCCCCCCTCAGCTGACCGTGACCGGCCAGGGTCAACGTAGCAAGCCGGGCACCGGCCTTGGCGGGAAATGCACAGGATTGCGGGCCAGGCGCGCCGGGCCGCGCGCCGCCCGGCAGCCGCTGCGCGGGGCGTCCTGGCTGCCCGGGGGCCGGCTTCCGCCCGTGGTGGCGACCAGGCAGAGTCATGGGCATGACCTTGCACCTGGAAACCCGCGCCATCCACGCCGCCGTGCCCGACCTGAACGGGTCCCGCCCGGTGAGCGTGCCGATCTACCAGACATCGGCGTTCGCCTTCACCGACCCGCTGGCCTGTGCCGAGGCGCTGAACGATCCGGACGCCGGGTTCGCCTACAGCAGGTACCGCAACCCCACCACGCAGGTGCTGGAGGACGCGGTCGCCGACCTGGAAGGCGGTGCCGCCGCGATCGCGACGAGCTCGGGCATGGGCGCGGTCAGCGCCGTGCTGCTCACGATGCTGAGCCCCGGCGACCACGTCATCGCCCAGCGCTGCCTGTACGGCGGGACGATCGCGGTCTTTTCCCGCCTGGCCAGCCGCTACGGCATCGAGGTGAGCTACATCTCCGGGCAGGACCCGGCCGAGCTGACCGCGGCACTGCGGCCGCGGACCCGGGTGCTCTACCTGGAGACGATCGCCAACCCCACGGTCGCGGTGTGCGACCAGCCCGCGCTGCTGGCGGCCGGCCGGTCGGCCGGGCTGACCAGCGTGGTGGACAACACGTTCGCGACGCCGGTGCTGTTCCGGCCGATCGGGCACGGCGCCGATGTCGTGGTCCATTCCGCTACCAAGTACCTGGGCGGTCACGACGACGTCACGCTCGGGATGATCGTCACGGCCCGCCCGCAGACGCACCGGGCGCTGTGGAAGACCTCGGTCGATCTCGGCGTGTCCGCCGACCCGTTCGCGGCCTGGCTCACCATCCGCGGCCTGAAGACCCTGCCGCTGCGGATGGACCGGCACTGCCAGAACGCCGCCCACCTGGCCGGGCGGCTGGCGGCCCACCCGGCTGCCGCGGCCGTGTACTGGCCTGGCCTGCCCAGCCACCCCGATCACGCGGTCGCACGGCGGCTGCTGGCCGGATATGGCGGCATGGTGGCCTTCGACCTGGCCGGCGGCCGGGCGGCGGGCATGCGGTTCATCAGCGGCCTGCGGCTGGCGGCGATGGCCACCACTCTGGGCGGCGCCGAGACGCTGGTGCTGCACCCGGCCTCCACCTCGCACCGGCAGATGGACGCGGCCGGGCTGGCGGCGGCTGGCATTGGTGAGGGCACCATCCGGGTCTCAGTCGGGCTGGAGCACCCCGACGACCTGTGGGCGGACTTCGAGCAGGCGCTCGCCGGGACCGGGGCCGGTTAGTCCTGGCTGGTTAGTCCTGGCTGGTTAGTCCTGGCCGGCGGTCGTGCTGCGGCGCTCCATGAGGATCACGTCGCGCCAGCGGCCGTGGTGGCTGCCGACCCGCTGGCGGGTGCCGACGACCCGGAACCCGGCCTGCTCGTGCAGGCGCAGGCTGGCGGTGTTCGCGGGGAAGATGCCGGACTGGATGGTCCAGATGCCCGCCGCCTCGGTGGAGCTGATCAGGGCGGCGAGCAGGGCCACCCCGACCCCGCGCTGGCGGGCGGGCGGGGCGACATAGACCGAGTGCTCGACGACGCCCTGGTACACGCACCGGTCAGAGACGTGGGACACCGCGGCCCAGCCGAGCACCTCGCCGCTGCCGGCCACCGCGACGTGCCGGTGGGCCGGCAGCCTGCTGGCGTCGAAGGCTTCCCAGCTGGGCGCCTGCGTCTCGAAGCTGGCCGCACCGGAGTCCAGGCCCGCCTGGTAGATGGCGAGCACCTGAGGCCCGTCCGCGGCCGTCATGGGCCGGATGGTGACCCCGGCGGGCGCGTCGTGCGGCCCGGGCGGGACCGGGGACTGCCCGGCCGGGGCGGGTGGCGTCTTCCCGGCGACAAGATCTGCCGCGGTCGGGAAGCTCTCCACGCAGGCGTCGTTGAGACGGTAGTAGCGGGCCGTGCCACGGCGTTCGGCGAGCACGAACCTGACCTCGGCCAGCACCTTCAGGTGCTGCGACACGGTGGACTGGCTGACGGCGGTGGCCGCCACGATCTCGCCGACATTGACCGGGCCGTCGGCCCGGGCGAGCACCGACACGATCTGGATCCGGGTCGGGTCGGCCAGCGCGCGGAACCAGGCCGCGTACTGCCGTGCCTCCCGGCGGGCCAGAGGCTCGGGCTGCGGCCCGGGATCCGCGGTGCGGCGGCGGCGCCCGTGCAGCTTCATGGTCTACCGACGATAGGCGATGGGCGGGGAGTCCCGGCCGTCACCACCGGTGGTGGACCTGGGCCCGGATGCGCTGGTCGTACAGGTCCTCGATGGCGGCGAGCTCGGCCCCGGCCAGCGCGGGCAGGCTGGCGGCGGCGGCGTTCTGGCTGGCCTGGCCGGGGCTGCTGGCCCCGGGGATGACCGTGGTGACGCCGGGCTGGTCGATGACCCAGCGCAGGGCCGCCTGCGCTGGCGGCACCCCGGCGGGGATGATCGTGGCGAACGCGCGCGCCGCGTCCACCCCGGTGTCGAAGTCGACGCCCGCGAAGGTCTCGCCGACGTCGAACGCCTCGCCGTGGCGGTTGTAGGCACGGTGGTCGTCAGCGGCGAACGTGGCGTCGTGGCCGAACTTGCCGGACAGCAGCCCGGACGCGAGCGGCACCCGGGCGATGATGCCGACACCGGCTGCCGCGGCGGCTGGCAGCACCCGCTCCAGGGGCTTGCGCCGGAACGCGTTCAGGATGATCTGCACGCTCGCCGTTCCCGGCCGGCGGATCGCGGTCAGCGCCTCGTCGCAGGTCTCCACGCTGACGCCGTAGGCGGCGATCCGCTGCTCGGCCACCAGCGTGTCGAGTGCGTCGTACACCGCGTCGCTGGCGTACACGGGCCCCGGTGGGCAGTGCAGCTGCACCAGGTCGAGCACGTCCACGCCCAGGTTGGCCCGTGACCGGTCGGTCCAGGCGCGGAAGTTGGCCAGCGTGAACAGGGCCGGATCCTGCGCCACCCGGCGGCCCATCTTGGTGGCGACCGTGACCGGCGGGGCGCTGCCGCTGGCCAGGAACCGCCCGATGAGCTGCTCGCTGCGGCCGTCGCCGTAGACGTCGGCGGTATCGAGGAAGGTCACCCCGGACGAGGACGCTGCCTCCAGGATGGCCAGCGCCTCGCGCTCGTCCACGTGGCCCCAGTCGGCGCCCAGCTGCCAGGTGCCCAGGCCCACCACGGACACCGCCCGCCCGGTCCTGCCAAGTATCCGCTGCTCCATGATGCCGATCCTAGGGTGCCGGCACCGGGCAGCTCGCACCGTCCTCCTCGCAGGGCGGCTCGCAGGGCTGCGGGCTGCCCACGGCTGCCATGATGGCGGTGCTGATGACCGTCACCTGCTGGACCTGCTCGGGGGTGAGGGGATCGAACAGGGTCCGCCGGACCTGCTCGACGTGGCCGGGTGCCGCCGCCGCCAGGACCGCGTACCCCTCGTCGGTGAGCTCGGCGAGCTGCCCCCGCCGGTCGGTCGGGCAGTCACGGCGCCGGACCCAGCCGCGCTCCTCCAGCCGGGCGACCGCGTGGGAGGCCCGGCTCTTGCTCGCTGCCGTGGCCTCGGCCAGCTGCGTCATCCGCAGCTGGCGGTCCGGTGCCTCGGACAGCCGCACCAGGATCTCGTAGTAGGCGAGCGGCATCCCGGCGTCGCGCTGCAGCTGAGTGTCGATGGCCGCGAAGAACGCGTGGCAGGAGCCGACGAAGGCGCGCCAGGTCACCTGCTCGTCGGCTGACAGCCACCGGGTGCCCGATGTATCCACCCGCTCAGTATAGCCCGGAAATAGTTGAGCGTTTGACATCGTTGTCGCTCAGTGATAGTCGTTGATTACTCAATCAAATGAAGGAAGGAACGGGAGCATGACTGCCACCCACACCCTGACCACGGTCCCCGCCTACACCGCAGGCAGCTGGAGCATCGACCCGGTGCACTCGGAGGTCGGCTTCACCGTCCGGCACATGATGGTGAGCAAGGTCCGCGGCAAGTTCACGGCCTTCTCCGGTGAGATCGTCACCGCCCCGGACCCGCTGGGCTCCTCGGTGACCGCCGATATCGACCTGACCTCGATCACCACCGGCAACGACCAGCGTGACGCGCACATCCGGTCGGCCGACTTCTTCGAGACCGACACCTACCCCACGATGACCTACCGCTCCACCGGCCTGCGGCACGCCGGCGACGGCTATGTCGTGGACGGCAAGCTCACCCTCAAGGGCGTCACCAAGGACGTGCCGCTGACCCTGGAGCTGAACGGGTTCGGGCCGGACGCCTACGGCGGCACCCGGGCCGGCTTCACGGCCACCGGCGAGATCAGCCGGAGCGACTTCGGCGTCAACTGGAACGCGGCCATCGAGGGCGGCGGTGTCGTCGTCAGCGACAAGGTGACCATCCAGCTGGAGATCGAGGCTGTGCTCCAGGCCTGACCTGGCACACACCGCACCACCGCCGCACCATCCCTGCACGGCCGGGAGAGCGACCCTCTCCCGGCCGCGGGCATGTCTGGAGCCGGCCGGGGGCAGAGGGTGAAAGGATTCGGCTATGGCTGCCGCGCGAATCGAGGAGGCCCGATCGTGAAAGCCGCCCTGTACGACCGGTACGGACCGGCTGCCGAGGTGCTGCGGGTGCAGGAAGTGGACCGGCCCGAGCCGGGGCCCGGCCAGGTCCGGGTCAAGGTGGAGCTGTCGGCCATCAACCCGACCGACTACAAGAGCCGCGGCGGTGCCACCCCGCGCCCGATCGACGGGTTCCAGATCCCCCATCACGACGGCGCCGGGGTGATCGACGCGGTCGGCGACGGCGTGGACCCCGGCCGGCTCGGCCAGCGGGTCTGGCTCTGGTTCGCGGCGTTCGGCAGCCGCTGGGGCACCGCCGCGCAGTGGACGGTGGTGCCGCAGCGGCAGGCGGTGCCGCTGCCGGACGGCGCGTCGGCCGAGCTCGGCGCCAGCCTCGGCGTCCCGGCGATGACCGCCCACCGGTGCCTGTTCGCCGACGGGCCGGTCGCCGGCAAGACCGTGCTGGTCGCCGGCGGGGCTGGCGCGGTCGGGCACTTCGCGATCCAGCTGGCGGCGCGGGCCGGTGCCCGGGTGGTGGCCACCGTCAGCACCCCGGACAAGGCCGAACTGGCCCGGCAGGCGGGCGCCGCCCACGTGGTGAGCTACCGGGACGCGGACGCCGCCGATCAGATCCGGGCCGTGGCGGAGCGGGTCGACCGGGTGGTCGAGGTGGCGCTCGGCGCGAACCTGGGCCTGGATCTCGCGCTGGCAGGCCCGGGCACGGTGGTGGTCACCTACGCCGCGGAGCCGGCCGACCCGGTCCTGCCGGTGCGGGCGTGCATGACCGCGAACGTGCTGCTGCGCTTCATCCTGCTGTATGGCGCTCCGGCGGAGGCGCTCGATCACGCGGTCGCCGACATCTCCGCCGCGCTCGCGGAGGGGGCGCTGACCGAGCTGCCCGGCCAGCGGTTCGGGCTGGCCGAGATCGTGCGGGCACACGAGCTGGCCGAATCCGGCCCGGTCGGGAAGGTGTTCGTCACTCCCGGCTGAGCCGCCGTCTTGAGCCGCCGCAGCCCTGAGCCGCAGCCCTGAGCCGCGGCCCCGTGGTCATCGCGCGTACCTTGCGTTACGGTGAGGGCGTATCGTCCCAGCCCAGACGGGCCGGAACGAGAAGGTGCAGGACCACGGAGGGCGTGTCATGGCCGAGATCACCGACCTTGCGCGCCCGGCGGGCTCACCCGGTCCCGCGGCCCCGCCTGGCCCGCCCCCGGCCATCGTGCCGCTGGCGGGCCTGCCCATCGTCGGGGTGGCGCTGGTCCTGCTGGTGGTGGCCATCGCGGGCAACTGGCTGTGGGCGCTGGACTTCTTCCACATCGTCGGCGGCGGGCTCTGGACCGGCGTCGACCTGTTCGTGGGCCTGATCATCGGCCCCATCCTGGGCCGGCTGTCCGTCCCGGCACGGGTGGAGTTCGCCGCCCGGTTCATGCCGAAGATGCTGCTCATCATGCCGACCCTGGTGGTCATGACGCTCGCGTCCGGCTTCCAGCTCGCCCGTCACCTCGGTGTGCTGGACGTGGCCTACCCCCGGCACTGGTGGCTGACCGCCTCGTTCATCGTGGTCGGCGTGATGACCGTGGTCGCACTCGGCTTCCTGGAGCCGGCCAACCTCGCCGTCCTGTTCGAGCTGCGCAAGCCGGCGCCCGACGGCGCGCTGATCGGCAAGCTCATGCGCAGGTTCGCCTACACGGCCGGGATCACCGGGCTGATGCAGATCGCCACGCTGGTGATCATGACGAGGATCACGACATGGTAGACGGCGCGCAGCGGCAGCTCCCCCCGGTCACGGCGCTGGCGGTGGCGGCGCTGATCGTGGTCCTGGCCGGCGGCATCGACCTGGCCGCCCACCTGCCCCGGCCCGCGCCGCTCGGCCCGCCGGTCGCCGCCCTGGCCGTGGCGGCGGTCACCGTGATCGCCGCCGCCGTCACGCTGGCGCGGGTGCGCGACTTCGCCTGGCACACGTTCTTCCTGGTGGGGGGCTGGGCGCTGGCCGCCTACCTGGTGATCGCCGGGATGCTGGAGTTCGTGTTCGTCCTCGACCACACCCCGGGCGGCCTGCTCGCCGTGCTCTCGCTCATGCTGGCCGTGTTCGCCGTCGACGTCCCGCTGCTGCTCGCCTTCTCGGTCGCCCGCTACCAGCCAGGCCCGGCCGCCGGAGCCGCGGGCGCCGCCGGCGCGGGGACCGCACCGCCACCTTAAGTACACTTACCCCTAGTAACCGCCATGTCACAAATTCGGAAGGGCGGGCGGGCGAATGGGGGCACTTCCGGCACATACGCGTACGGCGGGGCATCCGCCGACGGCGCATGACACGGCCGCGCTGGTGCAGTACGCCATTGACCAGGTCCTGCGCGCCGAGCCGGACTTCAGCGGCCTGCCGGGCGTGCTGGAGCGGCTGGCGGCCAGCTGGGAGGCGGAAGCCGTGCTCGCCCTGGCGGTGCAGCCTGACGGCTCCCCGGTCACGCTGGCCGGCTACCCGGATGAGGTGACGGCCCGGCCGCTGCTGCCCGCCACCATCATGGTGATGGCGGAAACCCACCCGGCGGCGGCCACGGCGATGCGCGCTGGCGGCACCTTCCAGGCCCCGCTGGGGACCGGGGCGTGGCCGGACCAACCGGACCGCCCGGTGAGCGCGCTGGTCGCCTGGGCGGCGGCGGGCGCGGGGGAGCAGCGAAGCGGCCTGGTGCTGATAGGCGACCCGGGCGCCTGGGACGCCCAGACCCGGTCGACCCTGCGGATGGTGGCCGCCGTGGTCGCCGCCCAGCTGCGGCATACCGGTGACGTCGCCTACCTGCAGGAGCGGGAGGCGGTGACCAGGGCGCTGATGGACGCGTCCCCCGACGCGGTCATGGTCATGGACTCCGACCGGCGGGTGGTGGCGTTCAACCCGGCGGCCGAGAAGCTGTACGGGTGGCACCGCGAGGACGTGCTCGGCAAGGACATGCCGAGCCTGCTCATCCCCGAGCGCGACCAGGCACGGTTCCTGGCGGGCACGGAGAGCTTCCTGGCCCGCCGCGATCCCGGCGAGTTCAGCGGCCGGATGAACCTGCCGGTGCTGCGTGCCGACGGCAGCGAGCAGATGGTGGAGCTGACCGCGCTGCCGCTGGTCGTGCGCGGCCGGGTCTATTTCTGCGGCTTCCTGCGCGACCTGTCCGAGCTCGAACGGGTCAGGGCGGAGCTGGTGGCGCAGGAGACCGGCTTCCGCGTGCTCAGCCGGCGGGCGCCGGTGGGGATCGCCGCGACCGGCCCGGACGGCCGGTGCCTGTTCGTCAACGAGCGCTGGTGCCTGCTGAACGCGGGCTTGCCAGCCGACTACCTGGGCAAGCCATGGCTGTCGGTGGTGCACGCCGTCGATGCCGACCGGGTCCGGCAGGAGTGGGCGGCGGCCACCACTGGCGGCACCACCCTGGATACCGACTGCCGCCTGCGGGCTGGCGGGGCGCCATGGGTGCGGGTGGGGGTGGCCGCGCTCCCGGCCGGCCGCGATGGCGGGCCAGGGTTCGCGATCACCGTGACCGACATCACCGACTACAAAGAGGCAGAACGTGAACACCAGCACCAGCTGGCTGCCGAACGCGCGGCGGGCAATGGGCTGACCGACCAGGCCGAGCGGCTGACCAGCCTGATTGCCACCGCCATTCCCGCCATCGTGGTCGGCGACCAGCACGGCCTGGTCGCCCAGGTGAACGAGAGCTTCCGGGGGATGTTCGGCATCACCGAGCCGTCGGCGGCCCTCATCGGCTGCCCGTCTGCCCGGCTGGCCCGGCGCATCGCGCCGGCCTTCGCTGACCCTGCCGGGTTCGGCGCCACCATGGGCCGGCTCGCCAGCGGGCGGCTGCCTGCCGCTGGCGAGCAGATGGCCTGTGCCGACGACCGGGCGGTCGAATGTGACTACTGGCCGATGTTCGTGGCCGGGGAGTACCGGGGCGGCATCTGGCTGTTCTGGGACATGACCCGGCGCAAGGAGGCCGACGAGCGGCGGGAGCGCGAGCTCGGCACGGTACGCCAGGCACGGCGGGACGCCGAGCGGGACCGGCAGCGCCTCGCCGAGCAGAACGCCCGGCTGCGGGAGGTCGACGAGCTCAAGACCCAGTTCCTGGCCACGGTGTCACACGAGCTGCGGGGACCGCTCACCTCGATCGTCTCCTACACCGAGCTGATCTCGGATGAGAAGGAGCGCCTGTCGCCGGAGGCCGCCGCCTTCCTTGAGGTGGTCGAGCGCAGCGCGGCGCAGCTGACCCGGCTGGTCGGTGACCTGCTGCTGCTGAGCCGGATCGAGGCCGGGGTGACCCCGCTGGAACTTGCTCCGGTGTCGGTGCGGGAGGTGGTGGCCGACGCGCTGCGGACGGAGGCGCCCGCCGCGGAGCGGCACGGCATCGAGCTGGCCGGCTCGGCCGTGGACGGCCCGCCGGTCCTGGCGGACGCTACCCGGCTGCGGCAGGTGATCGAGAACCTGCTCGCCAACGCGATCAAGTTCTCCACCTCCAGCGGGACGGTCCGGGTCACCGCCACCTGCACCGGGGACGAGTGGCGGATCGACGTCGCGGACTCCGGGCTCGGCATCCCCGCCGACGAGATCGGCCAGGTCTTCGACCGCTTCTTCCGTGCCTCCAACGGCCGCAAGGCGGGCCGGCGCGGGTCAGGGCTGGGGCTGGCCGTGGTCAAGGCGCTCACCGACCTGCACGGCGGCCGGGTCGACGTGGCGAGCACGGCCGGCCACGGCAGCACGTTCAGCGTGATCCTGCCAGTGCCCCCGGCGGCGGGCACGCCGGACGGGGACCCCGGGCCACAGGAGGACGGTGATGGATAACGGCACCGCGGCCACGCCGGGCCGGATCCTGGTGGTGGAGGACGACCCGGTCTCGGCCATGTTCGTGACCCATGTGCTGGCCAAGCGGGGCGGCTTCGATGTCACCCATACCCCCGACCCGCGGATGGCGCTGGAGTGGGCCAGGTCGCAGACCTGGGACCTGGTGATCACCGACGTGGAGATGCCGGGGATGACCGGCATCGAGCTGCTGGAACAGCTGCGCCGGTCCTCACCCGAGCTGCCGGTCGCTGTGATCACCGCCTACGCGTCCGTGGACTACGCGGTGCGGGCGCTGCGCAGCGACGCGGACGAGTTCCTGGAGAAACCGGTCCGGCCCGAGCACCTGATCTCGACCGCCACCGCGCTGATCGCCAAGGGACGGAGCGCCCGGGAGGCCCGCCCCGGCGTCGTGCTCGCCATCGGCGCGCACCCCGATGACGTGGAGATCGGCGCGGCCGGCACCCTGCTCGCGCACCAGGACCTGGGCGACCCGGTGTCGATCCTGACGATATCCAGCGGGGCCCGCGGCGGCAGCCAGGACACCCGGGCCGGTGAGTCCCGCCGGGCCGCCGACCTGCTGGGCGCCACGCTGTACCTGGAGGACACCCGGATCAACGAGGGTGACCCGACGATCAGCGCCATCAGCCGGGTGGTCGAACAGGTCCAGCCGACCATCATCTACACCCACTCGATCCACGACGTCCACCAGGACCACCGCAGCACGCACCGGGCCGCCATGGTCGCGATCCGGGAGATCGGCCGGGTCTACTGCTTCCAGTCGCCGTCCGCCACCGTGGACTTCCGGCCCAGCCGGTTCGTGACCATCGACGAGCAGCTCCAGCGCAAGCTGGCCGCGATCGACGCGTTCGGCTCCCAGGTAGGGGTCCGCGGCTATCTCGACCCGGACCTCATCCAGTCCACCGCCCGGTACTGGTCCCGGTACGGGGACGGGCGCTACGCGGAGGCCTTCGAGGTGATCCGGGAGGCGGCCGCGCTGCCCACCGGCGCGGGAGGGCAGGGAAAGGTGGCGATCGCGTGAGCCTGCCGGTCCGGCTGGACGAGGACTACCACGTCCACTCCACCTTCTCCGGCGACGCGGTGAGCACCCTTGCGCAGAACGTGGCCGCCGCTCGCGAGCGTGGGCTGCGCACGGTGTGCCTGGCCGAGCACGTGCGCCGGGAGACGGCGGCCGTCCCGGGCTTCCTGGCCGCCGTCCGTGCCCTCCCGCCCGTGCCCGGCCTGCGGGTCCTGGCCGGGGTGGAGGCGAAGATCCTCGACACCCGCGGCCGGCTCGACCTGCCGGACCTGCCGCCAGGAGTGGACCTGGTGCTGATCGCCGACCACCAGTTCCCCGGCCGGGACGGCCCGCTGCCGCCCAGCCAGGTAGGCGCCGCGCTGGCCGGCGGTGTCATGACCGCCGCCACCGCCGTGGAGGCCCTGGTCGAGGCCACCGTGGCCGCGCTGCGGCAGGCCGGCCCGGCGCTGATCGCCCACCTGTTCAGCGTGCTGCCGAAGGTGGGGCTCGCCGAGTCCGCTGTTCCCGCCCACCTGCTCGGCCTGCTGGCCAGCGCCGCCCGCCAGGCCGGCGCGCTGGTGGAGGTGAACGAGAGATGGGGCTGCCCGTCGGCGCGGACGCTGGCGTCGTTCGCGGCGGCCGGGGTGCCGCTGGTCGCGAGCACCGACAGCCATGACTGCACGGACGTGGGCAGCTACCCGCGGGTCCGGGAGATCGTGGGCGCGGCACGCATCGCCGGGCCCGCCGGGAGACGCTGATGCCGGTGCTCGCGACGGCCTGGCGGGTCCTGCTGGTCGCGCTGGCGGCCCCGGCATGAGCGCGCCATCGCAGCAGCCTGCCCGGCCCGGGCTGGCGCGCCCCCCGGACGCCGCACGCATCTACCTGTTCAGCTGACAGCCCTGCCGGTGGCCGGCGCGGCGCCGCGCCAATTGTCGTACCCCTCCGCAATCATGTGGCACGTCCGGCTGGCCCGGCGTCCCGGGACCGGCGACGTGCTCCACGATCGGGGCAGCGCGATGAGGCTGATCCACACGTCCGACTGGCACCTGGGGCGGACCTTGCACGGGGAGAGCCTGCTGGAGCACCAGGCGGTCTTCCTGGACTGGCTGCTCACCGAGGCGGTGTCGCAGCAGGCCGACGCGGTGGTGGTGGCAGGCGACATCTACGACCGGGCGGTGCCATCCACCGACGCGGTGAAGCTGCTCGGTGCGGCTCTGGTCGGCTTCTTCCGTGCCCGCATCCCGGTCATGCTGACCAGCGGGAACCACGATTCGGCGGTCAGGCTCGGGTTCGCCTCCGAGCTGAGCGAGGAAGCCGGCATCCACCTGCGCACCCGGCCGGCCGACATCGGCCGCCCGCTGCTGGTCCGCGACGCCCACGGCGAGGTGGGCATCTACGGCATCCCCTACCTGCTGCCGGACGCGGTCATGACCGAGCTGGGGGCGGAGCGCTCGCACGCCTCGGTGCTGGCCGCCGCCAGCGCGCGGATCCGCGCCGACGCCAGCGCCCGCGGGCTGCGGCGCACCGTCGTGGCCGCGCACGCGTTCGTCACCGGCGGCCAGGCCTCGCAGTCCGAACGCGACATCCGGGTGGGCGGCATCGGCGACACACCGGTCTCCGCCCTGGCCGGATGCTCCTACCTGGCGCTGGGGCATCTGCACGGCCAGCAGCGGGTCGACGCCGGCGGCACCACGGCCGGCTACTCGGGCTCGCCGCTCGCGTTCTCCTTCTCCGAGCGCCACCACACCAAGTCAGTCACCCTGGCCGAGATCGACGGCACCGGGCAGGTGGTGACCCGGCTGCTGCCAGCGCCGGTGCCGCGGCCGCTGCGGGAGGTGCGGGGGCGCCTGGACGACCTGCTCGCGCGGGCGGACACCGACCTGGCCGAGCTGTCGGGCGCCTGGGTCAAGGCGGTGCTCACCGACCAGGCCAGGCCGGCCGCGCCGATGGAGCGGCTGCGGGAGAGGTGGCCACACACGATCGCGCTGGAGTTCGCACCGGAGGGCGGGCTGACCAGCCCCGACGCCGACCTGGCACGGCTGGCCGAGGCAGTGGACCCGGTCGAGATCTGTGAGCTGTTCGTGGACTACGTGGCCGGTGCCCCGCCCGACACGGCCCAGCGCGCCGTACTCAGGCAGGCGGTGGAGGCGGCCCAGCAGAGCGAGGCGGCGGCCTGATGCGGCTGCACACGCTGGAGGTGCGGGCGTTCGGCCCCTATGCCACGCCGCAGCGGATCGATTTCGACCTGCTGGCGAGCAGCGGCCTGTTCCTGCTGGAAGGCCCGACCGGGGCGGGCAAGACCACGATCCTCGACGCGGTCACCTACGCACTCTACGGGGGCCTGGCGGGGGAGGACTCCGCCGGTGACCGGCTGCGGTCCCACTTCGCCGGGCCGGATGCCGAGCCGTCGGTGATGTGCGAGCTCTCCCTGCGCGGCACCCGGTACCGGGTCACCCGGGTGCCCGAGCACACCCGGCCCAAGAAGCGTGGCGACGGGTTCACCACCGAGGCGAGCCGGGTCCACCTGGAGCGGATGGAGGCAGGCGGCTGGTCCAGCCTGTCGGCGAACAAGGCCGAGGTGGGAGATCTGATCACCGAGGCGGTCGGGCTCAGCCGTGAGCAGTTCACCCAGGTGATGCTGCTGCCGCAGGGGGAGTTCGCGCGGTTCCTGCGGGCCAGGGACGACGACCGGCGGGAGCTGCTCACCAAGCTGTTCGGCACCCAGCTGTACGACCGGGTCACCGCCGAGCTCGACCGGCGCCGCGCGGAGGCGAACCAGGCCCGCCAGGACGCCGAGCGGGCGGTCGTGACCGCGGTGGCCGTCGCGGCCGAGGCGGCCGGGCTCGACGAGGACGCCCGGGCCGAGCTGCTGTCGCTCCCGCGTGCCGAGCGCGCGACCCGCCTGAAGGAGGCCGCCGAGGAACTGGCCACGCGCGTCTGTGTGACCGGTGACGCGCTCGGGGTCGCGGCCGCCGCCGTGGAGACCGCCCAGGCCCGGGACGAGGAAGCCGGGCGGCAGGCGGCCCTGATGACCAGGCTGACCGAGGCGCTGGCGGCGCTGAGCGCCCATGAGCGGGAGCGGTCCGGGCACGAGCAGCGTGCCGGGCGGCTGGCCGCGGCCCGGCGTGCCGAGCCGGTCCGCCCGCTGCTGGCCGGCCTGGCTGACGCCGGGTCGGTCACGGCCGCGGCCCGCGAGTCGCTGCTGACCGCGGCCGGGGATGGCCGGCCGGTGGACCTGCCGGTGGACCTGCCGGAAGGCCAGGGCGGCCCGCCGCCGGATCTGCTGGAGGGCCGGGGCGGTGCGGAGGCCGCCGCCAGCGCCGACGCCGCGGAGCGGGAAGCGCTCGGGCTTGAGCATCTGGCAGGCCAGGAGGCATCCCTGCCCGGCCTGGCGGAGGATCTGGCCGCGCTGGAGCAGGCCGCGCAGGAAGCGTCGCTGCGGGCGGCTGCCCTGGAGGAGGCGCGCAGCGAACTGCCAGCCCGGATCAGCAGGCTGGAGGGGGAGCTGGGGCAGGCGCGCTCGGCCGCCGCGGGGCTGGCGGCGCTGGCGGCCCGCGCCGAGGCGGTCACCGGGCAGCACGACGCCGCAGCGGCGGCCGCCGGACTCGGGCCGCAGGTGGAGGCGGCCAGGTCGGCGCTCCAGGCGGCGGTGGACGAGCACCAGGCACTCGTGGACGCCCACCAGGGCCTGATCGAGACGCGGCTGAACGGGATGGCCGCCGAGCTCGCCGCCCGGATCGCCGACGGCGGCCCGTGCCCGGTGTGCGGTTCGGTGGATCACCCCGCTCCCGCGTGCCCGGCGGACGGGGCGGTGTCGGCCGCCGACGTGGACGAGGCCGCGGCGCGGCGTGACGAAGCGGCGCAGGAGCGCAGCCAGCGCGAGGCCGAGCACGCCGACCTCGCCCTGCAGGAGGCCGCCTGCATCGCGCAGGCCGGCGGCCGTGACGCCGGTGACCTGGCCGCCGAACTGGCAGCGCTGGCCGGCGAGATCGCAGCCGCGGAGCAGGCCGCATCGGAGGCCGCCGGGCTGGAAGCCGACCTGGCCGCCGCACGCGGCGAACTGGAGACCAGCGCCAGCGACCTGCGGGCGGCGGAGAAACAGGCCACCGCCGCTGGCGAGCAGGCCCGCGCGGCACGGGACAGCCTGGAACATGCCCGCGCGGAGGTGGCCGGAGCCGCCGGTGCGTTCGGGTCTGTCGCTGCCCGGCAGGCGAGCCTGCGGGAGGGCGCGGCCCGGGACCGGGCGCTGGCACAGGCTCTGGACAAGCTGTCGGCCGCGCTCGCCGATGAGGGCAAGGCCCGTGCCCAGGCCGAGCGCGAGGCGCTGGCGCAGGGCTTCGGCTCGCTGGACGAGGCGCGGACGGCGGTGATCGACCCCGCCGGGCAGGACGAGCTGGCCGCCGAGGTGGAGTCCTGGACCGGCACCCTGGCCCGGCTGGAGGCGGCGGCGCGCGCCACCGACCTGGCCGGCCTGGACCCGGGGCAGGCGCAGGAGACCGGCGCCCGCGCCGCGGCGGCGGCCGCCGCACTCGCCCGGGCGCGGGAGGCCGAGCATGAGGTCCGGGACGCCCACCAGGCGGCCAGGGTCCGGGCGGAGCGGCTGGCCGGCCGGATGGCGGAGGTGGGCAGGACCGAGGAGGCCCATGACCGGCTGGCCGAGCAGACTGCCCCGGTCATCCGGCTGGCGGGACTGGCCAAGGGAACCGAGGGGCACCGGCGGGTGAACCTGACCACCTACGTGCTGCGGCACTGGTTCAGCCAGGTGGTCGCCGCCGCCAATGTGCGGCTGGCCGCCATGTCGGCGGGACGCTACGAGCTGACACGCACCGACGAGGGCGGGACCAGGCGGGAGCGCAGTGGTCTGACCCTGGCCGTCATCGACCGGCACACCGGGGAGGAGCGCAGCCCCGCGTCGCTGTCGGGCGGGGAGACGTTCTACACCTCGCTGGCGCTCGCGCTCGGCCTGGCGGACGTGGTCAGGGCCGAGGCCGGGGGAGTTGACCTGGACACGCTGTTCATCGACGAAGGGTTCGGCTCGCTGGACGCCGACACCCTGGACCAGGTGATGGCGGTCATCGACGACCTGCGTGACCGGGGCCGGGTGGTCGGCATCGTCAGCCACGTGGCCGACCTCAAGGACCGGGTGCCCGAGCGGCTGGAGGTCCGGCGGCTCCCCGGCGGATCATCCGCTGTCCGGGTGGTCGCCTAGGTGGCCGC
>DATKRG010000294.1:0-8401 GCA_035532275.1 Streptosporangiaceae bacterium | reverse complement strand
ACCGACGCTGGTGCCGAGGTGATCGGGGTCAGCTCGGACTCGGTAGACAGGCACGCCGCCTTCGCCGGCCGGCACAAGCTGCCGTTCACGCTGCTCAACGACCAGGGTGGCCAGGTCCGCAAGAGCTACGGAGTACCAGCGGTGCTCGGTCTGCTGCCCAGCCGGGTTACCTACGTCATCGACCGCGAGGGCACCGTCCGGCGCGTCTTCAACTCGATGACCCACATCAACCAGCACATCAGCGACGCGCTGGAGGTGGTCCGGCAGTTGCAGGCCGACAAGCCAGCCTGACACTCCTGCCCCGCCCCACCGCCGGGCCGGGTCGAACACCGCACCACGACCGGTAGATGCCAGCCGGAAAGCGATCCGTCGAGCAGCATCTCAATCGGGGGCCAACTGCGTTACCGGCCTGGCGGACCGCAGATGCGCTCAGGATCAGGGCACAGATTCGCTCACCACGAGCCGGGAACCCGCTGGTCAGCGCTTTTAGCCGACCCGTAGTCCGTGATCAGGAGCCAACTCGGATCCAATGAACGCACGCACCCAGCGCCCCCTCACTCGCGGCAGAACAGGGCGTCTCTGGTCAGCAATGCCGCGGCGTCGGTCACCAGTCGCTGATCGTCCGCCGTCTGGACGGGGCCGTGATCGTGGCCGGGCAAAGCCACGACACGGCGACGCAATACGCGGCCGACCAGCTCGCCTGGCGAGCCCAACGCGATGCTCACGGCCAGCCCCTGCCCGGCATCCCGGACTGGATTGACGCCTCCAGCAACTCGATCCGCGAATGGTCTACTTCGCCCACGACCGCTCCGTCTGGACCCCCTGACGGACGCTGATCCTCGCGCTCGATCACCGGCATATCCCGGCTGTGCGGACGCACGCTCATCGGCAGATCCGGTCGTCTCCGTGGAGCCCGCGGGAGACGGGCCGCCAGATCAACCTTGTCTGCGAGCCTCGGCTGATGACCGCCGATTTGGTCTGTTGGCCGCTCCGCACGGCGTATCCGGCCCACAGCCGCATCGGGTTCGCAGGAACCGAGAACGTTGGCGGGCGCGGCAGTAGTTCAGGCCAGCGTTATCTCGAAGTACGCGCCCTGGTCGTCGTGGACGATCCGGGCCGAGCCGGCCCAGCCGGCGAAGCCGCCGGTTCCCGTGCCGGGCACGATGTGGCCGAACCAGGAGCCGGGGTCCGACTCCAGGCCGCCGTGCTGCACGGTCACGCTGCCCTCGCGCCCGTCGTCGGCGCGCCCACTGATCCGCTCGGTGGCCACATAGGACCGCGAGCCCTCGTCCGAGCCGGCCGACATGAACAGCGTCGTGGACTGCCCGGTGATCCCGGACGTGAACGTTTGGCGAACGTCATCAGGCCGACCCAGTCCGCGTCCAGGCCGTCGACCTGCCGCGACTCGAAGGCGTCGACCCGGAACCGGGCGATCAGCGTCACTGTTCTCCCGTGAGATCTCGTGCTGCCGACTCTGGACAGTAGCCCATGACCGCCGCCCCGGGGGTCCCGGATTCCAGCGCCGGCGGCCCCCGTCCCAGCCCGGCGCCGTCTGACTCTGCCGGTAACTCTGCCGGTAAGTCCGCCTGGACCGGCCAGGTGGCCCGGCCCACGCTCGGGCCGTGATCAGCTTCCTGGCTTACTTTGAGCGCAGCTGTGTCGCGATCGCGTTCGTGCTTTCGGCGGTCTGGAAGATGCACCACAACGGGGAGTTCCGGCTGGTCCTCTCTGCACTGCTGCCGCTGCGGGCAGATCGCTTCCGGCGCCTTTACGCCATCCTCGGGCTGCTCGTGCCCCTGGTCGAGTTCGCCATCGCCGCCGTGCTTGTCTTCCCGCACGGCACCGGCAGGATCGGTGCGATAGCTGCGGGGCTGCTGGTCGTCGTGCTCGGCAGTACGCTGCTGCGCCGCGACTTGAGCGAGGGATGCGGCTGCTGGTCCGCTCCGCGGGTCAATCGCGGCGCACTCATCACCAGGAACGTCATCTTGCTGGCGCTGGCGCTGACGTCGGTTCCGGCTGACGCCGGGCCGGCCTGGCCGGTGGCCGTCTTCGGCCTCGCCGTGGGGGCGGCCTTCGCCTTCCTCATTATGGAAATCCCGACGATCTATGCGTATCTCGATCAGCTGAAGGTGGTCTTGCGGTGACCCGTTTCCTGTGGGCCTCGTACGTGACGCTCTGGCTGCTTGTCGCGATTCTGACCTTCCTCGTCCTGCTGCTCTACCGGCAGTACGGCCGGTCAATCTTGCCGGCCAAGGAGCGGCTCGGGCTCGCGGGACTTGACATCGGGGCCAAAGTCGGCCCGTTGCCGGTCAGCGATGCCAGCGGGATGGCCACGGACATCCCCCTGACCACGGCGTCGTCCCGGGCAAGCCTGCAGGTTCTGCTGCTGGCAGCGTCGTCCTGCCCGATCTGCTCGCAACTGTGGGGCGAAGTCGGGGTGCTCGCGCAGCAGCGGCCAGACGTGGAGTACTGGTGGGTCCAGGCCGGCGAGGCGAAGGATGGGCCGGCTCCGGAGGGCTGGCAGTTCGCGCTGGACACCGGGGGGTCAGTGCAGCGGGCGATGGAGGTTCCGGCCCTTCCGTACGCCTATGCGTGGACACCTCTGGGACAGTCCGGGCCAAGGGCCTCATGAATGAGGTCGGCGACTTCCTGGCGCTCATCGACAGAGCCCACGGACTGCCGGTAGATCCGGTAGCCCTGCCCGGGTAGCCGGCCGCTGAAACGAGGAGATCATGGACAGGCTCGAGCAGGTCGCGGTGATGGAACCCGAAGCCGGCCTCAGCTGGCGGGGCGGCGGGCTTGATGTGCGATGCTCGCGTCATGCGTCCCACGCTGTTCGAGTTCGCCGGGGGCGAGCCCGCTTTCCTCGTCCTCGCCGCCGCCCATCACGAGCGGTGCCTGCGGGATCCCGAGCTGAGCCACCCGTTCTCCCATCCCGATCAGCACCCCCAGCACGTCGAGCGGCTGGCCGCCTACTGGGCCGAGGTGATGGGCGGGCCACCGCGGTATTCGCAGTCGTGTGGCGACCACTCCGGGGTGCTGCGGATGCACGCGGGCAACGGGGACCTGACTGATCTGGGCCGGCGGTTCGTGGACTGCTTCGTCCGGGCCGCCGACGATGCCGGGCTGCCCGGCGAGCCCGAGTTCCGTGCCGCGCTGCGTTCCTACATGGAGTGGGCGGTCGCGGAAATGCTGTCCTATCCGTCCTCGGCCGCGGAGGTCCCGGCAGGCACGGCGATGCCGCGCTGGTCCTGGGACGGCCTTCAGGCCCGCTGATAGCATCACGGCTGTACCGCACCGGTAGCGGCCTGCCTCAGATCGCGTTCTGCGTTCATCCCGAGGAGACCGCCGATGTCATCGATCGACGTGCGCCCCTTCCGCCGCAGCGACCGGGATCAGCTCACGCACCTGGTGAACACCCACGCCGAGGCGGTCGTGCCCGGCATGGGCGTGTCGGTCAGCGCACTGCTGACCGCACTGGAACGGCGGCCGGGGGAGTTCATCGAAGATCCCTGGGTGAGTGAACGGCTGACCCTGGTCGCGGAACAGCGGCACCGGGTGGCCGCCGCCGCCCACCTGCTCCGGTTCTTCGCCGACGAACGGGCTGGGGAAGCCGCCCGGGACGTCGGCGAGATCCACTGGCTGCTGTTCTGGCCGCAGGCCCCGGCCGGTAACCCCTGCTGGCCGGACGCCACCGAGGCGGCCGGGGCGCTGATCGCCGCCGCGATCGGCCAGCTGGACCGGTGGGGAGTCACCCGCCAGCACGCGGGCGGGGAGCTGCCGCTGCGGGGGGTGTACGGGGTGCCCGAGCAGTGGCCGCACATCAGCGCCCTGTACGAGCGGGCCGGGTTCACCCACACCGGGCACACCGAGATCGTCTACCTGGCCAGGGTGGAGGACCTGCCCCAGTCTGCGGACCCGCCGGTGGCCGGGCTGTCGGTGCGCCGGTCAGTGGGCACCAACGGCTGCCGCCTGTCCGCCGTCCTGGACGGCGAGGTCATCGGCTACATCGAGGTGGAGACCCTCGGCGAGGGCGAACGGCTGTCGCGGCATGGCGGCTGGGCCGACGTCGGCAGCCTCCATGTCAGCGAGCGGCATCGCCGCCGGGGCGTGGCGACATGGCTGCTCGGGCAGGCGGCGGACTGGCTGCGGCTGGCGCAGGTCGGCCGCCTCCTCGACTACGCCTGGCTGGAGGGCACCGACCCAGGCGGCCTGGACTACGCCGGTTACCGGGCCTTCCTCCCGGCGGCCGGGTTCCGGGAGCTGACCCGCACCAGGCGCGGCTGGACCCGGGTGCGGCCGGGCGGCTGATCCCGGGTCAGCTGGCGAGTTCTTCCACACGGGCATGCAGCTGCGCCGTGTACTGCTCGGATTCTGGCTTCATGAGGACGCTGCGCAGGATCCGGGCCCGGTCACGGTCCGCCGTGATCCTGGCGTGCCGGCGGGCGAACGCGTCCGCCGTGACGGTGAGGGTGCTGAGGAAGACGGGATGGGCCGGGTCGGCCATGCCGTCGGCGAGCATCCGGGCCGACCGCTGGTCGATGGCGGCCAGGCTGTCCCCTGCGGTCACCGGGAAGTAGCAGACGATGTCGAGTTCGGGCTGCTGGTAGAGGCGCACCCGGCCCGACGCCGCCAGCAGCTCCGACCAGTCCAGCGCGGCCCGGCGGCCGGCCGCCAGCACCTGACCGAGCCCGTCGGGCCGCAGCGGCAGCAGCTGGAGCGTGAGCCATAGCGCGGCGGCCGCGGCGCCGGCCCGGGAGCATTCCAGGCTGATCTCGCCCAGGTGCAGCTCATCGGAGGTGAAGTAGGTGTAGGGCGAGTCGTGCGAGTAGAAGCGGCCGACCGCCGGGTCACCGAAGAGCACCGCCCCGCAGCCGTAGGGCTGCAGCCCGTGCTTGTGCGGGTCGACCACCACCGAGTCGCACTCGGCGATGGCCCGCCACGGCGCCGGGTCAAGCCCGGCCCGCCCGCCCGCGCCGGCCAGGAGCGTGAAGAAGCCGCCGTAGGCGGCGTCGACATGCACCCGGACCCCATGCCCGCGGGCCACCGCGAGCACCTCATGTACCGGGTCGATGGCACCGAGGCCGGTCGTGCCCGCAGTGGCCACCACCGTCCCGATCCGCCCGCCGGCCAGGACGCTGTCGAGCGCACCGGGGTCCATCCGGCCCGCCTGGTCGGTAGCCACGGCGGTTCCCGCCATGCCGAGCACCCCGCACATCCGGCCGTGGGTGTAATGGGCCTCGGCGCTGTAGGCGACGCCCCGGCGAGGGTGCAGTTCCCGGGCGACGTAGAGCGCTTCCAGGTTGGCGATGGTGCCGCTGCTGGTCAGATGGCCGAGGTGGGTCTGGTAGCCGAACATGGCGGCTAGCTGTGCGACCACCTCCTTCTCCATCGCCGAGGTGGCTGGCCCGCCATCCAGCGCGTGGTTGTTTGGGTTGATGAGCATGGCCGCGAGGTAGCCAGTGACGGCGGCCGGGTGCGGCGGCTTCAGCATCTGCCCCGCATAGGACGGGTGGAAGTACGGGTAGTTGTCCCGCAGCCGCTGTGCGAAGACATCAAAGGCGGCAGCGAACCGCTCGTCGCTGACCTCCAGCGAGGGGTGCCGGCCGAACGGGGCGAACGTCGCCTCCCAGTCCCGGACCGCGCTGACGGCCCTGCTCACCCAGTCGTGCAGCTCCATCCGATCCGTCCCGTCCACACCGAGTCCGGTACCTGCTGGCACCCTTCCGCGCGCGGTCACGCCGCCCGGGCCCGAACCCGCCATCATGGTGCCGTGCGCGAACCTCGCTCCGGCCCGGACCGTCAGCAAGCCCGGCCTTGTGTCTATCACCCGGGCCTGGCCGCCCGCGATCCGCTCCCGGCCAGCGGCGCGGCCCACCGCGCGCTCGGGCTGGTGCTCGGTGCTGTCCTCGACGCCGCCTTCGGCGATCCGCGGCGCGGGCATCCGGTGGCCGCCTTCGGCCGGGCGGCGTCCTGGGCGGAGGGCCGGGTCTGGGCGGACAGCCGCGCCCGCGGCGCCGTGTTCGCGGGTGTGTGCGCGGGCTCGGCCGCCGCCGCCGGCCTGGCGGCGCAGCGGCTGGCACGGCGCAGCCCGGCTGCCGGGCTGGCGGTAGCGGCACTGTCCGCCTGGACCGTGCTCGGCGGGACGAGCCTGGCGGCGGAGGCGTCGGCGATGGCCGCGGCGGTCGCGGCGGGCGACCTGGCGGCGGCCCGGGCCCGGCTGCCCGCCCTGTGCGGCCGCGACCCCGCCGGGCTCGGCGCAGCGGAACTGGCCTGCGCGACCGTGGAGTCGGTCGCGGAGAACACCTGCGACGCGGTGGTGGCGCCGCTGCTGTGGGGTGCCGTCTGCGGCCTGCCCGGCCTGCTCGGCTATCGCGCCGTCAACACGCTGGACGCCATGATCGGGCATCGCTCGCCGCGCTACGCGCGGTTCGGCTGGGCCGCGGCCCGGCTCGACGACGCCGCCAACCTGGTGCCGGCCAGGCTGACCGCGTTGCTGGCGGTGGCGCTGGCACCGGCCGTCGGCGGCAGCGCCCGCCGGGCGCTTGCTACCGTCCGCCGTGACGGCGCCGCCCACCCCAGCCCGAACGCGGGCCGCTGTGAGGCGGCGTTCGCCGGTGCGCTGGACGTGCGGCTGGGCGGCACCAACCGCTACCAGGGCCGGGCGGAACGGCGGGGGACCCTCGGCGACGGCGCACCGCCGACGGCGGCCGACATCGAGCGGGCGGTCCGGCTCTCCCGGCTGATCACCGCCGCGGCAGTGGCACTGGCGGCGGCCGGCGCGGCGGCCAGCACCGTTCCCGCGGGGCAGCGGCCGTGATCGCGCCGGGCACGGTGCGGGGCCTGCTGGTCGCCGGGACCGCATCGGATGCGGGCAAGAGTGTGGTGACTGCGGGGATCTGCCGCTGGCTGGCCCGGCAGGGGGTCAGGGTGGCGCCTTTTAAGGCCCAGAACATGTCGCTGAACTCGGTTGTCACCCGTGATGGGGCCGAGATCGGCCGGGCGCAGGCGATGCAGGCGGCGGCGGCGGGGGTGGAGCCCGAGGCCGCGATGAACCCGGTGCTGCTCAAGCCCGGCGGTCACGGCACCACCCAGGTCATGGTGCTGGGGGAGCCGGTGGCGGAGATCGGCGCGGTGGGTTACCGTGATCTGAAGCCGCGCCTGTTCGGCATCGTGCTGGCCTGCCTGGCGGACCTGGCTGGCCGGTTCGACGTGGTGGTCTGTGAGGGGGCGGGCAGCCCGGCGGAGATCAACCTCGCTGACCGTGACATCGCCAACATGGCGCTGGCCCGGGCCGCTGCCCTGCCGGCTGTGGTGGTCGCCGACATCGACCGGGGCGGGGTGTTCGCGGCGCTTTATGGCACCCTGGCCCTGCTGCACCCGCGCGATCAGGCGCTGGTCGCCGGTTTCGTGCTGAACAAGTTCCGCGGCGATGCCGCCGTGCTGGAACCGGGCCTGGGCATGCTGGGCCGCCTCACCGGCCGGCCAGTGCTGGGCGTGCTGCCCTGGGCCGAGGGCATCTGGCTCGACGCGGAGGACTCCCTCGCCCTGGGCGGCGCGCATGCCCGCCCGCCGGTGCCGCCCGCCGGTGGCGATCCGCTGCGGATCGCGGTGATCGGGCTGCCGCGGATCAGCAACTTCACCGACGTGGACGCCCTGGCCACCGAACCGGGCGTGGTGGTGCGGTTCACCGCCGCACCCGCCGAGGTCACCGACGCGGACCTGGTGATCCTGCCGGGCAGCCGGGCCACCGCCGCCGACCTGGCGTGGCTGCGCGAGCACGGCCTGGCGGACGCGGTGACCGCACGCGCCGCCCGGGGCCGCCCCGTGCTCGGCATCTGCGGCGGCTACCAGATGCTCAGCCGCCAGATCCACGACGACGTGGAAAGCGGCGCGGGCCTGGTGCCCGGCCTCGGGCTGCTGCCCGCGGTGACCCGGTTCGGCGCCGGCAAAGTCCTGCGCCGGTGCCAGGACACCATCGCCGGCCTGCCGGTGACCGGCTATGAGATCCACCACGGGGTGGTCCACGCCACCGGCGGCGGCCCGTTCCCCGGCGGCTGCACGGCCGGGGCGGTAAGCGGCACGTCATGGCACGGGCTGCTGGAAAACGACGGGTTCCGGCGGGCCTACCTGCACCAGGCCGCCAGCGCCGCCGGCCGCCGGTTCCAGCCCGGCCAGATGTCCTTCCAGGCCCAGCGTGAACAGCAGCTCGACACCCTGGGCGACCTCATCACCAGGCACACCGACACCGCCGCGCTCTTGCGGCTCATCGAGCAGGGCGCGCCCCCCGGCCTGCCATTCATCCCACCCGGAGCGCCCTGAGGGCCGACGCTGCCCGCAGCGACCTGGGTGGCCAGCGGACGAGGCCCCCCCGCCCTCGGGCCGTACCCGGCTCAGCGTC
>DATKRG010000293.1:0-13621 GCA_035532275.1 Streptosporangiaceae bacterium | reverse complement strand
CCGTCGATCTTGAGCACGCCGTCGTAATGGCTGAACATGTGCCCGGCGATCGGCCGGGTGAAGGCGTACTGGGTGTCGGTGTCCACGTTCATCTTGATGGCACCGTAGGAGATCGCCTCCCGGATCTCCGTCAGCGCCGATCCCGAGCCTCCGTGGAAGACCAGGTCGAAGGGCTTGTCCTTGCCGTACATCGCGGCGACCGCGTCCTGGATGTCCTTGAGCACCGACGGCCGCAGGGACACGTGCCCGGGCTTGTAGACCCCGTGCACGTTGCCGAACGTGGCGGCCAGGATGTACCGGCCGCGCTCGCCCAGCCCGATCGCTTCCGCCGTGGCCAGCGCGTCCTGCGTGGTGCTGTAGAGCTTCTCGTTGATCTCCCCGACGATCCCGTCCTCCTCCCCGCCGACCACGCCGATCTCCAGCTCCATGACGGTGCGGGCCTGCGCGCACTCGTCGAGCAGCTCAGAGGCGATGGCCAGGTTCTCGGCCAGCGGGACAGCGGACCCGTCCCACATGTGGGACTGGAACAGCGGCTCCTCGCCCCGGGCGACCCGCTCCTTGGACAGCGCGACCAGGGGGCGCATGAAGCCGTCCAGCTTGTCCTTGGGGCAGTGGTCGGTGTGCAGGGCGATGTTCACCGGGTATCTGGCGGCGACAGTTCGGGCGAAGTGCGCGAACGCGACCGAGCCGGTGACCATGTCCTTGACCGCCGAACCCGACAGGTACTCGGCCCCACCGGTGGAAACCTGCACGATGCCGTCGCTTTGCGCATCGGCGAAGCCGCGCAGAGCCGCGTTCAGCGTCTGGCTCGACGTGACGTTGATGGCCGGGTAGGCGAAGCCTTGTTCCTTGGCCCGGTCGAGCATCTGGGCGTAGACCTCTGGCGTCGCGATAGGCATGACGGTCGGCTCCTTGTCTGGCGTGTGCATTCAGTATCGGTGACCGCGGCCGTCCGCGGCAGGGGAGGGCCGGGATGTGGGCACCATCGGTGATTTGCCCGGTCCCGGCCCGCGGTCCGGGCCGGGACGGCTGGCCGCGCAGGGGACGCAGAAGTAAAGGTGCTCTTAAGCTCGGCCGGCAGCGGCCAAGGCACGCGGCCGCATGCTGTACAACAGTGAGCTATGGAGAGCTTTCTCATCCACTGGGGCTACGCCGCGGTTTTCCTGTTCGGGTTCCTTGAGGCCTGCTGCGTCCCGATTCCGTCCGAAATCACCTTCGGGTTCGCTGGCGTACTGGCCGGTGAGGGGCACCTCAGCATCGTCGGCGTCATCCTGGTGGGAACGGCGGCCGAGCTCATCGGCTCGTTCGTCTCCTACGGCATCGGGCGGGCCGGCGGCCGGCCGCTCGTCCACAGGTTTGGCCGCTACCTGCTGATCACGCAGGCGGACATCGACCGGGCGGAGCGTTTCGTCGCCGGGCGCGGCCTGTGGGCGATCCCGCTCGGGCGCGCGCTGCCGGTTGTCCGGACGTTCGTGTCCATCGTGGCCGGCTTCATCGAGGTGCCCCCGCTGCTGTTCGGGATCCTGAGCCTCATCGGCACCGCGGTCTGGGTGACCGTGATCTCGCTGATCGGATACGGGGTCGGCAGCGCGTGGCAGACCGTCGCGCACGGGATCGCCGTCGCCGGCTACGGGATCGCGGCCCTGGTGGCCCTGGCCATCATCGCCTTCATCGCCTACCGGCTGCGTGAGCTCCGCCACGAGGCGGCGCACGGGCGCGGCCCGGGCGATCACGGCTCCACCGGCTCTGGCCCCGCCGGTTCTGGCCCGGGCGTCCCCGGCTCCGGCGATCAGGCCGGGGTCCGGTCCACCCCCAGGTCGCCGATGTCATAGGCGGCGCGGAACGGCAGCCCGCGCCCGGTCACCCGGTCGCGGGCGCCCCGTTCCACGACGACCGCCACGCCGACCACCTCCGCGCCGGCCTCCCGGAGTGCGTCCACAGCGGTCAGCACGGAAGCGCCGGTGGTGGAGGTGTCCTCGACAGCCAGTACCCGGCGGCCGGCGACGTCCGGCCCCTCGATCCGGCGCTGGAGCCCATGGGTCTTGTCCGCCTTGCGGACGATGAACGCGTCCAGTGCCCGGCCCTGGCTGGCGGCAGCGTGCAGCATGGCGGCCGCCACCGGGTCCGCACCGAGCGTGAGCCCGCCGACCGCGTCGTAGTCGAGGTCCGCGGTGGCCGCCAGCATGACCCGGCCGGCCAGCGGCGCTGCCTGCCCGCTGAGCAGCACCCGCCGCAGGTCGATGTACCAGGTCGCGCGCTGCCCGGACGACAGCACGAAGTCGCCGTGCATCACTGCCGTGGCCTTGATCACCCGCAGGAGCTCATCGCGGTCGCTCACGGCCTGGGAGCCTACAGGCTGGCGAGGATCTGCTGTTCCCGGTCCGGGTCGAGGCCGATGCCCGGCATCCGGGCGAACTCCGGCTCGGGGCGGTCCTGGCTGGCAGCCTCCTGGAGCAGCCAGTGCCAGGTGTCGCTGACGGTGTCCGCGAGCGGGCGGTACCGGATGCCGGTCCGCAGCGCGCGGTCCCCCGTGACCTGCCACATGGCGGCCAGCTCGGGAATGTCCGGCGCCCACATCGGCAGCTCCATCCAGGGTTCCACCCCCGCCGCCAGCAGGGCCTGGTCGGCCGTCCACCGCAGCTCCAGGCCGGTGTCCCGCTGGGGCTCGGTGACCTGCGCACAGTGACCGAGCAGGTCACCGAAGGTGGTTCCCTCCGGGCCCGGCACGTTCACCACACCGGGGATGCCACGCCGGGTGTTGTCGGCGAGCCAGGCGGCGAGGTCCCGGGCATCGGTCATCCGCAGCGGGCTGTCCGCCGCTGGCGCGAGTACCTGCCCGCCGCGCGCGATCCTGGTCAGCCACCACGGAAGCCGCCCCACGTTCTCGTGCGGCCCGATGATCAGGCCGGGCCGGGCGATCAGGCACCGGCCGGCCATGGCCTCCTGGACGGCGCGCTCAGAGCCGGCCTTGAGCTCGCCGTAACCGAGCGTCTCGATGGTGCCGGCCGCGTCGGACGGGCAGTCCAGGACGGGCCATTCCTCGCTGACCGGCTCGCGCGCCTGGTCGGCGTAGACCGACAGGGTGGAGACATAGGTGTAGTGGCCGACGTGCCCGGCCAGCAGCTGGGCGGAGGCCGCGACGTGGACGGGGGCGATCGTGGAGGTGTCGATGACGCCGTCCCACTCACGCTCCGCCAGCTGGAGCAGATCCTCGAAGCTGGTACGGTCTCCGTGCAGCACCTCGGCACCCGGCCGGGGGTGGCCGCTCAGCCCGCGCGAGAAGGTTGTGACGTCGTAGCCGCGGCTGATCGCCTCGTCCACGATGGCACGCCCGAGGAAGCGGGTGCCCCCGAGAACAAGAAGTCGCATGTCTGGGTATCCTGCCGGGCCGTGAGCCGTGGCGGTGATACTTCCGCCAAGAGCTGACTACCCGCCCTCCCGGTGGTTGCCGCGATCTGTGCGCACTCCATCACGAAGGCGGCTGAGCGCTGGTAACGTCTCGCGTCGACGGAAGGACGGTGTCGCGTGGATCGGTGCGCGCTGTTCGTGGACGCGGGCTACGTACTGGCTGATGGTGCGATGGCCGTCCACGGAACCCGTCACCGGGAGTCCGTCTCCTGGAGCTACGCGGGCCTGCTCCAGTTCCTGGGCAGCGTGGCCCGGGACCGGACCGGCCTGCCGCTGCTGCGGTGCTACTGGTACGAGGCGACGGTCGAGGGCCGCCGGTCACCTGAGCACGACGCACTGGCCGACCTGCCCGGCGTGAAGCTGCGGCTGGGCCGGATGAGGCCCGGCCGGCGCGAGGGCGTGGAGAGCGAGATCCACCGCGACCTGATCACCCTGGCCCGCAACAGCGCGGTGAGCGACGCCCTGGTCGTCAGCGCCGAGGAGGACCTGGCCCAGGTCATCGCCGACGTGCAGGATCTTGGCGTGCGGGTCACCCTGCTGCACGTGACTGTGGACGGCAACTGGACCATCTCGCGTGCCCTCCGCCAGGAATGCGACGACCTCGTCGAGATCGGTGAGGCACATCTGCGGCCCTACGTGGAGCTCGTGGTCGGCGCTGAACCGCTGCGCGAGGACGAGCGGCACTCCGTGGGGGCCTACCCGGGGCGGGCGCTGACCAACGGCCACGGGCCCGTCGGCCCGCTCGGCCAGCAGCAGGCGCTGCCGGCCGGCTCGCATCAGGCTCCGCCGGAGATCTACACCTCCCCGGTCATCGCCGAGTACCAGCGGGCGGCCCAGCCGGCCATGAACGGCCAGCCCGGCTCCCTCCAGCCGGCCAACAACTCCGGCCCGATCGGGCCGATGCCCGGCTCGCAGGGCCCGCCCCCCAGGCACCAGCCCGCGCCGGCCCCGCCACCAGCCCCGGCTGCGGGCGTCCCGCAGGGCATGCAGTCGATGCCCGCCATGCAGCCGCCGCCCCCGGGGATGGTCGGCCAGCAGGGCATGCCCGTCGGCCCGGCTCCGGGTGCGCCGGGCGGCCAGAACTTCGGTGCCATGCCGGCCGCGCCGGCGATGCCCCCGCCACTCAACCCGGCGGGGCCGGGTGCCAGCCATAACTCCGGGCCGACCCAGCTTCCGCCCGCCATGACGCAGTCGGCCACCCTGCCGGCCATGCCTGGCCAGCAGGGCCAGCAGCAGCCGATGCCGCTGCCAGCCCCGGTGGGCCAGCCCACGGCACACCATTCCGGGCCGATGGCGGTCCCGCCGGGCATGCCGTCCGGACCCCAGCCCGCGCACCCGGGGCACATGGGCCAGCCCGCGCTCGGCCAGCCCGGGATGCACCAGCAGTCTCAGCCCGCCCAGCCGGGCCATCCGGGTGTGCCCCCGCACCAGGCCGGGCCACCTGGCATGCCGCAGGGCCAGCCAGGCCCGGTGCCTCAGCCGGCTATGGAAGGCGGGCAGCCGGCGTACCAGGCACCGCCAGGCCCCGGTTACCAGGGCCCCGGCCAGGACGCCGCTGGCGGCCCCACCGGGCCACGCCAGCCCATGCCGGGTCCCCAGCAGGGGCCAGCGGGCCCGGCACCGGGCCCGGCACCGGGCGGCGGCCCCATGGCGCCCGCCGGGCAGCCGGCCCGGGGCGGGCTGCGCACCTACCCGCAGACGGCCCCCACCGGTCGGTTCACCCGCGGGCCCGCTGATCAGCGCTCCCAGCAGTTCCCTGGCGCGCCCGCCGACCAGCCCGAAGGCCAGGGCGCCTACGTGCCGCAGCAGGGCCCCTACGGCGGCCCGCAGCAGGCCATGCAGCATGCGCCGGTGCCCCAGGCCGCGGTCTCGCTCGCCGACGCGGTGCAGGCCGCGCACGGTGAGGGTTTCAACTTCGGGCAGTCGGTGGCGCGGGACGCACCCGCGCTGTGGCTGGAAGCCGTGCTCGCCCGCAAGCCGCGCATGCCCTCGGACCTGGAAGCCAGGCTGCTGCAGGAGTCGGCGCTGCCGATCGACTCGCTGCTGCACGACGAGGTGCGGCATGCGCTGCGGCGCGGGTTCTGGGACGCACTGGAAAGATCTCGCCACTAGTGGGCTGAGTCGGGACGTTGCCACGCCCTCAGGATGGGTACCGTGTCTCACGTGGGTGTGCTCAGCCGTGAGGCTTTTGACGCGATCGAGTTCGATGCCGCGCGCACTGGCGACCACCGGGCAGCGGCGCAGGAGATGACCCAGCTGGCTGATAGCGGCACCCAGACCGCGGCCATGCCGCGTGCCGACGCCTACATGCGGGCCGGGGAGCAGTGGCTGCTCGCCGACGACCCCGCTGCCGCGGCAAACGGCTTCCTCCGCGCGATCGAGGACGGGGGGCCCTCGTTCGCCGACCCGCGGGTGCCGCTGGCGCGGGCGCTGTTCATGATGGACGAGACGGCGGAGGCTGAGGCGCTGGTCAGCCGCCTGGCGGCCGAGCCGCCGCGCGATCCGCGCACCTGCGACATGGCGGCCGAGCTGCTGGAGGAGCGGTCGGATCTGATCGGGGCGCTGGCCTGGGCGAACGCGGGCGTGGAACTGTGCCTGGGCCGCTCACCCGGCCCGGTCGCCAGCGCGGGCGACGTGGACAGCGAGCCGGTGGTGCCCCAGGCGGCAGCCGGGGACGACCAGGCCGGCGCGCTGCCAGGCCCGGTCACCGGTGACCGGGCAGAGCTGCGGCTCCTGCTGAGCCTTCGTTTCCGGATCCGCAATGACCTCGGGCTGCCCGAGGACGCCTACGACCGGCTGCTCGACGAATTCGGCTCCGAGCCGGGCACCGTCTCCGGCACCGGCTTACCGGGCCGGACGGTCAGCGCGTCGGCCGCTGGGTCCAGATCCACCAGGACCGTTTCCCCGTCGGCGATCTCCCCGGACAGGAGCGCCTGGGCGAGCTGATCCCCGATGGCCGACTGAACCAGCCGGCGCAGCGGCCGGGCACCGTACACCGGGTCGAATCCGGTCACGGCCAGCCATTCGCGGGCCGCCGGGGTGACCTCAAGGGTGAGCCTGCGGTCGGCGAGCCGCCGCGCCAGCCTGGCCACCTGCAAGTCGACGATCTGGGTGAGTTCCTCGGTCGACAGGGCGTCGAACAAGATCACATCATCGAGCCGGTTGAGGAACTCCGGTTTGAAGGTCGCCCGGACGACGTTCATCACGGCATCACGTTTGGCCTGCTCGTCGAGCGCCGGGTCGGCGATGAAGGCCGAGCCGAGGTTCGAGGTGAGGATCAGGATCGTGTTCCGGAAGTCGACCGTGCGGCCCTGGCCGTCGGTGAGCCTGCCGTCGTCGAGCACCTGCAGCAAGACGTCGAAGACTTCCTGGTGGGCCTTTTCCACCTCGTCGAGCAGCACCACGCAGTAGGGCCGCCGCCGGACGGCCTCGGTCAGCTGGCCGCCCTCCTCGTAGCCGATGTAGCCGGGCGGGGCTCCCATCAGCCGGGCGACCGAGTGCTTCTCGCCGTACTCGCTCATGTCGATGCGGATCATGGCCCGCTCGTCGTCGAAGAGGAACTCGGCGAGCGCCTTGGCCAGCTCCGTCTTGCCCACGCCAGTGGGGCCGAGGAAGAGGAACGACCCGGTCGGCCGCTCGGGGTCGGAGATGCCCGCCCGGGACCGGCGCACCGCGTTCGCGACGGCGTGGACCGCCTGGGCCTGCCCGATCAGCCGCCTGCCGAGCTCGGCCTCCATCCGCAGCAGCTTGCCGGTCTCGCCCTCCAGCAGCCGGCCCGCCGGGATGCCGGTCCAGGCCGAGACGACGTCCGCGACATCGTCCGGGCCGACCTCCTCCTTGACCATGGGCGCGCTGCCGGAGCCCGCCGGGAAGGACGTCCCGCCGCCCGCCGCGGCCTGGCCGTTGCTCTCCTGCGCGGCCACGGCCGCAGCGGCCGCCAGTTCGGCCTCAAGCGCGGGGACCTGCCCGTACATGATGCGGGATGCGGTCTCGAAGTCGGCGTCCCGCTGTGCCCGTTCCGCCTGCCCGCGCAGATCGTCGAGGCGCTGCTTGAGCTCGCCGACCCTGTTCAGGCTGGCCTTCTCCCGCTCCCAGCGGGCGACCAGCGCGGTGAGCTGTTCCTGCCGGTCGGCGAGATCGGCGCGCATCCGCTCCAGGCGCTCCTTGCTGGCCGGGTCCGCCTCCCGCGCCAGCGCCATCTCCTCCATCTTCATCCGGTCCACGGTGCGCTGCAGTTCGTCAATTTCCACCGGCCGCGAGTCGATCTCCATCCGGAGCCGCGACGCGGCCTCGTCGACCAGGTCGATGGCCTTGTCCGGGAGGAACCGCGCCGTGATGTAGCGGTCCGACAGGGTCGCCGCCGCGACCAGCGCGGCGTCGGAGATCTGCACCTTGTGGTGCGCCTCGTAGCGGCCCTTGAGGCCGCGCAGGATCGCGATCGTGTCCTCGACCGATGGCTCGCCCACCAGGATCTGCTGGAAGCGCCGTTCCAGGGCCGGGTCCTTCTCTATCCGCTCCCGGTACTCATCCAGCGTGGTCGCGCCCACCATCCGCAGCTCGCCGCGGGCGAGCATCGGCTTGAGCATGTTGCCGGCGTCCATCGCGCCCTCGGCCGCGCCCGCGCCGACGACCGTGTGCAGTTCGTCGATGAACGTGATGACCTGGCCCTCGCTCTGCTTGATCTCGTTGAGGACGGCCTTGAGGCGCTCCTCGAACTCGCCGCGGTACTTCGCGCCCGCGACCATCGCGGCGAGGTCGAGCGCGACCAGCCGCTTGCCGCGCAGCGACTCGGGGACGTCCCCGGCGACGATCCGCTGCGCCAGGCCCTCGACCACCGCGGTCTTGCCGACCCCGGGCTCGCCGATCAGGACCGGGTTGTTCTTGGTGCGGCGGGACAGCACCTGGATCACCCGCCGGATCTCGGCATCACGCCCGATCACCGGATCGAGGTCACCGTCCCGCGCCCGCTGGGTGAGGTCGACGCCGTATTTCTCCAGCGCCTGGTAGGTCCCTTCCGGGTCCTCCGAGGTGACCCGGGCGTGCCCCCTGACCTTCTCGAACGCAGCGAACAGCTGGTCGGCGCCCGCGCCAGCCCGGCGCAGCACCTGCGCGGCCTGGCCGCCGTCCGCCGCCAGGCCGACCAGCAGGTGCTCGGTGGAGACGTACTCGTCACCGAGCTCCCGCGCCCGCTTGGCGGCGGTCGCGATGGCCGCCACCAGCGGCCGTGACATGTCCGGCGCGCTGAGCGTGGCACCGGCCGCCATCGGCAGCTTGGCCAGCTGGTCACCGGTGTCGGCGAGGACGGCGGCGGGGTCGGCGCCGACCGCCCGCAGCAGCGGGGCCGCGGTCCCGCCGGCCTGCTCGACCAGCGCCGCGAGCAGGTGCAGCGCGTCCACGTGCGGGTTGCCCGCGGTGGTCGCGCGCCGGACGGCGTCTGACAGCGCCTCCTGGCTCTTGCGGGTGAGCTTGTCGTCCATCAGGTGCATCCCGGAAGTCGAAGGTGAGTTGGCTGGGAATGGCCGCCGAGGTTACCGTGGCCCGGCTGGCGAATCCGGTCCGGCCGCCGGCGGATCGGCGGGCAGGGCCGGTTCCGCGGCGGGCAGGGCCGGGTGTGGCGGGCCGGTCCCGGTGTCCGGCCCGTCCGCGGCCCGCCCTGGTCCGCCGCCCTGGCCGGCCGCGCTGCCCCGGCCGCGTACCGGGACCAGCGAGGCGCCGGCGCCGCGGTCGCGCAGCAGCCCGGCGAGCCGGGCGGCCACCGCCCGGGTGGACTCCAGTTCGATCCGCAGCTGGCTCAGCTCGGCTGTCAGCTCGGCGAGAACGTCGCGGAACCGCTCCAGTTCGCTCTCCAGCTCGAGGATCTGCTTGATCCCCGAGAGGTTGACGCCGTCCACCTGCGACAGCCGCTGGACCTCCCGCAGGACCAGGATGTCCCGCAGCGAGTACCGGCGGCCCTTGCCGGCGGTCCGGCCGGGGGAGACCAGGCCCGCCTTGTCGTAGGCACGCAGCGTCTGCGGGTGCATGCCGGACAGCTGAGCGGCGACCGAGATCACGTATACGGGCGTGTCGTCGGACATCTCAAACGGGCTGCTCATGGCGTCACCTCCAGCCCCTGGTCTGCTTATCCGGCCGGGCCTGCCACATCACGCCTGCCTAGCCCGCCGCAGCAGGTCTTCCCGCGGGTCCTCACCCGCGGTCGCCTCCCGGAACGCGTCCAGTGCCTCCCTGGCCGGCCCGGGCAGGTTCTGCGGGACCTGGACGGAGACGGTCACCAGGAGATCCCCGTTGGTGCCGTCCGCGCGCCGCACACCTTTGCCCCGGACCCGGAACGTGCGGCCGTTGGGGGTGCCGGCCGGGATCCGCACGCTGACCGGCGCACCCCGGTGGGAGGGCACCTTGATCTCCGCCCCGAGCGCCGCCTCGGGGAAGGTGACGGGCACCGTCACTGTCAGGTTGTTGCCGCTGCGCCCGAACACCGGGTGCGGGGTGACGTGGACCCGGACATACAGGTCCCCATTCGGGCCACCACGCTCACCCGGGGCACCCTTGCCCTTGAGCTTGATCCGCTGCCCGTCGGCGACGCCAGCGGGGATCCTGGACTGGATGGTGCGGGTGCTCATGGCACGGCCGCTGCCCGAGCACGCCGGGCAGGGGTCGTCGACCACCAGGCCGCGGCCCCGGCACTCCCGGCATGGCTCGGAGAACGCGAAGCTGCCCAGGTTCCGGCTGGACTGGCCGGTGCCCTCACAGGAGGGGCAGACCCGCGGTACCGAGCCGGACTTCGCCCCGGTGCCGTGACAGGTCGGGCATGCGCCCTCGCCGGTCAGGCGCAGCGACACGGTGGCGCCGTCGATGGAGTCGCTGAACCCGAGCGTGGTCTCGGTCTCGACATCCGCACCGCGCCGCGGCCGCGGCGCAGTGCTCCGGCCGCCGAACATCCCGCCGAACAGGTCGCCCAGCCGGCCGCCGCCGGTACCGCCGCCGGTCCCGGTCCCGGCGCCGCCGCCGCCGAACAGGTCACCGAGGTCGAACCCGTACCCGCCGCCCTGCCCGCCGGGGCCGGGACCGCGGAAGCCACCGCTGCCGAAGAGAGAGCGCGCCTCGTCGTACTCCTTGCGCCGCTTGGAGTCGGACAGGACGTTGTAGGCCTCGGAGATCTCCTTGAACCGCTCCTCGGCCTTGGCGTCGCCCTTGTTAGCGTCCGGATGGTACTTGCGGGCAAGCTTGCGGTACGACTTCTTGATCTCGTCCGCGGTCGCGGTCTTGGAGACGCCGAGGGTCTTGTAATAGTCCTTCTCGAGGAAGTCCTTGGTGCTCACGGGCATCTCCGGGCATCAGTCGTGGTCAGCGCGGGTCCCCGGGCCGGCCTGGCCAGCTCCCCCGCCGCTAGCGGGGCGGCCGGTGCCCGGGCCTGCCGAGGGCTGCCCGGCGCCGCGCCGCCCGGCTCTGTCCGCGCCGCCCAGCCCGTCGTCCGCACGGGGCCCGTCGTCCGCACGGGGCCCGTCGTCCCCACCGGGCTCGGCGACAGCGACCCTGGCTGGGCGGAGTATCCGCTCGCCCACCCGGTATCCGGGCTGCAGGATCTGGACGCAGGTGGGCTCGGTCACCGATGCGGAGTAGGAGTGCATCAGCGCCTCGTGCACCTTCGGGTCGAACGGTTCCCCGTTCTCACCGAAGCTGTCGAGCCCCAGCTTGGTGGTGGCCGCCTCCAGCGAGTCGGCCACCGACTTGAAACCGCCGACGAGCTCGCCGTGCTCGCGCGCGCGGCCGATGTCGTCCAGCACAGGCAGCAGCCCGGCGAGGACGTTGGCGAGCGCCTGCTCGCGCACGGCCACTCGGTCGCGCTCGACGCGCTTGCGGTAGTTCGCGTACTCAGCGGTCACGCGCTGCAGGTCAGCTGTGCGCTCGGCCAGCTGCTCGGCGAGGTCCGCCGGCGGCGGCGTGCCGCCCGCCCGGCCCCCGGCCGCGGGCCCCTGCCCACCGTCGGCCCCGGGCGCCGGGGTGCCCGCTCCGGTCCCGCCGGTGCCAGCCCCAGTGCCAGCCCTGCCAGCACCGGTCCCGGGGGCATCGACCGCGGCGGCACCGCCGGACCCCTCCAAGCCGGGCGAACCGCCCGGCTTGGAGGCAGCGTGCTTGCCCGGCCTGGGCTTGCCGGTCCCGCGTGGGGTGGCTCCCTGGCCGCCCGCTCCCGCCTGACCTGGCTGCCCAGGGTTCCTGACCTGGCCGGTCGCCGGATCGATGCGCCTGAGGTCGCGGATCACCGGCCCCGTGTTGGTCTCCTCCGGTGAGCTCATCAGGCGGCGCCACCTTCTTCGCCCGGCTTGTCCTCGTCGACGATCTCGGCTTCCACCACATCGTCGTCGTCGGACTGACCGCCCGAGCCGGGCTCGCCACCCGCCGTGTCCCCGGCGGCACTAGCCTGGGCCTGGGACTGGGCGTAGATGGCGGTCCCCATCTTCTGGCTGACCTGGGCCGCCTTCTCGGTGGCCTCCTTGATCGCGTCGGTGTCGGTGCCTTCGAGCGCCTTCTTGAGGTCGGCGATCGATGCCTCCACCTCGGACTTGATGTCCTCGGGGACCTTCTCGGAGTTCTCGGCCAGGAACTTCTCCGTGGTGTAGGCGAGGGTGTCCGCGCGGTTGCGGACCTCAGCCTCCTCCCGGCGCTTGGCGTCATCCTCGGCGTACTTCTCCGCCTCGTCAACCATCCGCTGGATGTCGTCCTTGGCCAGCGCGGACCCGCCGGTGATGGTCACCGACTGCTGCTTGCCCGTGCCCAGGTCCTTGGCGGAGACGTTGACGATGCCGTTGGCGTCGATGTCGAAGGTCACCTCGATCTGCGGGACGCCGCGCGGGGCGGGGGCGATGCCGGCCAGCTCGAACATGCCGAGCTTCTTGTTGTAGGCCGCGATCTCCCGCTCGCCCTGGAAGACCTGGATCTGCACCGACGGCTGGTTGTCGTCCGCGGTCGTGAAGATCTCCGAGCGCTTGGTCGGGATGGTCGTGTTGCGCTCGATGAGCTTGGTGAAGATGCCGCCCTTGGTCTCGATGCCCAGCGACAGCGGGGTCACATCCAGCAGCAGCACATCCTTGACCTCGCCCCTGAGCACGCCGGCCTGCAGGCAGGCGCCGACGGCGACGACCTCGTCCGGGTTGACGCCCTTGTTCGGCTCCTTGCCGCCGGTCAGGTCCTTGACCAGCTCGACCACCGCGGGCATCCGGGTCGAGCCGCCGACCAGCACCACGTGGTGGATGTCGGACAGCTTGACGCCAGCGTCCTTGATGACCTGCTTGAACGGGCCCTTGCAGCGGTCCAGCAGGTCGGAGGTCATCCGCTGGAACTCCGCGCGCGTGAGCTTGGTGTCCAGGTGCAGCGGGCCCTGCTCGGAGTGGGTGATGTACGGCAGGTTGATCTGGGTCTCCGAGGAGCCGGACAGCTCGATCTTGGCCTTCTCGGCCGACTCCCGCAGCCGCTGCAGGGCCATCTTGTCCTTGGACAGGTCGATGCCGTAGTTGTTCTTGAAGTCCTGGACCAGCCAGTCCACGACCCGCTGATCCCAGTCGTCACCACCGAGGTGGTTGTCGCCGCTGGTCGCCTTCACCTCGACCACGCCCTCGCCCACTTCCAGCAGGGACACGTCGAAGGTGCCGCCGCCGAGGTCGAAGACGAGGATGGTGGCCTCGTTCTCCTTCTCCAGGTGGTAGGCGAGCGCGGCGGAAGTCGGCTCGTTGATGATGCGCAGCACGTTCAGCCCGGCGATCTGGCCGGCCTCTTTGGTGGCCTGCCGCTGCGCGTCACTGAAGTACGCGGGCACCGTGATCACCGCGTCGGTGATCGTCTCGCCCAGGTAGGACTCCGCGTCCCGCTTGAGCTTTTGCAGGACGAAGGCGCTGATCTGCTGGGCGGTGAACTTCTTGTCGTCGATCTTGACGGCCCAGTCGGTGCCCATCTGGCGCTTGACCGACCGGATGGTCCGGTCCACGTTGGTCACCGCCTGCCGCTTGGCGACCTCACCGACGAGCACTTCCCCGTTCTTCGCGAAGGCGACGACGGACGGAGTGGTCCGCGAGCCCTCGGCGTTGGCGATGACCGTCGGCTCGCCGCCTTCGAGGACAGCGACGACAGAGTTGGTCGTCCCGAGGTCAATCCCTACCGCACGTGCCATGTTGCAGTCCCTGAGTGTGATGGTGAGCAGAAGTTGAGCCTTGTCGGCGCAAGT
>DATKRG010000292.1:0-36678 GCA_035532275.1 Streptosporangiaceae bacterium | reverse complement strand
CAGCGCATCGTCATGGCGCACGGCTGCCTCGACGGCGAGTCCGCCACCCGGCTGTGCGCCCAGCTGCTCACCCTGGACGCCGAGGGGGAAGGCCCGATCCGGCTGGAGCTGCAGAACCTGGACGCCGACCTGCCGGCCGCGCTGACCGTTATGGGCGTCCTGGACACCCTCCGGGTCCCGGTCACCGCCTACGCGGGCGGTCGGTCCGGCGGCGCCGGGCTGGGCGTGCTGGCCGCGGCCAGGCACCGCCGCGCCTACCCGAACGCGTTCTTCGCGATGTCCGAGCCCCGGGTGAGCTTCGACGGCCCGGTGACCGCCGTCGCCGCCCAGGAGGAGCAGGTGCGGGCCATGCTCGTCGAGCTGTACGCGCGGCTCGCCGAGGTCACCGGGCACGAGGTGGACGAGATCCGGGAGGACGCCCGGCAGGGCCGGCTGCTCACAGTCGAGGAGGCCACCGGCTACGGGCTGATCGAGGGCCTGGCGGAAGCGCGGGGGCCGGGCGGGAGGGGCGTCACCGGGCTCGGTGCCTGATCCCCGGCCTCGGCCCGGGTGCGGCGCGGGCGTTCCACCGACACCACCAGGCCGACCCCGGCCACCACGACCCCGCCCCCGGCCAGGATCGGCCAGGTGACCTGCTCGCCGAGGATGAGCGCGCCGAGCACGACCGCCACCACCGGGTTGACGTAGGCGTAGGTCGCCGTCAGCGAGAGCGGGGCGTTGCCCAGCAGCCAGACGTAGGCCGAGAAGGCGACCAGCGACCCGAACACGACCAGGTAGGCCAGTGCCACCCAGGCCCGGGCCGGGACAGCGGCGAGATCCAGGTGGCGGGCCTCGCCCGACGCCGCCCCGCCGGCCAGCAGGACCGCCCCGGAGGCGAGCATCTCGTAGGTCGCCGCCACGAACGGGTGGGCTGGCATGGGCAGACGCGGCGTCGCGAAGGATCCCAGCGACCAGCAGAGCGTCCCGCCGATGACCACCAGCACTCCCCAGAGCGCGGTGCCTGCCGGGTGGCCGCCCGGCAGGGCCAGGATCGCGATGCCGATGAACCCCATCGCGGTGCCGGCGAGCGTGGCCCGGCGGGGCATGTCCCTGGTGACCAGGCGCAGGCACACGAGCCAGAGCGGGACCGCCGCGACCAGCAGCGCGGCCAGCCCGGATGGCAGGGTCTGCTCGGCGACCGCGACCCCGCCGTTGCCGCAGGTCAGGAGCAGCACCCCGGCCGCAGCGGCGGACAGGGCACGGCGCGGCGGGACCCGCAGGACGCCGGGCCCGTAACGCAGTGCCAGGAACGAGGCCATGAGGATCCCGGCGGAGGAGAACCGCGCGCCCATGGCCAGCATCGGCGGCAGGGCACCCACCGTGACCCGGATGGCCAGGTAGGTCGACCCCCACACCAGGTACACGATGGTGAGCGCGGTCCAGGTCAGCACCGGGCCAGGCCGCCCGCCGGGGGTCATGGGCTGCGGACCGCAGCGGGCGGGGCCATGCCACCATTCTCGCGACCCCCGCTGGGCCAGGGCCAGCGGTTATCGGACCTCGGCGTCGCCAGGGTCACGACCGGGCCGCGGCGGCCGCCGGCGTTCCCGCCCGGGCGTGGCCGCCGGCGGCCGCCGCGAAAGCGCGGATGATCGGGTGCGGGCGCGGCTCGCCGGCGAGTTCCGGCTGGAACAGGGTGGCCAGGAAGAAGGGGTGACCGGGCAGTTCGGCGATCCGGACGTCGCCGGCGTCGTCCTCGCCGGTGAAGGCGAGCCCGTGACCGGCGAGCAGGTCACGGTAGGCGGGGGCGAGCCCGTACGAGCACTGGTAGCGCTCCACGATCCGCTCCGCCCCCAGCGCCCGCTCCGCCAGTGAGCCGGAGGTGATCCGCACCGCCTGCTCATGCCCGGCCAGTGAGCACTGCAAGGCGACGATGACCAGCTCCTCGCCGTTGGGTGTGATCTCGGCGTTCGCGCCGCGCTCCACCCCGCAGACGTGCCGGGCGAACTCGAGCATGGCGTGCTGGAAGCCGCCGCAGGTGCCCAGGAACGGGATTTGCCCTTCGCGCGCGCAGCGCGCCGCCGCGACCGCCCCGGCCTCGCTCCGGTACGGGCTGCCGGGCAGGAGCCAGATACCGTCGAAGCCCGCCAGGCTGCCGGGGCCGGTCACCTCCTCGGTGCTGATCCAGTACGCGTCGAGCACCAGCCCCTCCCGTTGCTGGAGCGCTTCTATCAGGCCGGGGATGCGCCGGTGCGCGCGGACGTGCGGTGACCGGTCGCCGACCAGGGCGACCCGGGCGGGGGCGGTGGAGGCAGATGTGTCCATGACCGCATTCTCGGCCGGCCCCCTGCTTCAGCGCCAACGATTGTTCCTGCAGTTTCCATTAGCAATACTTATGCGGGTGGATCCGCATCTCCTGCGCACCTTCATCGCGGTGGCCAGCCACGGCTCCTTCTCCGGCGCGGCCAGCCAGCTCGGCTACACCCAGTCGGCGATCTCGCAGCAGATCGCCGCGCTGGAAGCCGACCTGGAGACGCCGCTGCTGCACCGGCGGCCGGTGTCGGTCACCGAAGCCGGGGCGCGCCTGCTGGAGCACGCCGGGCCGATCCTCCTGCGGCTGGACGCGGCCCGGGCCGAGGTAGCCCGGACGGCGGCGCCGCCAGCCCAGCTGGTGCTCGGGCTGGCACCGCTGGCGATGACCGCGCTCGCTGCCTCGTCGCTGGCCAGCGCCTGCCGCGCCCATCCGCGGCTGGCGGTGACGCTGCGGGTGCTGCGCCGGGAGGCCGTCCCGGCGCAGGTCGCTGACGGCAGCCTCGACCTGGGCCTGGTCGACGGCCTGGCCGCTCCCGGTGACCCGCTGCGGCTGGCCGCCGGCCCGGTCACCGGCGTCATGGCCGCCGAGCGGGAGCTGGCGGTGGTGCTGCCCGCTGGGCATCCGCTGGCTCGCCGGACGGCGCTGCGGCTGGCGGACCTGGCGGACGCGCGGTGGCTGGACGCGCCCGACACCGGGATACCGCTGGCCGACCTGCGGGCCGCGACCGGCTCCGAGGGATTCCGGCCCGCGTTCCGCTACGAGGGCACCGACGTGGCGACGCTGCTCGCCCTCGCCGCCGCCGATCACGGCCTGACCGTCCTGCCCAGGCCGGTCGTGGACGCGGCCCCGGGGATCACCGGCATCCCGCTCGCCTGGCCGCCGCTGGTCCACCGCACCGAGCTTGTCCGCGCCAGCTCGGGCGGCCCGGCCGGCCCGGCCGCCGCGGCCGTCGCCGAGGCGATCGCCCGCGCCTGACCCGGGCCGGCCCGCGGCGGGGAAAGCGGGCCGGGGGCGGCGAAGCCCGGCCGCAGCCTCAGCGCGGGCCGTATGTCCGCGTCGCCTCCTGGATCGCGGTCAGGTAGCCGGCCCGCTCGAAGGCGGACCCGCGGTCCCCGGCCTGCACGGCCAGCAGCCCGCGCAGCTCGTCCACGCTGGCGAACCCCTTGCGCTTCATCCACTCGGTCAGCTCGTCGATCAGGACCGCCGCGTGGCCGGGCCCGTGCCGCAGCAGTGACGAGGTGGTCATCACCACGTCGGCGCCGGCCAGCAGGTAGGCGGCCACGTCAGCGGCGCTCTCCACGCCGGTGGTGGCCGCCAGCGAGGCGCCGATCAGCCCGCGCAGACGGGCGATCCAGGACCGCGGCAGGGCCGCCTCCACCGGGCTGGACAGCTTCAGCCCGGTGCTGACGGTGAGGGTCTCCGGGTCGATGTCGGTCTGCATGAACCGGTTGAACAGCACCAGCCCGTTCGCCCCGGCCCGGTCGAGGCGGACCGCCATCTCCCCGACAGAGCTGAGGTAGGGCCCCAGCTTGACCGCGACCGGGATACTGACCGACGCCTTGACCGTGGTGAGGATGTCGACGTAACGCTGCTCGACGTCGCGGGCGGGCATGCGCGGGTCGGCCGGCAGGTAGTAGACGTTGAGCTCGATCGCGGCGGCGCCCGCGTCCTGCATGGCGCTGGCGTAGTCGGTCCAGCCGCCAGCCGTGGCGCCGTTGAGGCTGGCGATGACCGGGACGCTCACCGTGGCCGCGGCCCGCCCGAGCAGGTCCAGGTACCGGCGCGGCCCGGCCTCCCCGTCGGTGGCGGGCAGGTAGCTGAGGGACTCGGCGAAGCTGTCCGCCCCGGTCTCCACCAGCCGCGCGTCGAGTTCGGCTTCCCGCCGTACCTCCTCCTCAAAAAGCGATGGCAGAACGATGGCCCCGACACCGGCGTCCGCCAGATGCTGGACGCCCGTGATGGTGTGCGACAGTGGGCCGGCCGAGGCGACCAGCGGGTTGTTCAGCGTCAGGCCCAGGTATTTCGTGGTGAGGTTCATGAGTTGCTCCTCTGGGCACTCGGCGGGAACCATTCGGGTCCCTGCGTCGCCATCTCCTCATAGGTGGCCCAGCGCCGGTTGACCTCCTGCTGGGCGAGGCCGGCCAGGCGCTCGGCCTCTGCCGGGTCGGCCTGGGCGAGGATGCGGTACCGCAGCTCCCGCCCGGTGTAGTCGGCAAGGGCGATCCGTGGCCGCGGTGAGTCGAGCAGGAACGGGTTACCCCCGCCGGCCCGCACCACCGGGTCGTAGCGCATCAACGGCCAGTAGCCACTGGCAACCGCACGGTACTGCTGATCCATCCCGTCTCGCATCTCGATCCCGTGGGCGATGCAGTGGCTGTAGGCGATGACCAGTGAGGGGCCCTCGTAGGCCTCCGCCTCCCGCAGCGCGCGCAGGGTCTGCTGCGGGTCGGCGCCCATCGCCACCCGCGCCACATACACGTTGCCATAGGCGATCGCCTGCAGCGCGAGGTCCTTCTTGGGCACGGTCTTGCCCGCCGCGGCGAACTTGGCGACCGCGCCCAGCGGGGTTGCCTTGGACGCCTGCCCCCCGGTGTTGGAGTAGACCTCGGTGTCGAGTACGAGCACGTTGACGTCACGGCCGCTGGCCAGCACATGGTCGAGCCCGCCCGAGCCGATGTCATACGCCCAGCCGTCCCCGCCGACCAGCCATACGCTACGCCGGACCAGCTGGTCGACCACGCTGCGCAGGTCCGCGACCGCGTGCTGGACGCTGGCCCGCCGGGCCCGCCGCCGGCCGTTGCCATCGGCCTTGTCCTGCCCGTCCGGGCTGCGGGCGGCCAGGCGCTCCAGCCGCCGCTTGAGCTCGGCGACCCGGCCGCGCTGAGCGGCGAACTCGGACTCGTGCTGCTGGGGGGCGCTGATGATCTCCTCGACCAGTTCCGCGCCGAGCAGGTCGCGCAGCTCTCCCAGCCGGGCGCGGGCCAGGCCCAGGTGCAGGTCGGCGGCCAGCCGGAAGCCGAGGCCGAACTCGGCGTTGTCCTCGAACAGGGAGTTGGACCAGGCCGGGCCGCGCCCGGCCTGGTCGGTCGTCCAGGGCGTGGTCGGCAGGTTGCCGCCGTAGATCGATGAGCACCCGGTCGCGTTCGCGATCATCAGCCGGTCGCCGAACAGCTGCGACAGCACCTTCAGGTAGGGGGTCTCGCCGCAGCCCGCGCAGGCGCCGGAGAACTCGAACAGCGGCTGCAGGAACTGCGTGCCGCGGACGGTGCCAAAATCCACCCGGGACCGCTCGTTGACCGGCAGCGACTCGAAGAAGGCGATGCTGGCCCGCTGCGGCACCACCAGCGGCTCGCGTGGGGCCAGGTTGATCGCCCGCCGGTCCGGCTCGCCGGGCTCGCTGACCGGGCAGGCTTCCACGCAGAGCCCGCAGCCGGTGCAGTCCTCCACGTAGACCTGCAGGGTGTAGCGGGCATCAGGCAGCCCCCGGGCATCCAGCGGCGCGGACGCGAACCCGTCCGGTGCGCCATCGAGCCGGGCGCCGTCGTAGAACTTGGACCGGATGACGCTGTGCGGGCAGACGAAGCTGCAGTTGCCGCACTGGATGCACAGGTCCGGGTCCCACGCGGCCACCTCATCGGAGATGTTGCGCTTTTCGTAGGCGGTGGTGCCGCTGGGGTAGCTGCCGTCCACGGGCAGCGCGCTGACCGGCAGCCCGTCGCCGTGGCCGGTCATCATCGCGGCGGTGACCGTGCGCACGAACTCGGGCGCATCGCCCGGCACCGGTGGCGGCACCTCCCGGCTGGCGGTGACCCGCCCGGGGACCTCCACCTGGTGCAGCGCGGCGACGGCGGCGTCCACGGCGGCGTGGTTGCGCTTGACCACCTCGGTCCCACGGCGGCGGTAGGTCTTGGTGATCGACGCCTTGATCGCTGTGATCGCCTCCTCGCTGGGCAGCACCCCGGAGATGGCGAAGAAGCAGGTCTGCAAGATGGTGTTGACCCGGCCGGCCAGGCCGGCCTCGCGGGCCACCTGGGCGGCGTCGATGGCGTAGACGGTGATCTGCTTGGCGAGGATCTGCTCCTGCGGCTCCCGGGGCAGGCTGTCCCACACCTGCCCGGCCGGGTGGGGGGTGTTGAGCAGCAGGATCGCCCCGGGGGCGGCCCGGTCGAGCACCTCGGCCCGCTCGATCAGCCCGCTCTGGTGGCAGCCGACGAACCCGGCCCGGGTGACCAGGTAGGGCGCCCTGATCGGGTCCGGCCCGAACCGCAGGTGGGAGACCGTCTGTGAGCCTGACTTCTTGGAGTCGTAGACGAAGTACCCCTGCGCGTGCCGGCCGGAGTCCGCGCCCAGGATCTTGATGGTGTTCTTGTTCGCGCCGACGGTGCCGTCCGATCCCAGCCCGAAGAACACCGCCCGCAGCGTTCCGGCCGGCTCGATGTCCAGCGCCGGGTCGTAGGGCAGGCTGGTCCCGCTGACGTCGTCGGTGATGCCGATCGTGAACCTGCGCCGGGGTTTGCCGCCGGCCAGCTCGGCGAAGATCCCGGCCACCATTCCGGGGGTGAACTCCTTCGACGAGAGCCCGTACCGGCCGCCGGTCACCACGGGCATCGTCTCCCGCTCGCCCGCCGTGTGCGCCTCCGCGAGGGCGGCGAGCACGTCCAGGAACAGGGGCTCGCCCAGCGACCCCGGCTCCTTGGTCCGGTCCAGCACCGCGACCTTCGCCGCGGTGGCGGGCAGCGCCGCGAGCAGGTCCGCGGCCGGGAACGGCCGGTACAGCCGGACCTGCACCACGCCGACCCGCTCGCCGGCCGCGGCGAGGTGCCCGGCGGTCTGGGCCGCGGTCTGCGCTCCCGAGCCCATGACGACGATCACCCGGCTGGCCTCCGGGTGGCCGTGATACTCCATCAGCCGGTACCGGCGCCCGGTGCGCCCGCCGAGCGTGTCCATGGCTGCCTGCACCGCGCCGGGCACCCGGGCGTAGAACGGGTTGACGGTCTCCCGGGCCTGGAAGTAGACGTCGGGGTTCTGCGCGGTGCCGCGGATGAACGGCCGGTCCGGCGACAGCGCCCGGTCCCGGTGCGCCCGCACCAGCTCCGCGGGCACCAGCGCCCGCAGGTCGTCGTCGGAGAGCAGCTCGATGGTGTTCAGCTCGTGTGAGGTGCGGAACCCGTCGAAGAAGTGCACGAACGGTATCCGCGTGGACAGCGACGCCGCCTGCGCCACCAGCGCCAGGTCGTGGGCCTCCTGCACCGAGGCAGAGGCCAGCAGCGCGAAACCGGTCTGCCGGACCGCCATCACGTCGGACTGGTCGCCGAAGATGGACAGGCCCTGCGCGGCCAGCGAGCGGGCGGCCACGTGCAGGACCGCCGGGGTCAGCTCACCGGCGATCTTGTACATGTTCGGGATCATCAGCAGCAAGCCCTGCGAGGCGGTGAACGTGGTGGTCAGCGCCCCGCTCTGGAGCGCGCCGTGCAGCGCGCCGGCCGCCCCGCCCTCGCTCTGCATCTCCACCACGGACGGCACGGTGCCCCAGATGTTGGGGCGGCCCGTGCTGGACCATTCGTCGGCCAGCTCGGCCATGGGCGAGGACGGCGTGATCGGGTAGATGCAGCAGATCTCGTTGAGCCGGTAGGCAACCGAAACCGCCGCCTCGTTCCCGTCAACAGTGGCCCTGGTCATCGGGGTTCGGCCTCCATCTCGATGGCGTGGACCGGGCACTGGTCGTAGCAGGTGCCGCAGCCGGTGCAGCGGTCATAGTCGAACCGGTACCGGTGGCCAGGACCCAGCTTGATCACCGCGTCCTCCGGGCAGGCGCCCAGGCAGCCGTCACACTCGAAGCAGTTCCCGCAGGACAGGCAGCGGCCAGCCTCGTAGACGGCGTGCTCGGTGGTGAGCCCGCCCACCACCTCGGAGAAGTCGCCGACCCGGTCGGCCGGTGCCCGTTCGGGCTGGCGGCGCTGGCCGGCGTCGGCGAAGTACCACGGCCGGAGCAGACCGAACTCGGCCACCTCATGCTTGGGTGCCGCGGGCCGGTCCAGCCCGCGCAGGTAGGCGTCGATGAAACCGGCCGCCTTCTTGCCGTGCCCGACCCCGACGGTGACGGTCCGCTCGGCCGGCACCATGTCGCCGCCGGCGAACACCCCGGGGCTGCCGGTCATCATCGACGCCGAGACCACCACCGTCCCGTCGTCGGTGAACTCCACCCCCGGCACCCGCCGCAGGAACGCCGTCTCGGCCTGCTGGCCTACCGCCAGGATGAGCGTGTCGGCGCTGAGCGTCTCCAGCCGCCCGGTCGGCTGCGGCCGGCCTGCCTCGTCCAGTTCCATGACCTCCACGGTGAGATCGGGGCCGTCGAAAGCGGTGATGGTGTGCAGCCAGTTGATCCGCACCCCTTCTCGTTCTGCCTCCTGGGCTTCCTCCTCGTGAGCGGGCATCTGGGCGCGGGTGCGGCGGTAGACGATCAGCGCGTCGTCGGCCCCCAGCCGTTTGGCGGTGCGGGCCGCGTCCATCGCGGTGTTGCCGCCGCCGTAGACCGCGACCTTGCGGCCGATCACCGGGTGCCCGCCGGAGGCGACGTCGCGCAGGAAGCTGACCGCGTCCACGATCCGGCCCGCGTCCCGGGCGGGGATGTCCACATGCTTGGACAGGTGGGCGCCGACCGCGACGAAGACCGCGTCGAAGCCGCCGCCGCTGCGCTCGGCGGCCAGGTCCTCCACCCGGTGGCCGCAGGTGATCGTCACCCCGAGCGCGGCGATCCGGGCCAGCTCGGCGGCGAGCACGTCGCGGGGCAGCCGGTAGGCGGGGATGCCGTAGCGCATCATCCCGCCCGGCTCCCCGCTGGCGTCGCGGATCTCGGCCTGGTGACCCAGCCGGGCCAGGTGGTAGGCGGCCGACAGCCCGCTGGGCCCGGCGCCGACCACCAGGACCCGGCGGCCGGTGCTGGCCGGCGGTGGGTCGAACTGCCAGCCCTCCGCCAGCGCCAGGTCCCCCAGGAAGCGCTCGACCGCGTGGATCGAAACCGCGCTGTCCAGGTGGGCGCGGTTGCAGACGCTCTCGCACGGGTGGTAGCAGACCCGGCCGTGGATGGCGGGCAGCGGGTTGTCGGCGGTCAGCTGCCGCCACGCCTGCTCGTGCTGGCCTGCCTGGGCGTATCCCAGCCACGCCTGGATGTTCTCGCCCGCAGGGCAGCCCGCGTTGCACGGCGGCAGCAGGTCCAGGTAGACCGGCCGCCGGGTACGGACGGCCCCGGCCCGGGCAGCGCCGTGCAGCAGGTCGGGCAGGGGCGTGAGGTCACGCGGTGGGTGGGTCACCCTGTCAGCGTGCCCCGGCCCTGGCCAGCCAAGCCAGGGCCGAACGGCCCGCAGGGGGTGACCGGCGTCCTTTCGCCGCGGCCCGTGCCCGCCGTCTGGGCAGCTGCCGCGCGCCGGCCTGGTCCTGCTCTACGGAACGCTTCCTAGCTGACACCGGGCTGGCTGGCCGTGGGCGGGCCGGCGGCGATGCGCCCGCTGAGCTCGGCCATGCGCGCGGGGCTGTCGTGCGGCATCTCCCAGCGGGTCTCCAGCCACCACGTGCAGCCCGCCTGCGCCCAGGGGGCGACCAGCGCCGCGCCGGCCGCCGGATCGGCCGGGGTCTCACCTTCGGCCACCATGTCCAGGCCCGGGGCCGCCCCGTGGGCGGTCAGCCAGTCCCGGACCGCCCGGGCGTCGTCGGGCCCGGCCGCCCGCGCGTCATCGGGCCCGGCCGCCCGGTCGCTGAGCTGGTACTGCGGGATGATGCCGTCACAGCGCAGCGCCCGGCGCAGGGATTTCGGCCGCGGCCAGACGCCGACCACCCAGATCGGGATCGGGTCCTGGACCGGCTCGGCGGCGCGGCTCAGATCGTCGCGATCGCACTCGTACTGGTAGTGGCGCCCGTGATAGCTCGTGCCACCCGCCCACAGGCTGCGGATCAGGTCGATCGCCTCGTCGAGGCGCTGCGCCCTGCCGCGGATGTCGGTCACCTCGCCGGTGTCGGGCAGGCCGGTGCCGATCGCACCCAGACCCACGGCAAGGATGGCCCGCCCGCCCGAGAGCTGGTCCAGCGTCGCTGCCTGGCTGGCCACCTTCCACGGCCGCCGCCACGGCAGCGGGGTCAGCATGGTGCCGAGCCTGACCCGCGAGGTCCGCGCGGCAATGGCGGCCAGCAGGCTCCACGCGTCCACCCCATATCCGGCTTCCCACACGAACACGCCGTCCCAGCCGGCCTCCTCGGCGCTGATGGCCTGACCGAGCTGCTCGGTGGCGGTGCCGCCTGGGAGAACGATGCCGGCGCGCACTGGCTGATCAGCCGGCCTTCGGCGGGGCCGCCCGGTAGACGCGGACCCAGTCCACCAGCATCCGCGCGGGGAAATGGGTGCTCGCGCCCGGCGGGCCGGGCCACGCCCCACCGACGGCCAGATCGAGAATGATGTAGAAGGGGTGGCTGAACGGCCAGCCCGGGTAGGCGTTCATGTGCGCGTACCGGTAGCCGTCCACGAACCACGTTATGCCCTGCGGGTTCCAGTCCACCCCATAGACGTGGAACCCGGCCGACAGCGGCCTGGGGAGCGTGAAGTAGCCATTGTGATTGTTATGGAGGGCGTGCGCGTAACCCTGGACGACGTCTGGGTCCTGGCCATTCGATTCGACAATGTCGACTTCGCCGCACCGGGGCCACCCGACCTTGCTGATGTTCGCGCCTTCCAGCCAGAACGCGGGCCACAGGCCGGCGGCGATGGGAACCTGGATGCGCGCTTCGAACCTGCCGTATGCCTGGGTGAACGTGCTGAGCGTGTTCATCCGGACCGAGCTGTACCGGCAGGCGCCATACCAGCACTGCCGGCCCTGCCCGCTCTTGCTGGCCGTGATGACGAGATCGCCCTGGCCGTCGACCGACGCATTGGACGCGCCATACCACTGCAACTGCTTGAGGCTCCAGCCGGTGCCGCCGGTCTGGAACGCCCACTTGCGCAGGGAAGTGGGCTGGTTGAACTCGTCCTGCCAGGTGAGCTTCCACCGCCCTGCCGCGGGTGCCGTGGCCTGCTGCGTCACCACCGGGGTGGCCTTAGCCGCTGGCTGCTGGCCGGCGCCGCCACAGGACGTGAGCGCCACGGCAGCCGACGTCAGCGCTGCCCAGCGCCAGGAGGCCCTGGCGCGTCCCCGCTGGGATGTAGGTCCGCCGTGCATGTGTCTGTCGCCCCGCAGCGGGCTGCGGCGCCTGCTCCTTCGTCGCGGTGCCGGGTGGCGTGAGAGTCTACGCCCGGGCCTGCGCGGTTCGCTGGCGGACACATACCACGAGCCAGGGCGAACGCCGCCTATCAGGCGAGTTAGGGCAGCTAGACTACCGGGCTGTGAAGATCGCGTGCGTGGGCGGAGGGCCGGCCGGCCTGTACTTCGCGCTGCTGATGAAGCTGCACGACCGCCGGCACGACGTCACGGTCTTTGAACGGAATGTGGCCGGCTCGACCTACGGCTGGGGGGTGGTCTTCGGGGACGACCTCCGGCACCGGCTGCACAGCGCGGACCCCGTCTCCGCAGGCCAGCTCGACCAGGCCGCGTTCCGCTGGGTCAACGAGGTCGTGGACATCGACGGTGAGCGGGCACTCGCCGAATGTGACGGGTACAGCGTCAACCGGCGCCTGCTGCTGGACATCCTGGCCGGGCGGGCACGGGACCTGGGTGTGCGCATCGAGTTCGATCACGAGGTGACCCCCGGCCAGCTGCCCGATGCGGACCTCATCGTGGCCTGCGACGGGGTGAGCAGCCGGACACGGCTCGATGCGGGGACGTTCCAGACCGGCATCGACGTGGGCGCCAACAAGTACATCTGGCTGGGCACGGACAAAGTGTTCGAGTCGTTCACGTTCCCCTTCGTCCGCACCGACAGCGGCTGGGTGTGGGCTCACGCCTACGGGTTCGACGCGCAGTCGAGCACGTTCATCGTGGAGTGCTCGCCGCGGACGTGGAGCGGGCTCGGCTTTGACACCATGGCGCCGCAGGACGGGCTGGCCCTGCTGGAAAAGCTCTTCGAGCACCAGCTGGATGGTCACCGGCTGGCCGGGGACGTCCGCGACGACGTGAGCCCCCGGTGGCTGAACTTCCGCACCGTCACCAACCAGCGCTGGTACGACGGCAAGGTCGTGCTGGCGGGGGATGCCGCCCACACCGCCCATTTCACCATCGGGTCGGGGACGAAGCTGGCCATCGACGACGCCATCGCCCTGGCCGGCAGCCTGCGGCAGCACGGCGAGCTGGAACCGGCGCTCGCGGCATACCAGGAGCAGCGTCAGTCCCGGCTCTTGCAGCCGCAGAGCGAGGCGCGCCTGAGCGCCGAGTGGTTCGAGAGCATTCCCCGCTACATCGACCTCCAGCCACGCCAGTTCCTCACCCTGCTGCGGGCACGCCGGTCGCCGCTGCTGCCACGCCTGTCCCCGCGCCTGTACTACCGGCTCCACCAGGCAACGGAGGACGTCACCGTGCTGCGCGAGCTGCGCAGCCAGGTGGGCCGGAAGGCGGCGGCGATCTCCAGCCGCCGCAAGCCGGCGCGGCCAGCCGGCGGCGCGACCCCCCAGGGCGGCTAGGTGACCTGCGCCCGCGCCCGCGCGAAGATACCGCGGACCTGCCCCTCGTCGAGGTCACGCCAGAACCGCACCGAGTGGGTGACGAGCTTCCCGGCTGCCAGCAGATCCGCCGGGTGAGCGGGCAGCCCCCGCCACCGCAGGGCCATCGGGTCCGAGGGCCCGCCGAAGTCGGCGATCTGGTAGCCGGCAGCCACGGTCAGCAGGGAAAAGTAATGGTCGTCCCCGATGCTGCTGGTCATCATCCACGGCTCGCTGAACCATCCATTCTCATGAATACGGCCCAGTGCGGCGGAGCTGTGGATGTATGCCCCGCCGAGGACGTGATCGCCGTCGCGGTAGCCGTGCGCATGGGCGAGCCGCAGATGGCCGCGGATGGCCCTGCGGCGCTGCGGGTGGGCCAGCCCGCGCAGGCCCGCCTCGGCGCGGATCTGCCGCGCGGGCCAGGCGCTGTCCCGCTTTTCACCATCCGGCCCGATGCGGTATGAGCCCAGCAGGCCGACTGCTGGGTCACGCTCGAAGGCCTGCTCCGCGGCGGCTTCGAGGCCGGGCCCGATCAGGAGCGCGTCGGTGTCCAGGCGCAGGACGATGCCGGGCTGGTACCGCTCGAGCAGCCAGCGGTAGGCGGCTGCCAGCTTGAGCCAGAGGCCGCCGAACCTGCCGTCCGGCATCCCGGTCAGGGCTGGGATGACGGCGATGTCACCGGACAGATCGCGGATGCGCCCGCCCTGGCCCGCGAGGCCGGATCCGTCATCCACGACCACGATGACCCGCGACGGGTCGGTGTAGCGGACCACGCTGGCCAGGGTGTCGAGTGTGTCGTCCCCCGGCCCGGCCGGCACGATGACGGCGATCCTTCGGCGAGTATCGGTATGTTCACCCACTGTAGGCAGTCTGTCCCCTAAACGCCCTCCCGGCCCAGGGTGTCTATGAAAGCATGCGCTGTACCTGCACGCATGTATTCGTGGCGTTCCGACCAGGGGAGGGGATCCCTTGTCCGCAACGCCCGGTGAGCCAGCCGGGACACCCGGGGGGGCCGCAGGCTTCACCCCCCTCACCCGGCTCCGGACATTGCTGACCGGCTCCGTGACGAAAACGCGGAGCTGGGTCGCGCTGGCTGTCCTGGTGCCGATCATGGCCGGCCTCGCCCAGACGGGCGCCGGCCACTCGATGCTGCGGGCAGCCGGGCTGGCCGCGCCACCGGCCAGTTATGTGGCGCTGTCGTTCACCGACCCGCAGGCGCTCCCGGCCCAGCTGCAGTCGAAGGTGTCCACCGTCAAGGTCTGGTTCGTCATCCATGACGCGCCGGGCTCCCAGGTCGCGCGGGCCTACCGCTGGTCCGTGCTTATCTCGCAGGCCGGCTCCACCCTGCCGGCCGCCGCGGGCCAGGTCCGGGTGCCCGCCGGCGGGGAGCGGACGGTCCGCGCCACCGTGCTGACGACGTGCACGGCGCAGCGGCTGCAGCTCACGGTTCATCTGGCCAGCCCGGCCGAGTCCATCGACTTCTGGACAGCCTGCTCGCCAGCTGCCAGGAGCTTCCGGTGAAGATCCTCTATGTCAGCCCCTACCCGCCCGCGCCGGACGGCATCGGCACCTACACCCGCGCCTTCGCCGGCGCCGCGCAGGGCCAGGGGCATGACGTCCGGGTGCTCGTGCCGCGGATGACGGAGGGCAGCCCCGCGGAAGTGCTCGGGGCCTTGCCCCGCGGCGGCCGGGAACGGGCAGCCACCAGCGCCGCCGTGGCGGCCTGGCAGCCCGATGTCGTTCACGTGCAGTTCGCCGTCGCCGCGTTCGGCACGGCGATGATCGCCCTGATGCGCTGGCTGGCGGCGCTGCGCCGGGCGATGCCGGTCACCGTGGTCGTCACGATGCACGAAGTCACCAGGGAGACCGGCCTGCTGGGCCCGGCCGGCCGCGCGATCTACCGCCGGATCGCCGGGTTGTGCGACCAGATCATCGTGCACACGGCCGGCGCGGCCACCGCGCTCACCGGCCCGATCGGCGTCCCGGGAGCGAAGGTCACCGTCATCGCGCACCCAAGCGCGCCGCCGCCCGCCGCCGGGGCGACGCCCGGGGACCTGCGGGACCGCTGTGGCCTGGGCAGCGCCCGGATCCTGCTCGCGTTCGGCTTCATCCACGTCGACAAGGGGCTCGGCGACCTCGTGCAGGCGCTGGGCATCGTCAAGGACTCCGGGGCGGTCCAGCTGGAGGACATCCGGCTTGTCGTGGCCGGCGCGGTCCGCCGCAGGTCCGGCATGTTCCGCGTCTTCGAAGCCTGGGACCGGATCCACCTGGCCCGGGTCCTGCGCCGCGCCCGGCGCCTGTCACTGTCGCGGCAGCTGGTCCTCACCGGGTACGTCCCGGACCGCGACGTCGCGGCGTGGTTCCAGGCCGCGGACGCGGTGGTGCTGCCCTACCGGCACGCCGAGCAGAGCGGCGTGGCCGGCCTGGCCGGGGCGTTTGGCACGCCGGTGCTGGCGAGCACCGCCGGCGGGCTTGGCGAGCAGTTCGGCGGCTCACCCTGGAGCTTCCCGCCCCGCAGTCCCGAGCACCTGGCCAGGGTCCTCGCCGGGTTCCTCGCCGGCCCGGCCGGCCCGCAGGCGGCCGGTCAGCGCCCGGCCAGCCAGCACGGGCAGCCAGCCACCGATCTCGCCACGATCGCCGCGGTCACCTTCGGCCTGTACCGCGACCGGATGCACGCCCCCGCCGGGAGCCAGTCCCATGCCGCCTGACCTCAGCATCGTGATCTGCTCGTTCAACGGGGCGGAGGGGACACACCGCTGCCTGCACGCCCTGGCCGCGCAGACCATCCGCCCCCGGCTGGAGATCATCGTCGTTGACGACGGCTCCACCGACTCGACCAGCGAGGTCGCCCGCGCCCACGGTGCCGTGCTCGTCCGTCACCCGGCCAACCGCGGGATCGCGGCGGCGCGCAACTCGGGCATTGCCGCGGCCTCAGCGCCGGTCGTCGGCTTTCTCGACGACGACTGCGAACCGCAGCCCCAGTGGGCTGAGCGCCTGCTCGCCGGCTACACCCCCGGCATCGCCGGGATCGGCGGCCCGATCCTGCCCGCGGCCCCCGCCTGCTTCATGCGCGGCTACCTGGAACGCCACAACCCGCTGCGGCCGCAGGAGCTCAACCTCGCCAGAAGCGACAAGCCGGCCTACCGCTTCTATCTCTACCTGCGGCGTCAGTGGGCCGTTTCCGAGCGCAGCGACCGGCGCGAGGTCTATTCGCTGGTGGGCGCCAACATGTCGTTCCGGCGCGGCGTCCTGCTCGAGGTGGGCTGCTTCGATGAGCGGTTCCAGTTCGGCGCGGAGGAGGTGGATCTGTGCCGCCGGCTGTCACTGCGGCCCGCACCGGCGCCTCTCGTCTTCAGCCCGCAGGCGCGGGTGACCCACCACTTCCAGCCCACCATGCGCGACACCCTGCGCCGCAGCCGGGCGTACGGGCGGGGATCGGCCCGGCTCCACCGCAAGTGGCCGGCGCTGTCGCCGACCTTCTTCCCCGGGCCGCTGGCGTTCGGGCTGATGCTGGCCGCCTCCGCCGTCTTCCTTCCGCTGATCCTGGCCACGCTGGCCCTGCCCGTCCTGCTCTACCCCCACGCGCTGCGCAGCGCGATCATCCACCGCCGGTGGGCCTGGGCCGCCGACGCCTATGTGCAGCTCGCCCAGGAGACCTGCGAGGACATCGGCTTCCTTGAGGGGCTGTGGAGGTTCCGCCATCTCGCGCCGGAACACCAGCCCCCAGCGCAGCTGGCCGGCAGCCCTCAGCCGGTAGCGGAACACCTGCCATGAGCCTGCCGCGGCTGGACATCTCCCAGCCGGCCAGCATCGCCGCCGTCCGGGAGGCCGCCCTGGTGGCCGGCCGGCGGATCGGCGTTCACCTGGCGGCGCTGGCGCTGATCGCCCTGCTCGTGCCGGTGCGTGGTGCCTGGGCGGCGCAGGTGCTGCTGATCCCGCTGCTGATCGTCGGCCCCGGTGTGATCTTGCTGCGGGCGCTGCGGGTTCCCGGTGCGGCCATCGCCGCGTTCCCCGTCTACGTGCCGTGCGCCTCGCTGGTGGTGCTGCTCGGGTCGGGCCTGGTCGTTGACCTGACCGGGCTGCTCTTCGGGGTCGCCGCGCCGCTGAGCTCCGGGCCGGTGCTGGTGGGCCTGGAGATCGTCTGCGCGGGGCTGCTGGCATCGTCGTGGACCTGCCCGCCACAGGTCGGGATACCGTGGCGCGCTCTGCCCCATCCGCTCACGCTGGCATGGCCGCTCATCTTCCCGGTGGTGGCCGCGGCCGGTGCGCTGCGGCTCAACAGCGGCCTCGGCGGCGGTGTCGCGCTCGTCTGCGTCGTCGCGTGCGTCCTGTTGCTCGTGGTGACCTTCGTGCTCGCGCCCCGGCTGGACGGCAACCGGCTCCCGGTCATCCTCTACGCGGCCGGGCTCGCGATGATGTGGTCGTTCTCGCTGCGCGGCTCTCTCGTCTACGGCTTCGACATCGCCTCCGAGTACCACGCGATGCAGCAGACGGTGCTGACCGGTGTCTGGCACCCGGCTCATCCCGGCGACGCCTACGGGGCGCTGCTCAGCGTCACCGTTCTGCCGGCCTTGCTGCACAGCCTGTCCGGGGTCTCGGGCCTGCTGGTGTTCAAGGTCGTGTACCCGGTGATCGGCGCGATGTTCCCGGTGGCGGTCTACCTCCTCGCGGCCCGGGTCCTGTCCCGCCCGTGGGCCTTCGCGGCGGCGGCGTTCATTGTCACCCAGGCGACGTTCTTCCAGCAGCTGCCCGCCCTGGCCCGGCAGGAGATCGCACTGCTCCTGTTCGCGGCGATGATCGCGGTGATGCTCGACACCCGGCTGCCCCGGCGCTCGCAGTGGATCCTGGCCGGGCTGCTGGGCCTGGGCATCACCGTCTCGCACTACTCCACCGCCTACCTGGCCATCGCCATGCTGGGCCTGGCGCTCGTGCTCCAGGTCGCCGTGTCACGGTTCCGGGAGGTGCCGCGGGTCAGCTGGCCCGTGCTGATCGCGTTCGGGGCGGCCCTGGCCAGCGCGCTCGTCTGGTACGGGCCGGTGACCCAGTCCGCGTCCAACGTGTCCCAGTTCGCCGCCGCGCTGAAGGCCTCCGGGCCCGACCTGCTTCCCAACCACGCCGGGAACCTGCTCGCCAGCTACTTCCAGGGCGAGTCAGCCAAGCAGCTCCAGCCGGCCCAGTACGCGACCCTCATTCACGGGTACTACGCGGTGCACGCGCCGTATGTCACGCCGCTGGCCGATGCGGGCAGCCCCGCGTACGCCTTGCGCCAGCCGCCCGGATCGGCGCCCCCGGTGCGGTGGCCGCTCGGCTACAACGCGCTCAGTCTGCTCGAGCTGCTCGTGCAGCAGCTCGCGAACCTGCTCGCCGCGGTCGGGGCGCTCGTGATCGTGGTGCAGCGCAAGACCCCGGTCATCGCCCGGCAGGTGGGCCTGCTCGGCCTGGCGGCGGTGCTCATCCTCACGGCCATCAGGCTCAGCGGCACCCTGGCGCAGTCCTACAATCCCCAGCGGGCCTTCCTGCAGACGATGACGGTGCTCGGCATCGGCCTGTGCTGGTCGCTGCGGCTGCTCGCCGGGCGGCCCCGGTGGCGGCAGATCGGCGTCCTCGTGCTGGCCGCCGCGAGCATGGCGGTGCTGCTCGTGACCGCGGGCGGCCTGTCCGGTGCGGTGCTCGGCTCCGGCGCCGGGACCAACCTGGCCAACAGCGGCGGGGACTACCAGCAGTTCTCCATGACCGCACCGGAGCTGGCCTCGGCCAGCTGGCTCGGCCGGGCCGCCCGGCCTGGCCAGCTCGTCTACGCCGACCGGTACGGGGAGCTCCGCCTGTACGCGATGAACGGGTACGGCCCGGGGACTCTCTCTGACATCACCCCGCTCACGCTGGACCAGCACGCATGGGTGTACGCGAGCAGCACCAACGTCGTCGACGGGTTCACGAACTCGTTCCTGGCTGGCCAGTCGGCCACGTACGCCTTCCCGTTCGGCTTCCTGCGGGCCAACTACGACACCGTGTACACGGACGGCACCTCGGAGGTATTCCACCGGTGATCTCGATCGTCATCGTCAGCAAGGACGAGGAAGCTCTCGATCAGACCCTGGCCGATGTGGCCGCTCAGGTGGACGGCCTGGCCGGGGAGTCTGAGATCGTCGTCGTGGATGCCTCGGACGGCCGCCTTGATCACATCCGGCGGCGTCACGAGGCCGCCGTGCGGTGGGTGCCGTTCCAGCGGCCGCCCGGGGTGCGGGTCTCCATCGCCCACCAGCGCAACGCCGGTGTGCGGGAGGCGCGTGGGGAGATCATCGTCTTCACCGACGCGGGCTGCCGGCCCCGGCCCGGCTGGCTTGCCAGCCTGGTGGCCCCGCTCCAGCAGGACGAGCGGATGACCTCCGGTGTCACGCTCGCCACGTCAGGGAACGGGCTGTACGACCCCCCCGAGCGGCAGGCCGAGGAGCCCACCTACCTGCCCGAGTGCCCGACTCTCAACGTGGCCTTCCGGCGTGAGGTCTTCGACGCGGTCGGCGGGTTCGACGAGCGGTTCGCCTACGGCTCGGACGTCGACTTCTGCTGGCGCCTCGGCGACGCGGGCTACTGCATCCGCAGCGTTCCCGGCGCGGTCATCGAGCACGATTACGGGACATGGCGCCGCCAGCTGCGCCGCTCCTACACCTACGGCAAGGCCCGGGCGCGCCTGTACCGCAAGCACCGGGCGCGGCTGCGGCACATCCTGCGCACCGACCCGATGGTCGTGGTCTACCCGCTGTTCCTGCTCGGCCTGCCGCTGACCCTGATCTTCCCCCTCTACCCGGCTCTGCTGCTCATCCCGGCCTGGCGCAACCGTTCCTACGGCGCGGGCAGGGTTCTCGTGGATCACCTCACCTTCGGTGCCGGAGTCCTGGTGGAACTGGCGCGCACATGAAGCTCCTGGTCCTTCCCCGTGAACAGTCCAGTCCCTACCAGCGGCTGCTGTACACCGAGCTGCGGCGGCAGGGGGCGGCCGTCAGCTACCTGGGCGAACTGACCCCGTCCCACCTGCTCAACCTGCTGCTGCTGCCGCTGGAGCTGGCGGTGCGGCGTCTTGGCGGTGCCCGGCTGGTCCACCTGCACTGGGTGCACAGGTTCGTCCTTCCCGGCGGCGGGCGCTTCCCGGTGCTGCGGGGGGTGGCGTACGGGTGGTTCGTGCTCTGCCTCGCCGCCGTCCGGCTGCTCGGCCTGCACCTGGTATGGACCGTGCATAACGCGCTGCCGCACGAGCCCGTCTTCACCGACGACACCCGGGCCCGCCGCAGGCTGGCGCGCAGCTGTGACCTCGTGATCGTCCACACGCCGTCGGCGCTGGCCGAGCTCGCCGCTTTCGGTGCCGTGCCGCGCGCGTCGGCCGTCATACCGCACGGCCCGCTGCTGCCACCGGTGCCCAGCGAGTCACTGCGCACTCCCGGTGCCGGTGACGGGCCACGCCGGTTCCTGTTCTTCGGCAAGGTGCGAGAGTACAAGGGGGTCGAGGACCTGCTCGCCGCGTTCGCGGCGCTGCCGGGCGGCACCGCGGCGCACCTGACCGTCGCCGGTGAGTGCTGGGACCCGGATCTGCGGCCGGCGCTGATGGCCCTCGCCCGGCCGCTGGGGGACCGGGTCACCCTGCGGCTGGAGCGGGTTCCCGATGGGGAGCTCACCGGCCTGCTCGCCGACGCTGACGTGGTGGTGCTGCCATACCGGCGGATCACGACCAGCGGCAGCGCCATGCTCGCCCTCGCCCACGGCCGCCCGCTCATCGTCCCCGATCTCGACTCGCTGGCCGACCTGCCGGACCAGGCCGTGCTGCGCTACGACCGGACTGTGCCGGGCCTCACCGCGGCACTCCTGCGCGCCTGCGGTGCCAGCGCCGGGACTCTCGCGGCGATGTCGGCCGCTGGCGGTGACTTCGCCGGTGCGGTGCCATGGCCGCGGATCGCGGCGATGACGATGTCCGAGCTGAACGCGGTGCTGGGGGAGTCACAGCCAGCGGATCAGCGCGGCAGCGCCCTCGCCGCCCGCTGAGGGCCGGGGGTTCCGGCGCCGCCGGGCGGGAGGGCGCCGGGTGGCCTGCGCCGGCCGGGTCAGGTGGCCCGGGACGGCAGGCAGGAGGCCACCGTGCGGGCGAAGGTCGCTGCTTGCCTGCGTTCCCAGAGCAGCTCCAGCTGGGCGGTGCCGGCGCTGACCGCGCGCTGGTGCCCATCCTGGCCGGCCACCGTGGCCATGGCCGCCGCCAGCGAGCGCTCGTCGAGGGGCTCCACATAGGTCGCGGCGCTCCCCCCGACCTCCCGCAGCGACCCGCCCGTGCCCGAGATGACCGGGATCCCGGCGGCGAACGCCTCCACGACCGGCAGGCCGAAACCTTCCAGGCGCGACGGGTACACCAGGGCCAGCGCGTTGGCCAGGATCGCGGTCTTGGCCGCGTCGTCGACGTACCCGGGCAGGTGCACCTGACCGGCGATGCCCAGCCGGCCGATCTCCCGCCGGAAGCATTCGTAACCCGCGCCGATGATGACCAGGTCTGCCCCGGGCAGGGTGGGCCGGACGCGGGCGAAGGCGCGCAGCAGCATCGGGACGTTCTTGCGGACGTCTGTGCCGCCGTTGTAGACGAAGTACCGCTCGGGGAACTGGTACATGCTGCCGGATCCGTCGCGGGCACCCGCCGGGCTGGCGGTCTCCAAGGTGTGTGGCTGCGGGGTGTGCGTCTGTCGGCCAGCCGCCGCGGGGGCCGCGATCTGATCCCCCGGCTGTGCGGACGCGGGCCGGGGGATGGGCGGATAGACGACGCCGGCCACCGGGCGCCTGAGCAGCCTGGCCACATCCCGCGCCGTCGCCTGCGAGACGGCCACGATGTGGTCGGCACGGGCGGCCGCGATGGCTATCGATAGCAGGTACTTGGCGGACCACAGCGGGCGCGGCAGCAGGTACAGGTGAGGCAGCCTGAGCGGGATGAGATCGTGAACGACCAGGATCAGCCGCGTCGGGCCCCGGTAGGCAAGGGGGAGCCCGTAGTTCGCGGGGGCGATGAAGCCGTCGTAGCCGGACGAGGCCAGGTGGCGGCGCAGCGTCCACTGCTCCCAGATGAATCCGCTGCGGCCCGGCAGGACGATCACGCTGGCCGGCGGGTAAGCGGCAAGCAGCGCCGCGCCATGAGCGGCGTCGTCGGTGAGCAGGGTGACACGCGCCTGCGCTGACAGCAGTTCACAGATGCCGCGGTGGAGGTACCAGCTGATGCCGATCCCTGCCCGCTTGAGATAACGGGCGTCGATCCCGATGTGGCGTGAGCGCAGGGTGGCGGCCTCCGGCGGGAGAGCGGTCACCTGACGCATTGTGGTGATGGTAGCCGGTGCGGTCCCGCCGGCCCGCCAGGTGTCATGGCTGTCCGGACCGCGAGCCGGGCTGGGACGGGGGGTCGCGGCGGGATCGGGGGTCGCGCCGGGGCTTGATGTCGGGCTGGGTGTCCGGGTCACGCCCCGACCGCCGGCCGCGCTCCGGCCGGGACTCGCGCCCGGACCCTGGGTCGCGCCCGGACCCTGGGTCGCGCCCAGAGCGTGGGTCGCGCCCAGAGCGTGGGTCGCGGTCCTGCCGTGGGTCGCGCCTGGGTCGTGGCTCGCGCCCCGACCGTGGGTCGGGCCGTGGCCTGGGCTGGGACCTGTGCAGGTGCTGGGGTCTGGGCTCGGGCCGCACCGCAGGGCGGTCCCGGGGCCGGGCCCAGGGCGGCGGAGGCCCAGGCCCGTAGATCGGCCCCGTCATGCCAGCCGTGGCATGGGTGGCGAGGCTGAACAGCACGTCCAGGCCAGCCTGCTGCGACTCTCTCGACACCCGCCGCGTGGCCGACTGTGCCTGCGTCTCGGCCTGGTCACCGCCCAAAGCCTCCCAGTGCCCGTGCACCTGACGCAGCGCGAGCGCCGCGAGCGCCAGGAACAGCACCACGTTGCCCACCTCGCCGATCACCCAGGCCAGCGCGACATCCTCGGTGCTGTGTGCCCATGTCACGGCGAGCCCGATCACCAGGATCGCGTCGATCGTGTTGATGGCCGCGATCGCGAACGCCTTCTTGGCCAGGTACAAGATGGTGCCGGTGATGTAGTTCACGCTGGACATCGCGGCCGCGATGATGAGCAGGCGGAGCGAGGTCAGGGCTTCGGCCTGGTAGTGGCGCCCCAGCAGCGCCAGCCCGAGCGGCGCGGCCAGGTAGGCCGTCGCGAGCACGGGCAGCATGACCGCCACGATCAGGGTCGCCGACCTGCGGATCAGGGCGCGCCGCTGACCCGGCTCGTGTGCCGCCTCCGCGAGCAGCGCCTGGCTGACCGAACCGGGCAGGCTGAAGAGCACCGACGCGCCGGCGATGGCGGCGTACCAGTAGGCGCTCTGGGCGGCCCCGAAGCGCGACAGGATGATCAGCGGCAGGACGATGAGGGGCAGCCCGCCGATCAGGCTCGCGATGTAGGTGCCCACCGAGAACCGGCGCAGTTCACGGGTCGCGGTCACGCTGATCACCGGCCGGAACCGGTGGCCCCGCCGGGCCAGCATGATCGCCAGGACGACGAAGTCCACCGCGGGCGGGACGACACCTTGCGAGATGTAGGCGCCGGCCATCCCCACGGACAGGAAGGCGGCGGGTGCCGCGAGCCGGGCGGCGCTGTTGAAGATGTTGGCCCGGACGAGCTTGCCCGCCACCCGGTCGGCGATGAACACGTTGGTGAGCTGGGTGCTGCCCGTGACCATGACGGTGCTGACCAGGAAGGCAGCGGCGAAAGCCGCGCCGCCCAGGGCGTAGAGCCTGGCGCTGCTGGGCAGGGCGAGGAAGACCACACTGCTGACGAGGGCCACGAGCAGTGTGGCGTTGAGCGCGCTGTTGATCATGTCGGCGCGGCGTGCGCTCTTCGGCAGGAACCGCACCAGCGAGTAGTTGAGCCCGAGCTGGCTGATGGATGTGATCAGGCCGGTCGCCGAGAGCGCCGCCGCTGACAGCCCGATCGCCTGGACAGGGTAGAGGCGGGTCAGCAGCGTCAGCGTCCCGAGCCCGGTGACAGTGCCGATGACGACGTTCGTGCCGAGGGACGCGGCGTTGCGGACCAGGCTCTCACCGAGGAACCTCCGGAGCCGGCCGGGGGACCGCTGCCCCTGGCTCTCCTGCAGCCGGTGGCGGCCGCCCTGCCCGCGGCGGCTGCGGGAGTCCTCCTGGCGCGCGATGCCCGCGGTCATCGGATGACCTGCGGCACCGTAGGGGGAGTCAGCCCTGGCCCTCTCGCGGTCGCGGGCTGAGGAGTCGTGATGGCCACCTTGGTCCTGAGCGAGGTTGACAGTGCACGTCAATGCCGCCCGACGGAACCTCATCATATTTCATGGTCACCGGGCCGGACATGTGCCCCAGCGGGCTGATCTGGCTTGATAGCGTGGACCGGGCAGTCGGTCCCGGCCAGCGCCATGGAGGATGGGCCTGAACATGAGCCGGGTCTTTAACGTCGTCTCGCCGCATCTGGACGACGCCGCTCTCAGCTGCTCCCTTTTCCTGGCGGCAAACCCGGGTTCGTCGGTCACCACTGTATTCGCGGGCGGCCCGGCATCCATCCGCCCGCTCACGCCCTGGGACAAAGCGGCGCGCTACTTCCCCGAAGGCGCCGACGTGGTGGGGGTGCGCAGGGGCGAGGACATCAGTGCGGCGGCTCTGGTGAACGCGACCACATGCCACCTCACCTACTGGGATCGCCAGTACCGCACCGGCCAGTACGGGTACGCCGAGCTGGCCGACGACGAACTGCCGCGGGCGATCGCCGACGACCTGGCGAACTACGCCAGGGAGCACCCCGCCCACGCCTGGGTCATACCGCTGGGGCTGCACCATCCCGATCATGTGATCACGGCCGAGGCAGGGCTGATCTTCGCCGCGGGGCATGCAGGCCTTGTCTACCTCTACGAAGAGCTGCCCTACGCGGCGGAGCGCCCCGCTGATGTGGCGGAGAGAAAGAAGTCTCTCACCCAGCGTGGCTTCAAGCTCGTCCATGACCCCGGGCTCCGCTTTCCGGAGGACCGGTCCCGCAAGGCGGCAGTCCTGCGCTGTCATGCTTCGCAGCGCCGCTCGCTGGGACGGCGCCTGCGAACCGCGGTCCGCGCGCCGGAGCGCATCTGGCGGCTTGCCCCTGCCGATATCGCACCATAGGGACCCCGTCGGCACTACCGGTCCGCTTGATCGTTACGAGGCCGTGCCAGGCTGGGCAGATGGCGATTTCCGCCGCACCCGGCGGTAGATGTCGCGCGCCTTTTCCTCAGCCCGGCTGGCCCACACGGCACCGCCGGCCACCGGGTACGAATCGTTGCCGAGGCGGAACTTGTAGCCGTCCTGCCCGTAGCCGAGCTCGAAGGCGGCAATGCCGCGGCGGGCGGCCTCTTCCGCCACGGCGAAGAACATGACCGTGCCAGGCGAGAAACGGCTCAGGGAACTGTCATAGGAGGCGAACCACCCGGTCAGTCCCCGGGGCCCGGTCATCCCGAGATAGATGGTGACCGGCCGCTCCCCGGCGAGCAGCACGCTGACCAGCCCCTGGCAGTCCTCGGTGGCCGAGGCCGCGATCTCCTCCACGATGCGGACCGCCGCCGGGTCGGAGAACAGCTGGCGGGTGCCACCGTACTTGCCGGACTTCCAGCCGATCAGCTGCCGGAGCCGGTCCGGGCGGGGGCTGCTCCATTCGAGCGAGACCGCGCCGGACTGCCGCTCCAGCGCCCGCCGCTTCCTGGCGGTCTCCGCGACGAGCGACCGGCTGCGGCTCTGAATAAAGGCCTCATAGCCATTGCTGAGATCGGCCACCGGGGCCTGGACCGTCGTTCCGCGGTAATGGTAGGGCGCCAAGGCGGCCTGCTCCGCGGGCACGGCGATGAACCGCCACCCCCGCAAGCCCGCCTTCCTTATCGCCGACCGCGCGTCGACAGGCGCGCCCGAGCTGATGAGCCCCTGCAGGTCGTTCATGGGGTAGCCGATCGGCATCGCGATCCTGCGCGCCGCGAGCTCGAATGGGAGGAACGCGCTGATCTCGCCGTCAGATTCAATGACGGCAACCCTGGCGCCCGGCCGCGCCCGGCCCACGATCTGGGAGAACGTCAGGGAGAGAAACGGGCTCGACATCACCGGCGACGTCTTCTGGAACCTGGCCCACAGGTCCGCCTCGCCGGGTCCCAGATCGGCGGGCCGCACCACGGTCACCCGCATCGGTCATACCTCCCGTTCGAGCCATCCACGGTAGCCCAGACCGGGATCATCGCCGGTATCCCAGCCTTCGCGTGATCTCGCAGGCGGGCGCGACGACGAACAGCCGGAACAGCGAGGGGCGATAGCGGTAGATCCGCAGCAGCCTCCGGCGGTCCGCCCGGTCAACCCCCCGTGTCTCCACCCGGGGCAGGACGTGTCGCAGCCCGTTGTGCCTGGCGTCCCGGTACCGCAGCACCCAGTAGTCGCTCGTGTCGAGATTCGTGACCCACATCGGGGTGGCGCACGCCCAGCCCCACGGGACGCACACGTCCTCCAGCCAGGTCAGGCCCTCAGCGTTCTTCACGCCGGTGACCTGCTCAGGTGAGAGCGGCCTGAGCAGATAGGGCCGGGTGGCCCGGACCTCCCTGCCCCGCTGGGCACCGCCACGCACCACGGCGGGCCAGGGTATCGGGGCGTCGGTCGGCCAGGGATGGCAGATCACCTCGTGCCCCTCGCCCAGATAGCGCTTGGCGTGACCCTGCTCGTTCGGGCCGAACCGCATCGACCGCTCCTGCCAGCGGCGCAGGTGGTACAGCCCGGTGTCGGTCAGCCCGTACCTGGCCAGCTTGGTGAGCCCGCCGCCGGCCGGTGCCAGCTCCCCGGCCAGCACTTTGTCCCGCGACAGGAACTGCGTCTGGATGTTGACGCAGGCGGGATGGGCGCCGAAGATCTCGCCGGACCTCGCGACCAGGCCGGCATCCCACCACATCAGCTGGAAGTCGCCCTGGATCAGGTGCACCAGGTCGAACCCGCCGGCGATGGCCCGGCCGAACGCGATCTCGTAGGCCGAGTACAGGCTCCCCACCTTGCGGTTGCTGGTCACATCGTTAGCGGTCCGCAAGATGACCTCGACATTGCTGTCGTGGGAGGCCAGGCGCCGCAGCCAGTCGCGCAGGTGCGCGTCCGGGCTCGCGTTGTCGATGACGAGCAGCGGATCGGCGGGCGCGACCGCGCGAACCGACCGCACGGCGTTCATGAAGTAGGTCGGCAGGCCATGCCCGACCACCACATGGAGCACGCGCAAAGATGCCGCTGGCCCGGCGGCGCTCACCTGCCCGGCGCGGTCCGGCTGCGCCGGCGGGACGCTCATCGGCTGGATCGGCTCACCGGGATGCCTGGTCCGGCCGGGAGCGCAGCAGGCTGTACACGACGAAGCTCACCAGCGACACCACGAAGCTCAGCTCCCCGAAGGTGTCCTCGTGCGGGAAGCTCGCGAAGTGCGTGAGCTGCAGCCCGAGGGTGGCCGGGTGGACCAGCGCGACGAGCGCGATGTAGACCCAGCCAGCGAAACCGTAGATCGCCAGCGTCTTGCTCACCACCAGCGCCACCCTGTACTTCATCCCGTGGCTCTCCCCTGCTCGTGCCGTCGCGGGCGCATCGGCAGACCTGGCCGGTTCACAGGTCGCCTGCCGCGTAAGTTACCCCAGATCCCAGACGGCCCGGCCGCTTCCGGGGGGATGGCGGTGGCAGGGGCGCATAGTGTGATCTATGTCACATTTCTAGTTAAGGTCGGGTAAAGACAAGCTTAAACCGATACACCAGTAACCCAGTGAGATGCTCAGTATCGCACGATGTCGCTTAGTACTCACCCTCAGTGACGAAAGGGCCTGATTTCAGCTAACTACCCGGATCAGGTAATCCGCCCCCACTACTCCGGCGTCGACTTATACGGACGCCAGTACTAATTACTAAAAACGTTAGCGCCGCGTCAGGTTATTGACTTGGCGTGCTATCGACTACGCCTTGAAAGCTGTATAGGGACCCACATCAGAGCCGACCGCGGGAGGGGTCTTACCGGTCTGATAGCGCTTTCCAGGTGGCAGGGCCCGGCGATTGCTCCTGCCGCTGACTTCTCTAGGGGATCCCATGACCAAGCGTTTGGTGGTCGCGCTCGTTTGCGACACGATCCACCCGTACAGCCATGGTGGCAGAGAACAGCGCTATCACGAGCTGGCCCGCCGGCTGGCGGACGAGTTCGAGGTTCATGTCTTCACCATGCACTGGTGGGACGGGCCACGCGTCTACACCGAAGCAGGCGTCACCTTCCACGCGATCTCGCCGCTGCTCCCCCTGTACACCAAGAACCGCAGGTCCGTCTGGCCGGCCGTGCGCTTCGCCTTCGCCTGCCTGCAGCTGATCCGCTGCCAGTTCGATGTGCTGGACGCCGACCACATGCCCTACTTCCAGGTCTTCGTGCTGCGGGCGGTGGCCGCCCTGAAGCGCAAGCCCTTCATCGTCACCTGGCACGAGGTGTGGAGCCGCTCGTACTGGTTCAGCTATATGGGCTGGTCCGGGCTTGCCGGGTGGCTCGTCGAGTGGCTCGCGATGCGCATGCCGAAAGAAATCATCGCCGCGTCGCCCTACACGGCGGAGCGGTTGCGGGCGTGCCTGGGCAGCCGGGCACGCATCACCACCGTGCCCAATGGCATAGACCTGGGCGCGATCCGCAGCACATATCCCGACGGGGAACCGCGCGACCTGGCCGTGGTCGGCCGGCTCATCGACCACAAGCGGGTCGACATGCTCCTGGACGCGGTCGCCCTGCTGCACGCCCGGGGGATGCCCGTCACCTGCCGGGTCATCGGTGACGGCCCAGCGCGAGATGCGCTGGCCAGGCAAGCCGCGCAGCTCGGGATAGCGGACGCGGTCACGTTCAACCATGACGTGGCCGAGCAGAAAGATGTCTACGCACTTCTGAAAGCGGCCCGGGTGTTTGTTTCGCCGTCAGCCCGGGAGGGGTTTGGCATCGCCATCCTGGAAGCTCTCGCCTGCGGTGCCACAGTCGTCACCACTTCCGCGCCGGACAACCTGGCCCAGCATCTGGTCGCGCGGTCGGCGCGCGGTGTTATTTGCGAGCCCGACGCGGAAAGCGTGGCCACGGCGGTAGAGCGGGTTCTCGGCGAATCCAGCGAGCTGCCGGCCGCGGAATACGACAGTGACCCGTGGCTGGCTGAATTCGACTGGGACATCATGGCGGAACGGGTGAGGGAAGTCTATATGCGGCAGCGAAAGGCGCGCACTCTCCAGAAGGAGGCGATATGGAACTGACGGTGATCATGCCGTGTCTCAATGAGGCAGAAACCGTCGGGACCTGCGTGCGAAAAGCGCTGGCCTGCCTGGCCGCCAATGGCATCGACGGGGAAGTGGTGGTCGCCGACAACGGCAGCACCGACGGCAGCCAGTGGCTGGCACGGGAGGCGGGTGCCCGGGTGGTGACGATCCCGGAGGGCGGTTACGGCAACGCCCTGATGGGCGGCATCGCGGCCGCCCGCGGCCGGTACATCATCATGGGGGACAGCGACGACAGCTACGACTTCACCGCGCTCATGCCGTTCGTGGAACGGCTGCGCGCGGGAGCGGACCTCGTGCTCGGCAACCGCTTCCGTGGCGGGATCGCGCCGGGTGCGATGCGTCCGCTCCACCGCTACCTGGGCAACCCGGTCCTCAGCTTCATCGGGCGGCTGTTCTTCCATAGCGAGATCGGCGACTTCCACTGCGGCTTGCGCGCCTTCCGGCGCGACAGCGTGCTCGCGCTCAGCCTGCAGGCCTCGGGCATGGAATTCGCCAGCGAGATGGTGGTCAAGGCCACGCTGGCCCGGCAGCGGATCGAAGAGGTGCCGATCACCCTGGCGCCTGACGGGCGGAGCAGGCGGCCGCACCTGCGCAGCTGGCGGGACGGCTGGCGGCACCTGCGCTTCCTGCTGCTCTACAGCCCGCGCTGGCTGTTCCTCATCCCCGGCCTGGTCCTGTTCACGCTGGGCGTGGCCGTCACCACCGGGATCGAGGCCGCCGCGCTGGAAGGCGCCCGGCCCAGCTTTGACCTGGACACGCTGGCGGTCGCACTGGCCCTGGTCGTGATCGGCTTCCAGTGCGTGCTGTTCGCCATGTTCACCAAGGTGTACGCCAGTGCCGAGGGCTTCCTGCCCGGCGACGCGCGGATCCAGCGGGTGCTGGGCAAGTGGGGCCTGGAGCGAGGGCTGCTGATAGGTGCCCTGCTGGGCGCGGCAGGCGTGGCTGGCCTGGTGAGCTCCCTCATTTACTGGCACGGCCTCGGTTTCGGGAACCTGGAGTACCGCAGCGCGCTGCACATCGTCATGCCGTCGGTGACCGCCCTCATCCTGAGCTGCCAGATGATCTTCGGCACCTTCTTCCTGAGCATCCTTGGCATCCGCCGTACCCGCCAGTGGGTGGTGACCGCCAGCGACTCCACCACCGGCCAGCCCGTGGAGCTGGCGGGCAGCGGCAGGTCCGGAGACCATGCGCCGTAACGGCCCGGTGGCAGCCGGGCCAGTTCGCGAGCCGGGGTCCCTGGCATGCGGCTGACGGTCATCGGAACGGGTTACCTCGGCCTGACCCACGCTGTGTGCATGGCCGACCTGGGCCACCAGGTGCTGGCGATTGACGTCGACCCGGACAAGATCACGAAGGCGGCCCGGGGTGAGGTGCCGTTCTTCGAGCCGGGCCTGGAGCCGCTGCTGCGCAAGAGCCTGGAGGCCGGCCGGCTCGGTTTCACCTCCTCCTACGAGGAGATAGCACGGTTCGGCGAGGCCCATTTCCTGTGTGTGGGCACGCCGCAGGACGACGGTGACGGCGGGGCCGACCTGAGGTATGTGCACGACGCGGCCGACGCCCTGGCTGCCCACCTGAGCTCCCGGTGCCTGATCGTGGGGAAGTCCACGGTCCCGGTCGGCACGGCCCGCCATGTCCTCGCCCGGGTCAGGCAGGCGGCTCCCGCCGCAGATCAGGTGGAGGTGGCGTGGAACCCCGAGTTCCTGCGCGAGGGCTTCGCGGTACAGGACAGCCTCCGCCCTGACCGGCTCGTCTTCGGGGTGACCTCTGCCTGGGCCGAAGGGCTGCTGCGTGAGATCTACGCCCAGCCGCTGGCCGCCGGAGTCCCCGGGCTGGTCATGGACCTGGAAACCGCCGAACTGGTCAAGGTGTCGGCCAACGCCTTCCTGGCGACCAAGATCTCCTTCATCAACGCCATGGCCGAGGTCTGCGAGGCCGCGGGCGCGGACGTGGTGCGGCTGGCTGAGGCGCTCTCGCATGACGAGCGGATAGGCCGGCGGTCCCTGGTACCCGGGCTGGGCTTTGGCGGCGGCTGCCTGCCCAAGGACATCCGGGCATTCCGCGCCACGGCGATGAGCCTGGGAGTGGAGTCTGTGGTGAGCCTGCTGGGCGAGGTGGACGCGATCAACCGGGGCCGCCGCGTGCGGGTCGCTGATCTTGCCCGGCAGGCGGCCGGCGGGTCGCTGGCGGGCAAGCGGGTGGCCGTCCTCGGCGTCGCCTTCAAGCCCAACAGCGATGACATCCGGGACTCGCCCAGCCTCGACGTGTGCGACCGCCTCATGCGGGAAGGGGCGCTGGTGTCGGCGCACGACCCGGTGGCCATGGCGGCCGCGGCCCGGGCCAGGCCGGACCTGCGGTTCGCGCGGACAGCCGCGGAAGCGGCCGCCGGTGCCGACGTCGTCCTGCACCTCACCGAATGGCCCGAGTACCGGGCCATCGAGCCCGCCGTGCTGGGCAGGGTCGTCTCCCGGCGCATCATCATCGACGCCCGGTGCGCCCTCGACGCCGGGCTCTGGCGCGCCGCCGGGTGGACCGTCCTGATGCTGGGTCAGTGAGCAGGCCGGCGTCAGCCGGTGAAGAGCTGGGTGACGCTGACGACCTGGCTGGCCGGCGGCGGCGGCGGGATCGTGACGCTGTTCCAGCGTGTGAAGTCGATCCTGCCGGTCTGGCCCTGCGGCGGAAGGACCCGCAGCAGGTAGTGGGTCCCGTTCGCCGCCACGAAGGCCGTGCTGCCGTCCGCGACGTGCAGCTTCCACGCCGGTGTGCCGTTGACGGTGGCCGTCCCGGTGTAGCTGACCGACGGCAGGGTGCTGGCCATCGAGCCCAGGAACGACTTCATGCTGAACGCCCCGATGATGGCATGCGACTCCCCGGCCGGTGCCTTGATGTACTTGCCGCAGAAGGCGGCGCACCGGGACGCGGGCAGCTTGGCGTACCGGAGGAAGCCGGGAGTGATCTTCAGGTAGCTGACGCCGGCGGTGGACAGGATCGCGAACGAGTCCGCCTTCAGCGCCACGGTCCCGGCGGCGCCACCGGAGCGGGTCAGGCTCAGGTTCAGGGTGTCGGCCTCGCCGTTCTGCACGATCGTCCCCTGGACATGGACGCTGCCGGCCCCCCGCAGGGACGCCTTCAGTTCTCTGGCCAGAGCCGCCGGGCCGGGCCTGGCCGCGGTGCCGGGCGAACCCGGACCCCCGCACCCGGCGATGACGAGCGCGGCGATGACGGCCGCAGCCGTCGGCACGGCCGGAATCGTCAGCCAGCCAGATCTCATCACACCCTCATGGCGAGTATGCCACCGTGGCGGCCGGGGCCGGTGTGCTGGCCCGGCCGGGCCGCGCGGCGGAAGACTGGGCGGGTGGACAGCATCGCCCGGGCCGCCGTCCGGGTGGAAGGGATCGTGCAGGGGGTCGGGCTCCGGGTGCTCACCCACGCGCGGGCCCCGCCCAACGACGGCGGGATCAGCCTGGGCCAGGCGGTGGTGGTGGCCGCCCGCGACCGTGCGGGCTCCGTCGTGCCTGCCTGTTAGCATCTCGCCATGGCTGGCGCAGGCGGGTCGTCCGCGGCAGTGCTCGCCGAGGTCCTGGACGAGGGTGTGACCCAGGGCGACGCCCTGCACTGGCTCGCCAGGCTGCCGCCGCGCAGCGTCGACCTGTTCTTCACCAGCCCGCCCTATGCGGATGCCCGGGCGTACAACCGCATCCATCCCGATGACTACGTCGACTGGTTCCTGCCGTTCGCACGGGTGATGTTCGAGGTGACGAGCCAGAGCGGGAGCCTGGTGCTCAATATCAAGAACCGGGTGGCGGGCCAGGGGCCGCTGCGGGGCCAGCGGCATCCCTACGTGTACCAGCTCGTGCTGGCGCTCCAGGGCATGGGCTGGCGGTGGATCGAAACCTACATCTGGGCCAAGCCCAACGCGGTGCCGGGCAGGTTCGGGCCACGCGCAAAGGACAGCTTCGAGTACGTGTACCACTTCGCCCGCGGCGCCAGGCCGTTCTTCGACCTCGACGCGGTCAGGGTCCCGTACCGGGCTGACAGTGCGGAGATCGCCCGCCGGAACAAGGACACGCTGGGGCGGCGGAGCACCGCGGCCGGGTTCGGCCGCGACCGGACGAAGACCTACCTGCTCGGCGGGGCGGACCCGGGAAACGTGGTCAGCGTTCCGCAGACCTACAACCAGCACCGGGGTGTGGCGCACACGGCGGCGATGCCGGAAGGCCTGGCGGACTTCTTCATCCGTGCGGCGAGCCCGCCGGGTGGTGTGGTCATGGACCCGTTCGCGGGCAGCGGCACGACCGTCGTGGTGGCGCGGCGGCTGGGCCGCCTCGCCGGTGGCTTCGAGCTGCACGAGGAGTTCGTGCGCGAGGCCCGCCGCCGGATCACGCAGGACCGGTGCGCGGGCACATCCACCGATGCCGGCGGTCCACATCCTGTGGATGACCTATGGAGCCTCGCCAGGTGCGCTCCGTAGTCTGATGATTACTTATCCGCTGGGCAGGGCGGTGGCTGCCACGCGACGTAGCACACGCGCGGCATGGATACCGGCATTCGGTGCGCGCCCGGCCGCGCCCGGCCCTACCTTGGTTCACACGTCGGTGGTGTGATAACACCCCGGACGGCAGGCGGCCCGATGCCGCGGCCAGCGGGCTCCCCGGCTCCCCGCTGGCCGGGGCACCGGGCCGCGGCATCGATCCGGCGGGCCCGCCGCGGGCAAGACCCCTGATTCTCCCTTGGCCGGCCTTGCCGGGTGCGTTGAGCTTCGCCCTGGTCTGGGGCCGGAGCGGGTAACGCTTGGGTCACGCTTGCCGAGTGGCTCCCCGCTGGGATGGTGGCCGGCCCGAATACTGACGGCACGCATTGCGTGACTCTCTGATTACCATACGCAGGATCGTGGCTGGTGCCCGCTGCCGGATCTGGTGCCGTCCGGCGTGGCCCGGGCCGCACAAGGGGGGATAGCCATGCGTCACGAGGACTACACAGAGCTTGCGGAGGATGACCCGCCGCGGCCGCTGTCGCGCAGGTCCGCGCTCCGTGCCGCGGCCGGCGCCGGGGCGGCAGGCCTGGCCGCGACCGTCACCCTCGGGGCCACCACCGGGACCGAGGCGATGACCGGCCCGTCCCGGCAGGGCACGGTCGTGCTCGACATCGGCGGTGACACCGGCGCTCTGGTCATCTACGCACCCGCCGCCATGAACGGCCAGGAGATCGAGGTCAGCCCGTGCCGGCCGGCCGCCGGCCGCATGCATGCGCTGGTGCGCGAGCGCCGGGCAGGCGATGGCTGCCACGCCGCTGTCTACCCGGCGCTGCCCGCCGGGGACTACACCATCTGGCGGGACCGGCTGACCCCGGCCGGGACCGTCGCCATCGGCGGCGGGCAGATCACCTGCTATCGCTGGCCGGCCTGAGCGCCCGTCCTGGTGCCACGGCACCGGCCGGTGGCGCCAGGACGGTCCAGGATTTGGCACGATGTGGCGGTGACCGGATACCTCGTGGGGACCGATGGCGGCACCGCCACGCCGGACAGCGCCACGGTCCAGCGCATGCTCGATGACCACTCCCTGCTCTGGCTCGACCTGTACCAGCCGGGCGAGGACGAGGTTGCCATGCTGGGCACGGTGTTCGGCATCCACCCGCTCGCGGCCGAGGACGTCGCCCACTTCGGCCAGCGCCCGAAGCTGGAGGACTACGACGGCTTCACCTACCTGGTCGTCTACGGCGCCCAGGCCACCGGTGAGGCCATGGTCGAGGTGCACTGCTTCTACTCCGAGCGCTACCTGGTGACCGTCCGGCGCGACGATTGCGCGGCCTTCGCCGAAGTGCGGGACCGGCTCGCACGGCGGGTCAAGCCGGCGAGCAGGCTGCTCCTGCTCCACCACCTGCTCGACAGCCTGGTCGACGGCTTCTTCCCGGTGCTGTCCGGGTTCGATGACCGCATCGACGAGCTGCAGGACCAGATCTTCGCCAAGCCCACCGATGAGCAGCTGTCCGAGCTGTTCACCATGAAGCGGTGGCTGATCGGCGTCCGCAAGGTGGTGACCCCCCAGCGCGACATGATCGCCTCGCTGGTCTCCGGGGTGACCGAGATGCCCGGCATGACCCGCGAGATCGAGCGCTACTTCCGCGACCTGTACGACCACCTCATCCGGATCAGCGATCTGGTCGACAGCTACCGCGACCTGCTGACCGGCTCCATGGACGCCTACCTGTCCATCGTGTCCAACCGCCTCAACGCGGTCATGAAGCAGCTCACCGTCATCGCCACGATCTTCCTGCCGCTGTCGTTCCTCACTGGGTTCTTCGGGCAGAACTTCGCCTGGATGGTTCAGCATCTGTACGGCCTGCCCGCCTTCCTGGGGATCGGGCTCGGGGTCGAGGTGGCCGCTGTGGCCGGCCTGCTGGTCCTGTTCCGGCGCCGCGGCTGGCTCTAGGCGGGCGGCGGGCAGTGACCGAGCAATGGTGGCAGCGGGCCGTCCGGGACAGCCTGGTCGTGCTGCTCACCCTCACCACCGGCGCGGTCGACGCGGCCTGCTTCCTGCGGCTTGGCAACGTCTTCGCCAGCGTCATCACCGGGAACATGGTGCTGCTGGGGGTCTCGGCCGCGACCCAGTCGGCCACGCTGGCCATCTCCTCCGGGGTGGCACTCGCGGGCTACTGCGCGGGGGTGCTCATCGGCGCCCCGATCGCGACCAGGCGGGGCAGCGAGGGCGAGACCTGGCCGCCCAGCGTCACCGTCACCCTGGTGGCCGAGTTCTGCGTGCTGGCCGGGTTCTCGGTCGGCTGGGAGCTGACGGGCGGGAGCCCCGGCAGCCTGGCCCGGCTGCTGCTCAGCGCGGCGCTCGCGGCCGCGATGGGGATCCAGAGCACCGCCGTCCGGCAGCTGGGCGGCATGTCGAGTACGTATCTGACCGGGACCCTGACCGGGGTCCTGGTGGATCTGGTGGCCCGGGACCGGCCGCCCGGCTTCGCCCGCAGCGTGGGGGTGCTGGGCGCGATCTTGTTCGGCGCCGCTGTGGGCGGCCTGGTCGCCGACAACGCTCCGGCCTGGCTGCCGGCGGTCATCCTCGTCCCGCTGGCCGCGGTGGTGATCGCCTCGGTGGCCGGCTTCGAGCCGGTCAAGGCCCAGCTCAGTCCCCGCCGCGACCGGTAGGCCCAGTGGGCCCCTCCCCGGCGGCCTGGTGGCGGGTGAGGGCCCGTGTGTTGAGGCCGAGTGCGGTGAGGCCGAGTGCGGCGGCGGGGGGCAAGGTGATGAGGGCGGGGAGCTGGTAGCGCCAGCTGAATTCGAAGGCGTCGGAGATGAGCAGGACGGCGGCGGCGCTGGTGAAGGTGAGCAGGCAGGCGCGGGCGGTGTCGCGCTGGGTGGGGGTGGTGCGGCGGCGCAGGAGGGTGAGGGTGCCGGCGAGCCCGGCGAGGGTGGCCAGGGCGAGCAGGGGGCCGGGGGTGTAGCCGCCG
>DATKRG010000291.1:0-24983 GCA_035532275.1 Streptosporangiaceae bacterium | reverse complement strand
GACGCGGCGCTGAACGCGGAGGCGAACGACCCGACCGACCCGATCGACAGGGCAGAACCAACCGACCCGATGGACAGGACCGATCCCCGCGACCCGATGGAGAGGATGGAGTCCTGTGACCACAGGGACCACTTCGACGATGGCCTCATACGGCCCATTCTCCATGCCCGCCGTCAGCGCACCGTGGACAGTCCCTGGGCGGCGGCGAGGTGGTCCAGCATGACCAGGTGGTGGCGCAGCACGGCCGCCCGCGCCGCCTCGCCGTCTCCCGCCGCCACCGCGTCGTAGATGGCCTGATGAAGATCCAGCAGAACGGGAGTACCGGGCGGGGCAAGCCACGCAGGCTCGGTCTCGGTGCGGACCCAGTGCTCATATTCGTGCGCCAGCACCGCTGTATGCACGCCCTCGTACATCGCGGTCAGGTAGGTGTTGCCCGCCGCGCCCACCGTCATCGCATGGAACACGGTGTCGGCGGCGATCCAGGCGGGCGCGCTGCCGGTCGCCCCGGCCAGCCGCCGCAGGGCATCGCCGAGGTCAGCGATCTGGGCGGATCCGGGCTGGCGCCTAGCGGCATGCTCGACGCCCAGGGTCTCCAGCCAGAGCCGCAGCTCGGCCAGGTCGCCGACTGACCCGTGCAGGTCGAGCAGGAGGCCGACCGACGCGGTGACCATGGCCTGCGGGCGGCGCAGCACGTAGGCGCCGGAACCGCGCCGGATGTCGACCAGGCCCATCAGGGCGAGCATCCGCAGCGCCTGGCTGACCATGGGCCGGCTGACCCCGAACCGGTCCGCGAGATCGCGTTCGGCCGGCAGCCGGGCGCCCTCGGCCAGCTGCTCGGTCACGATCAGCCGCCGGATCTGCTCGGCGACCTCGTCGGAGACCCGTGGCAGCGACACCGGCCGGATGCCAGGCAGGTCGGCAGCCGCGCCGCGCCGCCGGACCGGCTGCCCGTCCGCCACCGGCTCACCTCCAGGAACCTTCCCAGCCGGAACTGCCCCCGCCGGGCGGGGCACCACCGGAACTGCCGCCGCCGAACGGAGCACCCTGGGCCTGCTGGCGGCCCGCCGCGTCTTCCCCCGCCCAGGGACGTCCGCTAGATTCAGAATTGGCATAGCCACTTTACCAAAAGAAGGTGATCAGGCTGAGCGTTCCCACGTCCCCGGGCGCGCCGGCGCAGGCCGGGCCGGCCCGCGCCGGCGATCTGGGCCGGCTGGCCACCGCGATCCGGCTGCGGGCGGTGCGGATGGTGGCGCCGCAGGGATTCGGCTACCTGGGCCAGGCGCTGTCGGCGGCGGAGCAGTACGCGGCCGTCTACGGCGCCGCCCTGCGCCCCGGTACCGACCGGGTGATCTGCTCGCCAGGGCACTACGTCATCGCCGTCTACGCGGCCGCCGCCGAGGTGGGCCTGCTCGGCGAGGCGGCCCTGGCCAGCTATGGGCAGGACGGGGCAGCGCTGCCCGCGATCGGCACCGAGCACATTCCCGTCCCGGACTACAGCTGCGGCTCACTGGGCCAGGGGCTGTCCGCGGCGGCGGGTTTCGCGCTGGCCGACCGGCTGCGGGGCCGGGCTGGCATCCGGACGTTCGCGTTTCTCAGCGACGGCGAGATGCAGGAAGGGCAGGTCTGGGAAGCGGCGATGTTCGCCGCACACTACCGTCTGGGCCGGCTGACCGTCCTGCTCGATGCGAACAACTCCCAGGTCGACGGGCCGGTGGACACCATCACCACGATCGAGCCGATCGCCGCCAAATGGCGCGCGTTCGGCTGGGAGGCCAGCGAGCTCGACGGTCACGACGTCCACGCGATAGCCGCCGCGCTGGCCGAGCCGCCCGGCGGCGAACCCGATACCGGCCCGCCGCGGGTCCTGATCTGCCGCACGTCCACCCGGCACGGGCTGGCCTGCCTGCCGCCGGACGCGGACGGTCACTTCATCAAGCTGCCGCCCGCGCTCGCCGCGGCGGCGGACGCCGAGCTCAGCGCGGAACTGGCCCGCCATGACGCCTGAACCCGCTTCCTGGCCGGTGCTCGGCCCGCCCTACCGCACCGTCCTCAAGCCCTATGGCCGCGCCCTGGTCGAGCTGGCACGGCAGCGGCCGGAGATCGTGTGCCTCAGCGGCGACCTGACCCGCCAGTGCGAGATCGACCTGTTCCAGGCGGAGTTCGGCGACCGTTTCATCCACGCGGGCATGGCCGAGGCGAACATGATCGGCGTGGCGGGAGCACTGGCGCGCAGCGGGCTCATCCCGTTCGTGCACACGTTCGGCGTGTTCGCCACCCGGCGCCCCCTTGATCAGATCATCAACGCGGTCGCCTACCCGCACCTGCCGGTCCGGATCGTCGGCTTCATGCCGGGCGTGTCCAGCCCCGGTGGCCCGAGCCACCAGGCGATCGAGGACGTCGCCCTGATGCGCGCCCTGCCCGGGATGACCATCGTCGACGTGGCCGACGCGACCCAGACCGCCCAGGTGGTCGCCGCCATCGCCGACGTCCCCGGCCCGGTCTACCTGCGCCTCAAGCGCGGCGAGATCCCGGTCATCTTCCCCGACGATCACCCGTTTTCGCTTGAACGCGCCCAGGTGCTGGCCGATGGCACTCCCGGCACTATCGGCGGCGGTGAAACCACGGGGGGCGGTGAAACGACCGGCGCCGCCGGCACCACGGGCGCCGCCGGTACCGCAGGTGCTGGTGTCAGCAGGGGCGCGGGTGAGAGCGAAGGTGGAGGCGAGACCGAGGGTGGCCGCGAGACGGCGGGCGGCGGTGTGACCGGCGGCCGCGCCGAGACCAGCGGCGGCGGGGTCAGCACTGGCGGCGGCGTGAGCAACGGAGCCGGCGTCAGCAACGGCGGTGGCGTGAGCGGGGTGAGCGGCGGAGCCAGCGTGAGCAGCGGGACGAGCGCTCGCGGCGGCAGCGGGACGGCAGGCATCGCGGGCGGGCTGGGCCTGGCGCCGTCGCCAGTGTCCGGCTCGGATGTGGCGTTTCTCGTCAGCGGCATGATGGTGGCCTCTGCGCTCGCCGCGGCCCGCGTGCTGCGGACAGCCGGTATCGCCACGGTAGTTGTGAATGTCCCGGTCATCAAGCCGCTGGACACTGCCACCATCCTCGCGGTAGCCGCCACGGCCCAAACCGTGATCACCGCCGAGAACCATTCGATCATCGGCGGCCTCGGCTCCGCGGTAGCCGAAACCCTCGCCGAAGCCGCCCTCCCCCGCCCCCTCACCCGGGTAGGCCTCCGCGACACCTACCCCGAACCCGCCCAATCCGCCCCCTACCTGTTCACCAGATATGGCCTCACCACCCAGCACCTCATAGACGCCGCCTGGTCCGCCCTACACCGGCCCGGCACTCCCCCTCGCTCCCCCACCCTCCCAGCGGACGAAGGCGAGTACGCCCCGGTATGACCCCGCCCGCGCCCCCGACCAGCCACTGAGGAGCAGCAATGGTCCAGAACTACTCGGCAACAACGCAGTCGACCCCGATCGCCTCGCCCGGCGCGACGCTGGGCACTGACTGGGAGCAGCGGGTTGATTTCGCGAGACTGAGGGCCGACAGGGCCGGCAAAGTCGCCGCCGCCCTGGATCGTTCGGAAATCGGGTCTTTGATCTTGTTCGATATGAACAACATCCGCTACACGACCGCGACGCATATCGGCAACTGGGCCCGCGACAAGCTGTTCCGCTGCTGCCTGGTGATGCGCGGCCAGCAGCCGATCCTGTGGGACATCGGGTCGGCGGCGCGCACGCACCAGAAGTTCGCGCCCTGGAACGAGCCGGCGAACTGGCGGGCGGGCATCTCCAGCTGGCGCGGATCCATCCCGGAGGACGTCGGGGTCGAGCGAGGCAACGCCCGGCGGCTGGCCGGCCTGCTGCGCGACCACGGGCTGGCGGACCAGCCGGTCGGGGTGGACGTGGTCGAGCTGCCGGTGCTGCGCGCGCTGGAGGCCGAGGGGCTGAACATCGTGGACGGGCACGGGTTCATGCAGGACATCCGGGCCATCAAGACCGCCGACGAGATCGCGCTGCTGGACCACGCGGCGGCGCTGGTGGACGGCGCCTACGACGAGCTGTACCGGTACCTGCGGGCCGGGGTCCGGGAGAACGCCTGCGTCGCGCTGGTCAACCAGTACCTGTACGAGAACGGCTCGGAGGAGGTGGAGGCGGTCAACTCGATCTCCGGCGAGCGGTGCAGCCCGCACCCGCACGTGTTCTCCGACCGGCTGATCCGGCCCGGCGACACCGCCTACTTCGACATCATCCATTCCTTCAACGGCTACCGCACCTGCTACTACCGCACGCTGAACGTGGGCAGCGCGAACAGCGCGCAGCGGGAGGCGTACCGCCGTGCCCGCGAGTTCATGGACAACGCGATCTCAGAGATCCGGCCCGGCGCCACGTCGGCCGATGTGGTCCGCCACTTCCCGGCCGCGACCGAGTTCGGCTTCGCGGACGAGGAAGAGGCGTTCGGGCTCCAGTACTGCCACGGGCTGGGGCTGTCTAACTGGGAGCGGCCGCTGATGAGCCGGTACCACTCGTTCGAGCACCCGGTCGAACTGCACGAGGGCATGGTGTTCGCGATCGAGACCTACTGGCCGACACATGACGGCTCGGCGGCGGCCCGGATCGAGGAAGAGGTCGTCGTCACCGCGGGCGGCTGTGAGCTGCTGACCCGGTTCCCGGCCGACCAGCTGTACGTGGCCGGCACCCGGCTGTTCACCGGCGTGGACCTGCCCGCCCCGGGTGAGGCGGGCGCATGACCACCGAACCCAGTGTCGGCCGGCCCAGTGTCGGCTGGCCCAGTATCGGCTGGCTCGGCACCGGCCGGATGGGCACCGTGATGGCGGGACGGCTCATCGACGGCGGGCGCTCGCTCACGGTCTGGAACCGGACACCGGCCAAGACCGCTCCGCTGGCCGCACGCGGCGCCCGGGTGGCCGGCAGCATCACCGGGCTGGCCGGCTGCGATGTTGTCTTCGTCATGGTGTCCGGCCCGGCCGACCTGGAACAGGTCACGCTCGGCGAAGGCGGCCTGCTCACGGGCGAGCGGCGGCCGGGCATCCTTATCGACTGCTCGACCGTGTCCGAAGCGGCCTCGGCCCGGATCCGGGGCGCGGCCACCGCGGCCGGGGTCAGCTTCCTCGCCGCGCCGGTCTGCGGCAACCCGGACGTGTTCGCCGACGGGCAGGGGTCCTTCATCGTGTCCGGGCCGGCGCAGACGTTCCAGGCGGTCCGCCCCCACCTGGAGCAGATCGCCGGCAAGGTGACCTACGTCGGGGAGCAGGAGCAGGCCAGGCTGGTCAAGCTGGCCCACAACCTCTACCTCGGCATGATGGTGCAGTCGCTGGTCGAGGTGGTCACCCTGGCCGAGAAGGCGGGCACCAGCCGGGAGGCGTTCCTGGAGTTCTTCAACGGCTCCGCGCTCGTCTCGCCCTGGATCCGCCGGCGCAGCCCGGAACTCGTGGACCAGCAGCTGAACCTGACCTTCACCAACGAGCTGCTGCGCAAGGACTTCGACCTCGGCCTCGGCGCGGCACGCGACCTGGAGGTCCCGATGCCGGCCGCGTCGGCTGTCTACCAGATCATCCAGTCCGCCATCGGCAACGGCCTGCGGCACGAGGACTTCCTGTCCCTGTATGAGCACCAGGCCCGCGGCGCGGGCCTGGCAGATGCCAGAACCGCGCTTCATCCAGGCACGGGCTGACTCACCCGCCGCTGAGGGAAATCCAGCCTGAGGAGCGCTCGGGCGCAGGTATTTACGCAGAGTAGACTCTCAGTGTATAGTTGTGTCTGTGACCGTCCCGCTGACCCTCCTTGGCCTGCTTGAACGGGAGCCGAGCCACGGCTACGAGCTCAAGCGCGACTACGACGCCTACTTCGGCCGGGGCAAACAGCTCCCGTTCGGCCAGGTTTACGCCACCCTCGCCCGGCTTGCCCGCGACGGCCTGGTGACAGCCGGAGACGCCGAGCCAGGCGGGGGCCCCGACCGCAAGCGCTACGCGATCACCGATGCCGGGAAGGGCAATGTCGAGGCATGGCTCACCGAGCCCGTCGAACCCGAGCCGCACCTCCAGACGATCCTGTTCGCCAAGGTGGTGCTGGCGCTGATGCTGGGGCGCTCCGCAGAGGCCTATCTCGATACCCAGCGCAGCGCCCATCTCCAGCGCATGCGGGAGCTAACCGAGCTCAAGCGGACCGGCAGCCTTGTCGACACGCTCCTAGCCGATCACGCCCTGTTCCATCTGGAGGCCGATCTCCGATGGATCGACACAACCTCAGGTCGGCTCAAAGCCCTAGCGGAATTGGTGGACAACTCATGAACGCTGTCAGCCTGCCCGCGGAACCTGGTACCCGCGGCTACCTCATCGCAGCACAAGACGTCGTCAAGTCGTTCGGCCAGACGCCCGCCTTGCGGGGAGCCAACGTGTCGGTATGCCCCGGCGAGATCGTCGCCGTGATGGGCCCGAGCGGATCCGGCAAGTCGACGCTGCTGCACTGCCTGGCCGGCATCTTCAAGCCGGACCAGGGCGAAGTGTGGTTCGACGGCCAGCGGCTGGACGAGCTCGGTGAGACGAAGCGCACCCAGCTGCGGCGCACCGCGTTCGGCTTCGTCTTCCAGTTCGGCCAGCTGGTGCCCGAATTAGGCGCTGCCGACAACATCGCCCTGCCGTTGCTGCTCAACCGGGCCAGCCGCAAGGCAGCGTATAAGCAGGCAGCCTCGTGGTTGCCGCGGCTGGGGCTGGACGGGCTGGGAGCCAGGCGCACCGGCGAACTGTCCGGCGGTGAGGCGCAGCGGGTGGCGCTCGCCAGAGCGCTGGTGACGCGGCCCAAGCTGCTGTTCGCCGACGAGCCGACCGGTTCGCTGGACTCGCTCACCGGTGAGAAGGTCATGGACCTGCTGGTGGACACCGCCCGCGAGGAGGGCACCACGGTGGTGCTGGTCACCCACGACGCCCGGGTCGCCGCCTATGCCGAACGCGAGGTCATGGTGCGTGACGGCCGGGTCACCACCCCGGCCGGGGCCGGCGCTGAGCGGTCATGATCCGGCTCGGCTTGCGGCTGTCCCTGCGCAGCGGCAGAGAAGCGCTCACCCGGCTCATCGTGACCGCGGCGGCAGTCGGGATCGGCGTCGCGCTGCTGCTGTCCGTGTTCGCAGAGTTCCACGCCTTCCAGCTATCCAACGGCAGGCAATGCTGGGAGTGCACGACGATGGGAGGGCCGAAGGCAGGCCCGCAGTCGCAACCCGGGCCTGACTCGCGCGCCGTGCTGTGGAACTACAGCGCCGGCTATTTCCGTGGCCAGACCATCGAGCGGCTCGACCTGGCCGCGCTTGGCCCGCACGCACCGGTCCCGCCAGGTATCTCCCGGCTGCCCGGCGCCGGGCAGTATTACGCATCGCCGGCCCTGGCCGCGCTCCTGCGCAGCGTGCCGCGCGATCAGCTCGGTGACCGTTTCCCGGGCACGCAGGTCGGCACGATCGGCGACAAGGCCCTGTCCGGCCCCGATGAGCTGGTCATCTTCGTCGGGTATGCGCCCGCGAAGCTGGCTGCCATCCCCGGCACCGCCCGGATCATCACGATCGCGACCGGCTCTGGCAGGCAGGTCTGGACTCCTTATTTCCGGTACGCGTTCGTGGTGGGCGTGCTCGCGGTCCTGTTCCCGATCCTCATCCTGATCGGCACCGCCAGCCGGCTGTCGGCCGCCCGGCGTGAGGAGCGCTACGCGGCCATGCGGCTGGTCGGTGCCACCCCCCGGCAAATCTCTGTCATCGCCTCGGTTGACGCCGCCGTGGCTGCCCTGCTCGGCACAGTGCTGGGTATCGGGATATTCCTGGCCATCCAGCCGGCCCTGGCCGGCGCCGCGCTCATCGGCACCCGGTATTTCGCGTCCACTGTCACCCCGACCGCCTGGGGATATGTGGGCATGCTGGTGGCCGTGCCGGCCGTCTCGGCCATCGCGTCGCTGCTGGCGCTGCGGCGGGTGCAGATCTCCCCGCTGGGCGTGAGCCGCCGGGTATCGCCCCCCGCTCCCCGGATCTGGCGGGTGGTGCCACTGCTGCTCGGCATCGCCCTGTTCGTGGCCGGGTTGATGATCACCAACAAGCAGTCGCTCGGCGCGCCCGCCTTCCCCGGCCTTCTCATCATCATGATCGGCCTGGTGGTGGGCGGCCCGTGGCTCACCGAGCGGGCGGCGCGCCTGTTCGCGAAGGTCACCAACGGCGCGTCAGCACTCCTGGCCGCCCGCCGGCTGGCCGACAACCCGAAGGCCGCGTTCCGGACCGTGCGGGGCCTGGTGCTGGCCGTCTTTCTTGGCACCGTGGTCGCCGGGCTGATACCGGCGGTCAACGCCACGACAGCCACACCCAGCGCCAACGCCCTGCAGAACGTGCTGCTTGACACGTTCACCGGCGGCCCCGGCAACCCAGGACTCCCGCCGCGGGCCGGCGTCACGCTGGTCAGTCAGCTGCGGACCTTCGCCGGCGCCACGGTGTTCCCCCTCTATGCCGCGCCAGGCGCGAAACCCAGCTTTGCCGGTGGCGGCATCATCGGCATCATCAGCTGCGCAAGCCTCCGGCAGCTGGCCGTGCTGGGACAATGCGCACCCGGCGTGAAGGCCGTTACGGCCGATGACAGCAATCTCATCTTCAGCGACAACCCCACGTTCAGCACCCAGCCCTTCGTCGGCCGCAGCACCCCTGCCTACTCGGGCAGCTACCGGAACCTGCCCCTGCAGGCGGTGCTGGTCAGGGTGAACAGCCCGGGGACGCTGGAGCGGGTCCGCACGTTCCTGGATACGCACACGCCACCGTCCGGAGACGTGCCACCGAGAACCTACGGCGAAGCGGTCCAGATCAGAGTGGCCTACGCCAGCATCGTGCAGCGGCTTGTGTATGTCGCGGTCGCCCTGACCCTGCTCGTCGCGGGCTGCAGCCTGGCGGTCGTGGTCGGCGGGGGCCTGATGGAACGCAAGCGGCCCTTTACCCTCATGCGCGTGAGCGGCACCCCCACGGCCACGCTCTACCGGGTCGTGCTCCTGGAAGCGGTCCTCCCGCTCGCCGCTGCCACGGTGGTGGCAGCGGGCACGGCGTACGGCATCTCGGTGCTGACGGTCAAGAAGATGGCGCCAGCGGGCACGCCCATCCCGGTTCTCGGCCACGTCTACTACCTCACCATGGCAACAGGCCTGATCGTCTCCCTGCTGGTGATCGCGGTGACGCTGCCACTCCTGGGGCGCATCACCGGGCCCGGCAGCGCGCGTTTCGAATAACCCAGCCGTGGCTCAGGTGGAGATGTCGGGGTAGGGCATCGTGACGTGGCTCAGGTTGCGGGCGTACTCGAGCTGGAAGCCCAGCGGCTCGTCGTAGTCGCGCTCGAAAAGGGCGATGAACAGCGTCAAGGTCAGGAAGTGATGCGCCCCGAGCTCGAACAGCTTGGGGTAGTCGTGGGTCGCGAGGGCCTCTCGTTCGGTGTCGGTGAATTTCAGCCAGGTGCTGCGCTCGGCCTCGGGCAGATTGAGGATCACATTGGCGCGTTCGGCTTCCCACCAGGTGACGGTGCCACGCGGGTCGGCCCGGTAGCGCTCGACCAGTTCCGGGTCCCGGTCGACGGTGTACAGGAACTTGTTGAGCAGGTACTTGCTCATTTCGCGGCCTCCGGGTACCAGGTGAAGTAGGCCTCCATCGTGTGGAACAGGTCGAGCGAGTCGGTGTAGTCGGCTTTCACGTTCTCGCCGGCCACGCCCATCATCAGCATGAAGTCCATGAAGCCGTGGGTGGCGTTGCCCGGCAGCCACAGGCTCTCCAGGCTGACCTCCGCCAGCGCGGACCGCAGGTCGCCCGATGCGATCCACTGCACCGCCTTACGGTCGAATTCGGGGTCCGGGCCGTGCGGGCCGAACTGGCGCGGCCCGCCCAGTTCCAGCGACAGGTGGCCGGTGCCGATGATCGCCACCCGCTTGTCGCTCGGCCAGGACTCGACCAGCTGCCGGATGGTCTTCCCCAGCTCCACGAACCGCTTCGGCTGCGGCAGCGGCGGCGCGAAGATGTTGGTGTAGATCGGCACGATCGGCAGGTCCGCCTGCGGCCGCAGCGTTATCAGCGGGCAGGTGAGGCTGTGGTCAATTCTCAGCTCATTGCTGAACGCGAGATCGAAGCCGGCGTCCATCCCCTCCCGCAGCAGGTGCGCGGACAGCTCCTCATCGCCGCGGACGAACATCCGCGGCAGACCGAACTCCCGTTCCTCGTTGTACCAGTTCGCGTCGTAGAACGGCGCCTTGCCGACGAGGAACTGCGGCATGTTGTCCAGCCACAGCTGGTGGAAATGGTCCGAGCCGACCATGACAAGCACGTCGGCGCGGGCCCGGGTGAGGGTCTCCCGGAACGCCTCGATCTTGGCGACCCACTCGTCGGCGAACGGTGGCCGGTCCGCGCCGGTGGAGGTGCTGGCCCGGTAGTAGAACGGGTGGTGGGTGGATGCGATGACCGCGGCGACGGTGGCCATGGCGGCTCCTCGGGGTGATGTCAGGCTCGGGTGCCTGGGGCAGGGTCGGGGGGCTGGTAGTCGGCGTGGTGCTCGACGCTGAGGTAGACGTCCATGCCGACCGGGCGGCGCTGCTCCTCGGCGATATGGCCGAGCAGCCCGGCGGTGCGGGCCAGCAGCGCGAAGCCGCGCAGCAGGCTGGGCGGCAGGCCGAGGTCGGCGAGCGTGGCGCCGCAGGTGCCGGCGCCGTTGAGCGGCAGGGTGCGGCCGAGCACCTGCGGGTGGACCCGGCCGATCGCCTCGAACAGGCGCAGATGCGGGCCGCGCAGCCCCTCCTCCTCGGCGATCGCGATGAGGACCGGGGTGCGCGGGTCGGTGACCTTGTGCACGGGATGGCCGAGCCCGGGCACGAGCTTGCGCTCGGCGCGGGCCTTGGTCACGGCTGCCAGCGCCAGCGCGTCCCAGCCGGCGTCGTCGGCGGGCAGCGGATCGCCGGCCTCGGTGGCCGCCGCGAGGGTCTGCGACAGGAACAGCCCGGCGTCCTCGGTGACGCCGAGGAACCGGGAGCCCCCGCCGAGCAGGCCGGCCGCCAGCGCCCCCTGCACCGAGTCCGGCGCGCTCAGGTAGGTCAGCCGGGCCGCGATCGCGGTCGGGGTGAAGCCATGGTCGGCCAGCGCGACCAGCACCGTCTCGAACACCCGGACCTGCGCCGGGGTCGGCCGCTGCTGCGTCACCAGCCAGAACGCCAGTTCGCCGAACCCGACCTTGCCCATGAGATCGGCGGCGAGGTCCTGGCCCAGCAGGGTGATCGTGTCCGGGTCGGAGGTGCCCAGCGACGTGGGGAAGCGGGGGTCATCGGTCATGGGCGCGCTCCTGTCTCGTGCTGGCCCGTCCCGTGTGTGCCAGGCGCGGGGGCGAGCCAGGCGCGGATCTGGTCACCGTGCTCGTCCAGCCCGGGCGGGGGCAGCGGGTAGCTGGGCGGGGTCACCGAGTAGGTGACCGGGTGCCGGATGGTGGGCACGCCCGCCTCCCCGTCGCCAGCGATGACGACCGGATCGAGCCCGATCTCGCGGGCGAACGCTATGCCGCCGTCCACCGTGTTGATGGGCCCGCACGGCACGCCGACGCCGGTCAGGGCGCCGAACCACTCCGACGCCGGCCGGGCCGCCAGCTGCTGCGCCAGCAGCGGCCGCAGCTGGTCCCGGTTGGCCGTGCGCCCGGCATTGGCCGCGAAGCGGGGATCATCGGCCAGGCCCGGCACCCCGAGCACCTCGCACAGCTTGCGGAACTGGGCATCGTTGCCCGCGGTCACGATCAGGTCCCCGTCGGCGGTGGGCAGCGGCTCGTAGGGGAACAGGCTGGGGTGGGAGTTGCCCATCCGGAACGGGACCACTCCGCCGGCCGCGTACGCGCTGGTCTGGTTCACCATCCCCGACAGCGCCGAGGCCATCAGGCTGGACTCGATGTGCTGCCCCTCGCCGGTGGTGGCGCGGTGGTTGAGTGCGGCCAGGATGGCGATGGCGGTGTGCAGGCCCGCCATCACGTCGAACAGGGAGATGCCCGCCCGGTAGGGCGGGCCGTCGGGGTCACCGGTCAGGCTCATCAGGCCGGACATGGCCTGCACCATGAGGTCGTAGCCGGGCAGGTCCTTCCCGCCGCCGGCGCCGAACCCGCTGATCGAGGCGTAGATGATCGCCGGGTTGCGTGCGCTCACCGAGCCGTAGTCGAGCCCGAACCGGGCGAGCCCGCCGGGCTTGAAGTTCTGCACGAAGATGTCGGCGCGGCGGGCAAGCTCGCGGGCGGCGTCCAGGTCGCCGGGGTCGCGCAGGTCCAGCGCGACCGAGCGCTTGTTGCGGTTGATGGCCAGGAAGTACGTGGACCTGCCGTCCTGCGTGACCGGCGGCACCCAGCGGCGGGTGTCGTCACCGGCCGGGCTCTCCACCTTGATGACGTCGGCGCCGAGGTCGGCCAGCAGCATGGTGCAGTAGGGACCGGCCAGGACCCGCGAGAAGTCGGCGACCACCAGCCCCGCCAGCGGCCCGGGACGCTGCCCGCCAGCACGCGCGCCGGGCCCAGGTGAGCCGGAGCGCCCCGGTCCGGCGGGTACCGCGGGCCCGGGCGGGGCAGGCCGGGCAGTGGGCGCCGGGGTGTCTGGACTCGGACTGTCGGCGCCCGGCGTGTCGGCCCTCGGCGTGTCGGCGCCCGGCGTGTCTGGACCCGGTGTGCTCGGCTGACTCATAGCGTGGAGGGCGTCCTTCTGTCCGCGTGCCGGACAGTTGTCCGGCGTGGTGCAGTGTCGGTGCTGGCGTGGGCCACTGTCAAGATCCTGCCCGCTGGCGTCACGAGCCAGCGATCTGGGCTGCCGGGATCGGGGCCAGCGCCGCCGGAGTCATCGTGACCTGCGGCGCGGCATGGCAGGCCGCCCAGTCGGCGCTGATCGCCCCGGCGGTCTGGAGCAGCAGCGGGAGGTACTCGCCGGTGAGCACCTCCACCGGGGTCTCGGCGGCATGGGTGTTGACGTTCAGCGAGGCGATCACCCGGCCGTCCCCGTCCCGCAGCGGCGCGGCCACCGAGCGGATCCCCGCCGCCAGCTCCTCGTCGGTCAGTGCCCAGCCGCGCGCACGGACCTCGCGCAGCGTGGCGGCGCGCTCGGCGCTGCCGGGCACCAGGCGCGGGGGGATGCCGGACCGGCTCGGCTCGGCGAGCACGCGCTCGGCCTCCTCCGGCGGCAGCGCCGCCAGCAGCACCTTGCCCAGCGAGGTCTGCATCGCCGGGAACCTGGTGCCGATGGTCACCGCCAGCGCGACGATCTTGGGGACCGCCACCCTGGCCACGTAGACGATGTCGGATCCGTCCAGCTGGGCGATGGACGACGACTCATGGGTGCGGGCCACCAGCCGCTCCATGTGCGGTTTCGCCACCTCCCAGAGGTTGCGGGACAGCACGTAGGACATGCCGAGCTCCAGCACCCGCGGAGTCAGCTCGAAGACGCCGTCCACGGTGCGCACATACCCCATCTGCTCCAGCGTGAGCAGGATCCGCCGCGCGGTGGGCCGGGCCAGCCCGGTCGCGCCCGCGACCGCCGCCAGCGACATCGCCGGCTGGCGCGGCTGGAACGCCCTGATCACATCGAGGCCACGGGCAAGGGCCTCGATGAAATCGGGGCTGGTATCGCGGCGTGCCATGTGGCGCCTCTCACTCTGGATCGGGGTGTCCGCATGGCGGACGTGGCCAGTATGCCCTATCAGTCAACGGGTGAGAATTGCCTCTTGACACCTGCCCCCAGGCCGGCCAATCTTCCGGTCAAGCTCAACGTGGCCGTTCTACGGACATGTGTCCGCAACGCTGTTGAAACGCGTTCGCCTCACAGTGGAGGTAGCTCATGACAGGCGCATCCAGCCCGGCCGCCGATCACCTGACGCCCGGCCGGCCGATCGTGTTCCGCAACGCGACCGTGCTGACGATGGACGACGCCCATCACGTCCTGCCCGGCGCGGACGTGCTCATCAGCGGCGACCAGATCAGCGCGGTGGGCCCCGGCCTGCAGGTGCCCGAGGGAACGGCCGAGATCGACGCGACCGGCGGCATCGTCATGCCGGGCATGATCGACACCCACCGGCACATGTGGCAGACGGCGATGCGCGGGTACGGCGCGGACTGGACGCTCACCCAGTACTTCGTCTGGAACTACCTGCAGTGGGGCAAGTCGTTCCGGCCGGCCGACATCTACGCGGGCAACCTGCTCAGCGCGATCGAGGCGATCGACGCCGGGGTGACGACCACCGTGGACTGGTCGCACAACCTGCAGACGATCGAGCACGCGGAGGCGGCCGCGGACGCGCTGCAGGAGGTGCCGGGGCGGTTCATCCTCGCCTACGGCAACATCCAGCAGGCCCCGTGGGAGTGGTCGGCCACGCCGGAGTTCCGCGACTTCGTCAGCCGGCGCTTCAGCGGCGGCGGCACCGACATGCTCGGCTTCCAGATGGCCTTCGACGTCCCGCCCGCCAGCCCGGACTTCCCCGAGAAGGCGGCGTTCGAGGTGGCCCGTGACCTGGGCGTGCCCGTGACCACCCACGCCGGGGTGTGGAAAGTGACCACCGACGACGGGATCCGGCTCATGCACGAGCACGGCTTCATGACCCCGTCCACCATCTACGTGCACGCCGCGAGCCTGTCCGCCGACTCCTACCACCGGATCGCGGCGACCGGCGGGCACGCGTCACTGTCCACCGAGAGCGAGCAGAGCGCCGGGCAGGGCTACCCGCCCACCTGGAAGCTCCGCCAGCACGGCATCGGCGTCTCGCTGTCCATGGACACCAGCGTCTGGTGGAGCGCCGACCTGTTCTCCGCCATGCGGGCCACGCTCAGCGCGGACCGTGCCCGGGAGCACCTGGAAGCCCACGGCAAGGACGAGACCGTGACCCACCACGTCCTGCGCGCGGAGCAGGTCGTGGACTGGGCGACCCGGGGCGGGGCCAAGGCCCTCGGCATGGACTCGCTGACCGGGAGCCTGGAGCCGGGCAAGAAGGCGGACATCGTGCTGATCAAGAACGACAACTCGCCGGTGATGTTCCCGCTGCTCAACCCCTATGGGCACGTGGTCTTCCAGGCCCAGCGCGGTGACGTGCACACGGTCGTGGTCAACGGCCGGGTCGTCAAGTACGACCACCAGCTGGTCGGCGCCGGCCTCGGCAAGGCACGCCAGGTGATCGAGCAGACCGTGGACTACCTGCGGGGCGAGCTCGGCCCCGACGCCTGGACCGAGGGCATGCACCCGGAGATCCCGGAGACCAGGGTCCTCGACAACCCCTACACCTACACCTACACCGAGGACTCCGGCCCCGTCGCGTGAGGACAGGGCGGTGAGGACGCGATCATGACGACTGGCGACGCCGATCGTGGCGGCGGAGGAGCGCGGGCCATGCAGGCGGCGGTCCTGCACCAGCACGGGGCGCCACCGGAGTTCGGCCTGCACCCGTCGCCGCACCGCGGCCCCGGCGAGGCGCTGATCCGGGTCACGGCGGCCCCCATCAACCCGCTCGACCTGCTCTGCGCCTCCGGCACCTCCTACTTCGGCAAGCCAGCCCTGCCCTACGTGCCCGGCACCCAGGGCGTCGGTGTCGTCGAAGCGGCCGACACCATCGCGGCTGGGCAGCGGGTCTGGTTCAGCGCCAGCGCGGGCATGCGGCCCGGCGACGGCTCCCTGGCGCAGTGGTGCGTGGTCCCCGAGGCGGCGGTGCTGCCGCTGGTGGACGGGGTCAGCGACGACCTCGCGGCCGCGCTGGGTCTGTCGGCGATCGCCGCCTGGATGGCGCTGACCTGGCGAGGCGGCCTCCAGCCGGGTGAGCACGTGCTCGTGCTCGGCGCCAGCGGCAACGTCGGCCAGGTCGGGGTGCAGGCCGCCCGGCTGCTCGGGGCCGGGCGGGTGGTGGCGGCGTGCCGCGACCCGCACGGCCGTGCCCGGGCCAGCGAACTCGGCGCCGACGCGGTGACCGACCTGTCCGGCGACGACGCCGGTACCCTCGCCGACCGCATCGCGGACGCCGCGGAGGGCCGGGTCGACCTGGTACTCGACCCGGTCTGGGGGCGGCCTGCCGAGGCGGCCCTGCGGGTGCTCTCGCCCCGCGGGCGGCTGGTCAACCTCGGCTCGTCCGCGGCCGCGGAGGCCAGTTTCGGCTCGGCCACCCTGCGCAGCGGGGTGCTGTCCGTGCTCGGCTACACCAACAACGCGCTCACCAACGAGCAGAAAGCCACCGCGCTGAGCGAGATCCTCAAGCACGCGGCGGCCGGGCGGCTCACCGCCGACCGGGAGACCCTGCCGCTGGACCGCGCTGCGCAGGCCTGGTCGCGCTGCGGCCAGGCACCACACCGCCGCGGCATCCTGACTCCCTGACGGCGGTGACCTTGATCCCTGACTGAGCACCAAAACCGGTGAGCCGGGCGCGCACCCGGCCCACCGGCACTACCACCCACCCACCATCCAGTGAGCAAGCAAGAAGGAGTCTAGCTGTGCGCTCCACTTCTCCCTGGCTGCTGCGCCATCGGCGCCGCAGCGCCGCCCTGGCGGCGGTAGCCGCCGCGGGCCTCGCCCTCGCGGCATGCAGTTCCAGCTCCTCCACCCCGTCCTCATCCGCGTCCGGATCGGCGGGCAAGCCCCTGAGCATCGCCTACCTCTCGTTCGCCGTCGAGAACAGCTACGACGCGCCGATGCTGGCCGCCGCGCAGGCAGTGGCCGCCGACAACAACGCCACGCTCAAGGTGTTCGACGCGAACAACAGCCCGCAGACCCAGTACTCACAGCTGCAGGACGCGATCAACTCGGGTCAGTACCAGGGCATCATCGTGCAGCCGATCTTCGGCACCGGGCTCACCAGCCTGGTGAAGCAGGCCATCGCCAAGGGGATCAAGGTCGTCAACATGGACCAGATCCTCGGCCCCGACCTGTCCACCGACAAGCCGCAGGTCCCCGGGCTGTCGGCGAACGTGGCCTTCGTGCCGACCGAGATCGGCACCAAGCTGGGCAACCTCGTGGTCCAGGCCTGCCAGGCCCACAACCTCAACCCCTGCAAGGTCGGCTACCTGTACGACATCAAGGCGTCCGCGCTGGACGTCGCGATCCATGGCGCGTTCGCCAAGGCGATCGCAGCCGACCCGGCCGTCAAGGTGGCCGCCCAGGGGCAGAGCTTCTTCAGCCCGACCGTCGGCCTGACCGCGGTGCAGAACATGCTGCAGGCCAACCCGAGCCTGAACCTGATCGTCGGTTCTGACCAGGGCATCGAGGGTGGCGCCCAGGCACTGGCCGCCGCACACAAGACCGGCAAGATCATCCTCGTCGGGTACGGCGCCAGTGCCGCCGCCATCGCCGGTGTGGCATCGGGCGCCTGGTACGGCGACGTCGCCCAGGCGCCCGCGAGCGAGGGACGGCTCGCCGTGACCGCCATGATCAAGGCCCTGCGCCAGGGCCGCAGCAGTGGCGGCATCGACCCGGTCGCTGGCCTGCCGGGCAACGGCGTGGTCACGAAGGCGAACGCGAGCCAGTTCACCGCCGAGTGGCCCGGCTGAGGTGCCTGACCATCCTGGCCTCCAGGGTGCGCACGTCGAGCTGAAGGACATCGGCAGGTCCTTCGGCGCGGCGCGCGCCCTGGAGGCGGTCAGCCTCCAGATCAGCCGGGGGTCGATCCATGCCCTCGTCGGTGAGAACGGCGCGGGCAAGTCGACCCTCGGGAAGATCGTCTCCGGGGTGATCGCTCCCGACCACGGGCAGATGCTGCTCGGCGGCGAGCCGGTTCACTTCCACTCCCCGCACGCGGCGATCTCGCGCGGGATCGTGCTCATCGCCCAGGAGCTGTCGCTCGTGCCCGCGCTGTCGGTGGCCGAGAACGTGTTCCTGGGCACCGAGCCGCGCCGGGCCGGCTTCCTGCGCAAGCGCGCGCTGCGCCGCCGCTACACCGACCTGGCCGGCTCGGCCGGGTTCGACCTCGACCCCGACGCGCCCGCGGGCAGCCTGCGGATCGCCGACCAGCAGAAGGCCGAGATCCTGCGGGCGCTGTCCCGCGACGCCAGCCTGATCGTCATGGACGAGCCCACGGCCGCCCTGTCCAGGCCGGACGTGGTCCGCCTGCACGAGATCATCCGGCGGCTCGCGGCGGCCGGCACGACGATCGTCCTGGTGTCCCATTTCCTGCGCGAGGTGCTCGACCTGGCGGAGATGGTGACGATCCTGCGCGACGGCCGCATCGTCCGCACCGCGCGCGCGGCGGACGAAACCGAAGAGACCATGCTGAACGCGATGCTCGGCCGGACTGTGGGCGCCACCTTCCCGGCCAAGCAGCCGGTGGGCAAGCAGGCGCCGGTGCTGCTGTCGGCCGCCGGGCTCAGCGCGGCCGGGGTGAACGGCGTCTCGCTGGAGGTGCGGGCCGGGGAGATCGTCGGCCTGGCCGGCCTGGTCGGCGCGGGCCGCACCGAGCTCGCCCGGGCGCTCCAGGGCGCCAGCCGGGTGACGGCCGGAACGGTCAGCCTGTCCGCCGGCAGTCCGCCCGCCGGCGGCCGGCAGGCCGCCGCTAATCCGCACGCCGGCGGCCGGCAGGCCACCGGCAGCCCACGCAGCGCGCTGGAGTCCGGGGTCGCGATGATCCCGGAGTCGCGGAAGGAGCAGGGGCTCCTGCTCGGGCGCTCGGTCACGGAGAACGTCAGCCTGGCCAGTCTCGGGCAGTTCAGCCGGTTCGGGCTGGTGCGGCGCCGGGCCGAGCGCCGCGAGGTCCAGCGGATGCTCGACCAGGTAGCCGTCCGGGGCCCGGGGCAGGCCGCGCCGGTGGGCACCCTGTCCGGCGGCAACCAGCAGAAGGTGCTGTTCGCCCGGATGCTGCTGTGCCAGCCGCGGGTGCTGATCGCCGATGAGCCGACCCGGGGCGTGGACGTGGGCGCCAAGCGGGCCATCTATGACCTGCTGACCACGCTGGCCGCCGACGGCCTCGGCGTGCTGCTGATCTCCTCCGACGTGGAGGAGATCCTCGGCCTGGCACACCGGGTGCTCGTCATGCGCATGGGCAAGATCACCGCCGAACTCAGCGGCGCCGACATGACCGAAGCAGCGATTCTCGGGGCGGCCTTCGACGCCGCCGAAAGAGGTGCGTCATGAGCAACCCGGACGTGACCGACGAGAACGTGCCGGCCCCCGGGGCCAGCGCGGCGTCGCCCTCACCCACCGGCACGTCATCCCCACGTGCCAGCATCGCCCGTCTGCGGCCGCCAGCGGACCTGCCGTCCCGGCTGCGCCGGGCCGGCATCGCCATCCCGTTCGTGGTGCTGTTCACGGTGCTGTCGATCGCGAGCGGGCCGTTCTTCACCAAGGTCAACCTGCTCGACATCCTCGACCAGCAGGCCTCCACGCTGATCATCGCAGCGGCGGGCACCCTGGTCCTGGTGGCGGGCGGGATCGACCTGTCGGTGGGGGCGATCTACGCGCTCGCCGGGGTGACCGCCGCCCACCTCGCGCAGTCAGCCCCGGCCGGCGTCGCCATCCTGGCCGGCCTGGCCGTGGGCCTGCTGGTGGGGCTGGTGAACGGCGTGATCACCACGTTCTTCCGGATCAACTCGCTGATCGCGACCCTCGCCATGTCGTTCGTGGTGGGCGGCCTGGCCAGCCTGGTCACCAGCGGCAACCTGATCATCTTGTACAGCAAGCCGTCGTTCGGCGACCTGGCCCGGACGGTCCTGCTCGGCGTGAGCACCTCGACCTGGCTCATGGTCATCACCGTCGTGCTGCTGGCCGTCGTGCTCGCCCGGACGACGGCCGGGCGTTACATGTACGCCGCAGGCGGTAATGCCGAGGCAGCACGGCTGGCCGGGGTCCGCGTTCAGCTGATAAAGGTGGTGACCTTCGTCCTGAGCGGTGGCGCGGCGGCGCTCGGCGGGCTGATCGACACCTCCCGGGTGCTCAGCGCCCAGGCCTCCAACGGCGAGACCACACTCACCTTCACCGTGCTCGCGGGCATCGTGGTCGGCGGGACGAGCATCCTCGGCGGCGACGGCGGCATCTGGCGCACCGTGATCGGTGTGCTGTTCATCGCCCTGATCGGCAACGGTTTCGACCTGCTCGGCCTGAACCCGCTGTACGAGCAGATCACCCTGGGCGCGATCCTGCTGGTCGCGGTGGGCACCGACGCCTGGTCCCGCCTGCGCACGACCTAGCCCGCGCGAAATCATCGGTAGTTCGGTTTTCTGCCCCTCCAGCGGCAGAAAACCGAGCTGATAACCACATAGCCTCGGTGGGCCGGTCAACTACGAGCCCAAGAACCACAAGACCGAGATCATCATCGAGGGTGATCCGCGCTACGACCCCAAGCTCGTCCGCGCACACAACAAGCAGGAGAAGGGGTCAGGCGTGCCCGGGGGTGGCGGACACGCGGCGGGCGGCTGGGGAGCCCAGGGCGCGGGAGATGCCGCGGGCGGCCGCCCGGACGGGGGCGGCCAGGATGGACGGGTGAGCGCCGTCGCTGTGGACGACCAGTGACAGCGCGGCGACCACCTCGTCGGCCGGGCCCCGCACCGGGGCGGCGACCGACAGGGCATCCGTGGTGACCTGGCGGTCGCTGACCGCGTAATCCTGCCGCCGCACGTCGGCCAGCACCCGGCGCAGGTGGCCAGGGTCGGTGATCGTCAGCTGCGTCCAGCTCTCCAGCGGGCCGGCCAGCACCTGCTCCTGGACGTCGGGCGGGGCGAACGCCAGCAGCGCCAGGCCCACCCCGGTCGCGTGCAGGGCGAACCGGCCGCCGACCCGGGTCAGCACCGGCACCGCCGCCCGGGAGGCCAGGCGCTCGACGAACACGACTTCAAGCCCTTCCCGCACCGCCAGCTGGACGTTCTCGTGGGTGGCCTCGTACAGGTCTTCCATGGCGGGCAGCGCCGCTTCCCGCAGCTGCAGCCCTCTCGGCGCGAGCGAGCCGATCTCCCACAAGCGCAGGCCGATGTGGTACGCGCCGCCCGGGTCCCGCTCCAGCGCGCCCCAGGCGGTCAGCTCCCGGACGACGCGGTGGGTGGTGGTCAGCGGGAGCCCCGCCCGGCGGCTGATGCCGGACAGGGTCAGCTCGGGAAACCCGGGGCCGAACGCGGCGAGGACGTCGAGCGCCTTGCCTGCCAGCGACCGTGCCGGCGGGTCTTCGGCCTCATCCATCCCGGTCCGCTCCTGTCCCTTCCGGCTCCCGCCCTGGGCTTCAGCCCAATTATCGCGCGGCCCGCCCGGCCACCGCCTGCCGCGTGGTCACAGGTCAAGGACCAGCCGGGGCGTCAGCGACCGGGACACACAGATCATCATCACACCGGCCGTTTCCCGCTCGGCCGGCGTCAGCACGCAGTCGCGGTGGTCGGGTGCCCCGGCGAGCACGACGGTCTCACAGGTGCCGCAGGTGCCCTCGGTACAGGAGGACAGCACCGGCACCCCGGCCGTCTCCACGGTGCCCAGGATGGAGGCCTCCGGGCCGACGGTGAGTATCAGCCCGGAGGCGGCCAGCTCCACCTCGAAGGCGGTCCGCTCCAGCCCGGGATCCTCCGGGCGGGGCGCGAACCGCTCCACATGCAGCGCCCCGGCGGGCCAGTCCGGGCATCTGGCCTCGGCCGCTGCCAGCAGTGGCTCCGGTCCGCAGCAGTAGACCAGCGTGCCGGTGCGCGGCTGCCCGAGCAGCGCGTCGAGGTCGAGCAGCCCGGTCTCGTCCTGCGGCCGGAGCTGGACCCGGCCGGGGTAACGGGCCAGCAGTTCACCGGCGAACGCCATCGAGGACCTGGTCCGGCCGCCGTAGACCAGCGTCCACGGGGTGCCCGCGGCGTCGGCTGCGGCCAGCATCGGCAGCAGCGGCGTGATGCCGATGCCACCGGCGATGAACAGGTAGCGGGGTGCGGGCACGAGCCGGAAGTGGTTGCGCGGGCCGCGCACCCGCACCGCCGAGCCCAGGTCCAGCTTGTCGTGCACGTACTGGGACCCGCCCCGTCCGCTCGTTTCGCGCAGAACGCCGATACGCCACATCAGGCGGTCCGCCGGGTCCCCGCAGAGCGAGAACTGCCTGATCAGGCCGGGTTCGAGCAACAGCTCGATGTGGGCGCCGGGCTCCCAGGCGGCAAGCGGCTCGCCAGCCGGGTGACGCAGTCCCAGCACGACCACGCCGTCGGCCGTCTCCTCCCGGCAGGCGACCTCGAGGTTCAGTTCGGCGCCGGCGCCGGTCACGGATGCGCCGGGTGGGCCAGCAGCCACTCCCACATGCGGGCCGGGTCGCTGGCCTCGGCCTGCGCCCCGCAGTGGCAGGTGCCGCGCAGGCGGTCAGTGCCGGGCACCCAGTCCACGCAGTAGACCTTCAGCCCGGCCAGCTCCCGGCCGGGCAGGGGCACCAGTTCCGGCGGCGGGCTGGTGATCATCCCGGCCGCGAGGACCGCTGGGCCGATCATGGGGTCTCACCTGCCATGCGGGCCAGCATGCGCCGGGCCGCGAGCCCGCCGGTGTCGATGTTGATGCTGAGTTCCTGGGTGCCCTCTGGCTCGGCGGCGATCACCTGCTCCAGCAGGTTGAGCGCGTCCACGTCCTGCAGCACCACGGTCCGGTTGCTGTCCGCCAGGTACTGCGAGACCCCCTCGTCGTCGCGGGCGAAGTCACGGGCCACGGCCCAGAAGTCGTAGGTGGAGTCCGGCGTGGACGGCGTGATCGCGTACACCACCTCGACATGGAAACCGTCCGGGTCGGTCCCGTCCGGCCGGGGCAGCACGCCGGTCGGCGCGACCCGGCTGTGCAGCAGGTACAGGCACGGCGGGTGGTACTCGATGTCCTGCCAGCGGACGATCCGGCCGGTGATGCCGGTGGACTTGGCGTAGAACGGCGGGCATTGCGCGTCGTCCATGTGGCGGCTCACGTGGACGACGCTGTTGTCCTCGTCGATCTGGGTCCGGATGGGGGTGTCGGCGACCTCCGGCGTGCCGATGTACCCGCCGTGCAGGTAGGTCTCGTGGGACAGGTCCATCAGGTTGTCCACCAGCAGGCTGTACCGGGCGGCCAGTGGTTCCATGCCGCGCACCGTGGTGTACCCCGGGTCGGCCAGCCAGGGCGCACGCGGGACGAGGCTCACGTCGGCGCGGCCCGGATCGCCGACCCACACCCAGACCAGGGAGTCCTGCTCGACGGCCGGGTAGGCGGCGACCCTGGCCGTGCGCGGGATCCGCTGCTGGCCGGGGACCGCGACACAGTGCCCGTCCGGCCCGTAGGTGAAGCCGTGATAGCCGCACACGATCGTGTCGCCGACCAGCTTGCTCTCCGAGAGCGGGAACCGCCGGTGCACACACCGGTCCGCGAGCGCGGTCACCTGCCCGTAACCCGTGCGGTACAGCACGATCGGCTCACCGCAGATGGTGCGGCCGAGCAGCCCATGGCCGAGCTCCGTGCCATAGGCGGCGACATACCACTGATTGCGAACGAAAGCCGACATGCGCTCCCCTGGGAAGGCTCACTACCGGTTGCAGACGAGTCTTACCAGGCCAGCGGCACGACACCAGACCGGCTTCCATTCAGCGGAAGAGCAATTCCGGCCAAAGCGGGATTGTCAGCCCGCCGCCGGGGGCGCGTAGTAGAGCACGTCATCACCCCGGTCACCGGCGGCGCAGCTGGTCACGGCCGGGCAGCTCAGAGAGCTGATCATCGCGGTGCCGTCGATCTTGGTCACCGGCGACCAGGTGCCGTTGAGGTAGCTGACCGTGCCGCCGGACCCATCGGTCGCCAGGCAGGTCCCGTCGGCCGGGCAGGCGATCGCGGCAGCGGTCGTCCCCATCGGGCCGACAGCCCACTTGCCGCCGGCGAAGACGGCGGCGTTGCCGTTGGCGTCGGCTGCCGCGCAGAACGCCGCGCTCGAGCACGACACGGCGGTGAACACATGGCCGACGTCGACCGGGTCGGCGGTGCCCCAGGTGCTGCCGTTGTAGGTGTAGGCGCCGCCGCCGGTGTCCACCGCGACGCAGTTGCTGGAGCTGGTGCAGGACACGCCGGTCAGCCCGCCGCCGCTGGTGTCCACGGTGAAGGGCTGCCACGCCGTGGACCCGGCCGTGTAGGCGAACGCGTTCCCGCCACTGTCGCCAGCGATGCAGAACGTCGTGACCGGGCAGGACACGGCCGTGAACGTGCCGGACCTGGAGTCGACGTACACCGGGCTGCCCCAGCTGCCCTGGCTCAGGGTGATCGCGTCCCCGGCCTTGTCCACCGCGACGCAGAACGCCGGGGTGGCGCACGAGATGGCGACCAGGCCGTTCTTGGGGTCGGTGGCGACGACCCGCCAGGCCGCCTGCGGGATGCTGAACGGGGTGGCGGCGGACAGGACGTTCCCGGCGCTGTCCACCGCGTAGCAGACCGTCGGCCCGGGGCAGGACATCCCGGTGATGATCGCGTTGCTGGCCTGGGCGGCAGCCTGGTCGATGGGGGCGGCCACGGTCCAGCCGGATGTGCGGACCGTCAGCGCGGGCGCCGACGAGGCGGCTGACGCCGAGGCCGACGGGCTGGCTGAGGCCGATCGGCTGGCGCTGGCGGTGGTGCCATTGGGACGCGGCGACGGTGTGCCAGCGGGCGGCAGCGCGTTCCGGCCCATCAGCGCGAATGCGCCGACTGTGCCCCCGCCGGCCAGGACGGCGAGCATCAGCACGGTCCGCAGCAGCCGGGAGCGGCGCCGGCCGGGTAGCGGCGGCGGCGGGGCTGGTGTGCCGTCCGCGCGGCGGCCGTAGGGCGGCAGGCTGGCGAGCACGTCGGCGTGGGCGTTGCGCCACGGCTCGGGGAAGCCGTCCCGGAGGTGCAGATCCAGCGGCTGGGTGCCGGCGGCCCCGGTAGCCGGGCCCAGCGCCGGCGACAGGTCCATCGGGCGGGTGCTGGTCACCCCGGCCGGGCCGAAGCCGTTGCCCGGCCCGGCGGAGCCGCCAACCCCCAGGCTGGTGCCAGCCGAGGCGCTGCCATCCAGACTGCTGCCGGCCAAGCCGCCTCCAGCCAAACTGCCTCCAGCCA
>DATKRG010000290.1:0-5321 GCA_035532275.1 Streptosporangiaceae bacterium | reverse complement strand
CTATAGCCCGGCCTGCACGTACCCCTGTCAACGCTTCACCAGCACCCTCACAGGTGCCAGCGCATGACTCGGGGCCATCGCGGGTCGCTACTCCTTCGATGTCGGGCGTTCTCATCCCTTTCCTCCCGCCGGTTTATCCCGGCGCACCCCACGTTCCATGCAAGAGCCCAGGCCAGGCTCGCGCCGCCTACATGCCAGACGCCATCTGGGCAGTCAGCAGGCTCCCCCCAGACTTGTCCCGGAGCCCTTAGTAACCACGAACGGCACTAAACCGACGCAGCCTGCGGTGGTTCAAGGCCTCCCCCTGCAGGGCGACCCCGGAGGACCTACCTCCATCTCCTGCACAGCACCGCATCCAGTGGCCTCTACATCGAACCCTCCTTCAGCGTTCGTGGCACACGACCTGCGGAAATATCGTGGTCGGCCCGGTGCGGGCCGGGGCGGCGGAGGCGAGCGCCCAGACGCGAGTTTCAGCCGCGGGACCGCTTGCCGCTGACGCGATCCCGGCGGGCAGGACGACCGCCAGGACGGCCACCAGGACGGCCGTCAGGGCGGCCAGGATGGCGGCTGAAGGCCAGCCGGGCGCGGGCGAGACGCATGCGCCGAGCCTGGCAGCCCGGCCGACGTGGCCGGAAGATCCCGGGCGGCGTTGCCGGAAGAATCAGCGGCCTGGCCGGGGCGGGCGGCGCCAGCAGGGTGGTCAGGGCAGCAGGGTGAACGCGGCGGCGTGGCGGGGGCGGACGACGGTGAAGTCGCGGTGGTTGAGGGTGGCCAGGGTGGTGTGGCCGAGCCGCTCGGCGACGGCGATCAGGGACGCGTCGATGAGGTCGAGCCGCAGGCTGGCGTACTGCTCGGCGAGGCTGGCGCAGCGCTGCCAGTCTTCGCTGGTCAGGTCGACCGGGGTGATCTGGCCGCTGGTGATCAGGCGCAGGAAGGCGGCCTGGGCGGCGGTGCCGAGCCGGTCCAGGATCAGCCAGGAGGTTTCGGCGATCACCGGGACCGGGGCGGCCAGCTCGCCGCGGTGTTCACGCAGGATGGCGGCGCACTCGCCGTGCCGGTCCGAGCGCCGGTCGGCGGCGGCCAGCCAGATGTTGGTGTCGGCCAGTAGCACGACGATGCCCCCTGGCCGGGGGTCAGCTGGCGCGGCGGGCGGCGGCCTCGGCGCGCAGCTCGCGGCTGTCACGCCCGGCCCACCCGGCTTCCCCGGAGTCCGCGGCGCCGATGAACGCCTCGACCGGGTCGCCGGACGGGGCGGCGGGCAGCCGCTCGGCGAGCAGGTCGGCGGCGACCTGCTCGGGGTTCTGGCCGCGGCGGGCAGCCTCGGCTTCCAGCGCGGCGGCCAGGTTGCCGTGCAGGTGAACGGTCATCGTCATGACACCAGGGTAGGCCCCCCGGTGAGAACTTTCCTTACTGGCTCACGGGCGGCCCGGGAGGAGATGCCGGAAGAATCAGCCGGCGTGTCATCGCGGTCCGGCAGCCGCCAGCGCGGCCGGGGACGCGTCAGTTGCCGAGTTGAGCCTTATAGGTATCAAGGACGGGGTGCCCGGGGCTGGCGGGCCGCCTCCGGCCCTGACGGGCCGGCGGCCCGCGGCCCCGCACCCGCCAGGCCTGACGCGGGGCCTGCGCGGCGGTGACGGCCTGGTCGGCGAGCCGCTCGCAGGCCAGCAGCACCCGCCCCAGGTCCCTCTTGATCACCTCAGGCTCGGCACCCAGCTCTGCGGCCGCCGCCGCGATGAACGCGGCCCGGGCCGGCGCCGAGTAGAGATCCGCCGTGTCAACGCGGAACCGGGTCCCGCCAGCGCCATCAGGGGCTGACGCCATGACGTTGACCCGCAGCGCCTCGAAGCTCGACGCCTTGTCCAGGCCCCGGACCCGCCACCGCCGGTCCCCGAACCGCCACGACGCCTCCCGCCGGCCACCACCGGATCCTGCTCGGCGACAGCCGCCGGGGCGGGCGACACCACGGCCGGATCCACCACGGCAGGCGGCTCGGGGACAGCCACTGGGACAGGAGCCGGCTGCCCCGGCTCCGCCGGCGGCGGGACAGCAGCTGGGAAAGGAACGGGCTCCCGCTCCGGCTCCGGGAGCGGGGCGTTCTTACGGCGGGCCGGGCCGGGGCCCGTGCCCATCCACGCGGCCGAGCGGATCGCCCGGCCCAGCGCGTCCGCCGGGTTCTTCGACGCGACCGCGATGTCGTTGGCGTCGGCCCCGGCGGGGAACTCGATCCGGAAGCACTCGATCCCGCTCGCGGTCAGGGCGCCGGCGAGCGCCTTCGCCGCCTTGTCCCCGGCCTCGTCGCGGTCGAACGCGATCAGCACCCGCCGCGTCCCGTGCTGCTCGAACGCCCGCTCGTGATCGGCGGTGAACCCGCCCGCCCCGTAACACGCCGTCACGTGCCGGAACCCCGCGCACCAGAACGACAAGGCGTCGATCAGCGACTCGGTGAGGATGACCTCATCGCTGGCGGCCAGGGCCTGAAGGTTCCACACGCCCCGGTGCGGCCCCGGCAGACACAAGTGCTTCGGGGTGCCCGCCCGCAGGTCATCACGGACCTTCCGCCCGTAGACCTCCGCCACGTTCCCGGCCTCGTCCCATGACCGGGATGACCAGGGAGCCGGCGAGATGCTCATGCCCGCTGGCGCGGAAGATCCCCAGCGCCTCCAGCCGCCCCCGGACCTCCGCGCCCTCCCGCCGCCGCTTGTCGGGCAGCCGCAGCCCCAGCGTCCGGTCAGCGAACCCCAGCCGGAACGTCTCGATCACCTCCGGGTGATCGATCCTGCGGCGGGCCAGGTAGCCCAGCGCGTCCGGCGACTCCTCCAGGACCCGGTGGTAGTAATCGATGACCTGGCCCAGCAGCTCGCCATCGGCCGCCGCCCGCTCCACCGGCGAGGCCAGCCGCCGGACCGTGGACCGCTTCGGCCCCGCCCCGGCGGGCGGGACCGCGGGCGGGCCGTCGCGCAGCAGCTCCACCGCGTGCCGGAACGACACCCCCTCCGCCCGCATCACCCAGTCGATCACGCTCGCGCCCGCCTGGCAGGCACCCAGGCAGTGCCACAGGTTCTTATCCGGGGAGATCACCAGCGACGGCGTATCGTCGTCGTGGAACGGGCACCGCCCCGTCAGGTCCGCGCCCGTCCGCCGCAACTCCACCCCGGCCGCCTCCGCCAGCGACACCAGCGGCACCTCCGCCTTCAGCCGCTCAATCTCCGCATCGGGGATCCGCGCATGCGGGAAGGACCCCGATGGACGCAGAATGGCTCCGCCAGGACGAGCCCGGAGGAGTCATCATGGCCCTAGCCGACCGCGTCAAGGCGCTGCGCGCCGAGCACGACTGGTCCCAGACCGACCTGGCCGCCCGCATCGGCGCCGCCCCCGCCCATGTCAGCCGCTACGAATCCGGCCGCACCGCCCCCAGCGCCGACACCGTCATCCGCCTCGCCGAAACCTTCGGCGTCTCCTGCGACTACCTCCTCGTCGACGACGCCCCCGCCGCCCCTTCCGCTCCGCCGAGGACGGGCGCGTTCGTCAAAGGGAACGCGCGTTCAGAGCGCAAGCTCGGCCCAGACGACCTTCTGCCGGTAGCCGGTGCGCTGGCAGCCCCAGCGCATGCTGAGGCCGGCGACGACGGCCAGCCCGCGCCCGCTCTCATCCTCCGGGCTGGCCTGCCGGGGCTCAATGTCGAGGGGGCTGCTGTCCCACGCCTCGATCACCAGCGACGTCTCACCCGCCAGCAAGCGTAACGTGACCGGGGGACGCTCGGGCAGCATGATGGACGCCTCGGCGGCGTTGGTGATCAGCTCGCTGACGATCAGGGCCGTGTCGTCGGCCAGGGCGCGGAGTCCCCATTCGTGCAGGACGTGGACGGCATGGAGCCGCGCGCAGGAGGCCGCGCCCGGCAGCGGGGCGAGTTCGAGAACGCTCGTGCGGCGCAGAGCGGTATCAATGCCTGCCATGCAGCCAACTTCGCAGGCACGGACACTATTAAGCTATGTGGCACGGACAGAGGCCACGATCCGCCACGGCCGCCCCGGAGGTCTGCCACGATGGCCAGACGCGATCCCGAGACGAACCCCGCCGCGTTCCTTGGCGGCGAGCTGCGGCGCGCGCGGGTGGCTGCCGGATTCAACAGCCAGGACGCCCTGGCGGCAAGGCTCGGGTTCGACCGGACGGTCGTCGCCAAGGCCGAGACCGGGGAGCGCCCCCCGACCGGTGACGTGCTGGCGGCGTGGTGCGCGGCGTGCCGCCTGGACGCCGAGTTGTTCGGGCGGCTGGCGGTGCTGGCCAGGCGGGCGGACGGCCCGGTGCCGACCTGGTTCGAGGACTGGCTGCAAGCTGAGGGCAGGTCTCACGCGCTGCGCATCTGGCAGCCGCTGATCGTCCCCGGCCTGCTTCAGACCGCGGAGTACGCGCGGGCGCTGTTCGTCGCGGCCGGGGCTGACGAGGCGAAGGCTGATGAGCTGGTCGCGGTGCGGCTGGAGCGCCAGTCGGTATTCGACCGCGCCGACGCGCCGCACGTCGTCACCATCCTGGGCGAGAGCGTCTTGCACCGGCTGATCGGTTCGCCCGCGATCATGGGTGACCAGCTCCGCCACCTGGGCGGCATGGCCGAGCAGCCCAACGTCCAGGTCCAGGTAGTCCCGTCCGCTAGCGGGGCGAACGCCGGCCTCAGCGGCGGGTTCGCGCTGGCGTCGTGTGATGACGCGCCCGACGTGCTGCGCATGGAGGCCGTCGAAGATGTGACCGAGGAGCGGAGGTCGCTCGTGCGTCACGCCACATTAGTCTTTGATCTTGTCCGGGGGGATGCGCTCCCGCGCGAGGAATCCCGGATGCTCATCTTGGAGGCGGCAGAGCAGTGGAAGACCAGATAGAGCCGTGCTGGCGCAAGTCCAGCTACAGCGGCAACGGAGGCGGTGACTGCGTGGAAGTCGCCCGCAACCTGCCCGGCGTGGTTGCCGTCCGCGACTCCAAGAACCCTGATGGCCCCGTCCTGATCATCAGCCGGAACGAGTGGGCGCGCTTCATCTCTCGCCTGCGGGCCACCGCCTGACGGAAAGCTCATACCCGGCCGGCCAGGGCAGATGGTGACTGTCAGTGGCTCCTCGCCACGCGAACGATCAGGCTGGGCGATCAGGGACGTTCGGGACTATTGCCGGCACGGCTCCCCCGGTTGTGGTGACGGTTCCGGGATGCGCGGCGACGTGGGCTGTGGCGGCGGTGCCCGCAGCGGCGTTGACGATCTCCCGGACGGCTGGCGGATAGCCGCTAAGTTGCCGTTCAGCCCCCCGGAATGCGCGGTAGTCAGCGCGGTTCATGAGGGACAC
>DATKRG010000289.1:0-14092 GCA_035532275.1 Streptosporangiaceae bacterium | reverse complement strand
TGAAGCTCTGTTCATCAGCCCGCGGACCGTCGAGATGCACGTGCAGGGCAGCCTGCTGAAGCTGCAGTGCCGCACCAGGGCCGAAGCCGTGCGGCGGCTGGCCGAACTTGAGGCACTGCCCCAGCCAGACCCGGCCGCCCGCGCACCCCGGCAAGGAAGCCGCGCCAGGACCCCGGTCAGCAAGCCAACCCGGTACCCCGACGTCAGTAGCTGAAGGTGGTCGCTGTGTCGTCGCCAATCCATTCCCATAGCTGGACGCTGCCCGCCAGCTCAGCGCCGGGCAGCAGGCCGCCCTTGTCGAGCTTCTTTGCGCTGAAGCAGACCGGGCACACCATGTACCGGCCGCCTGCCTTCTCATACCGGGCGAGCAGGTCCGGCAGGGAAGGGCAGCCGTCGCAGGCGACGCCAGCAGCTGTCCCCTCCAGCGCTAGCCGGACGGCTTCCTTGGCCTGGAACATCAGGGTCGGCCGGCCGGATTCGGCGGCACCGACCGCGACGAGGAACGCCACGGTCACCTTCTCCGGGTCCTCCAGGCCCGTGCTGAGACTGATCACTGCTTTTCCAGCCATTCCTGCCTCGCTCTCGTCCGGTGCGACAGGGCCGGCTCCGGCCCCGGCTCTCGGGTAGTGAGCAGACAGTAAGACTGGCTCACGCTCACGGGATACCGTAGGACTACTGCATTCGACCTGCCCAGCGTCGTCCTCGTCAGCGTCCTCGCCGAGCTGCCCGCCGATCATCGCGTGCAGCCGCGCGATCCCGGCCACGCCCTCGGGCAGCCGGGCTTTGGCCAGCCGCCGGCCCGTGGCGTCCATCAGCTCGACGTCGTGATGCGCCTCGGCCCAGTCATCTCCCACGAAAAAGCCGCAAGATTTCTCCTGTCCTCGTGAGAGGTCACGGTCAGCAGCCTGCGGGAGAACCATCAGCGACCTAATGAATCAGTGCTCACGCCAGACCCCGGCGGGCACGGCATCCCAGCAGCGATCAACTCTCCCGGCCAGCCGGCAAGGGCACGATCTGTCTTCAGGGCTCCCGGAAGGCGCCCGGGGAAGAGCAGTGCTCACCTGCCGGCGGCTACCAGACCCGAATCTGCCGGACGGCCGACCCGCTAGCCCTCATCAGGGAGGGGCCGCCCCGGGTGGAGGGCAAGCTCTCCTGCCAGATCAGGCCGGCACCGCCGGTGGGTCAGACCCTACGCCCATACCAGGCCAAAACCACGCAAGCAGGGCCGGAAGCACAACCCGCACTCTCCCTGCCGATTACGAGCGGCTGACAAGTGGCCCAGCTCCATAGGTGGCCCGGTAGTGTATGCGGCTGAGACATCGCCGATATGCGGGCCTGCCAAGCCGCTGCCCGGCGGAGCCCCTAAAACGGGCAGGTCGGTCCATGACGCGATGCCTGATCTCTTGATTGCCTCGAGCGGTATGCATGCTAGGCGAGCCACCGAACCAATAGCTATCTTCGCGGCTTCCAGCAGGCTGCGTGTGCTTGCCTGGCCGGCTTACTGACGGTGCTGAAAGGACAGGCTGGCATCGGCTGTCACGGAAACAAGCGACCTTCACCCCGCTGCCCAGAGCTTCGCCCGTTGCGTTTCACGCAAACCGACTTCGCAAATCCCCCGCCGCCGCAGTTTCTCCGCCTGCGCGGTCAGTGCCGCGATCCGCGCGTCCCGCTGCCGCCAGCTCCGCCACGGCCAGCTCGTCATGGCTAGGACCTCCCGCAGCCGCGCGTTGACCGCCCCTAGCTCCGCTATCGGCGTACGCAGCCGCGTCACCTCCTCAGAGGCGGGCGGTTGCGGCGTTCCGGACATAGCCGCACGTCAGCGCAGCCGACCGAAAGTTATCAAGCCGACACGCTGATCCGGCTCACGAAGCCCCACACCGCAGCAGCCCAGCCAGCGCTGTCCCGTCCCGGCGGCACCGTCGGTTACCTAGGCTGATGAATAGCTACGTCGGGGGTCATCCCGAAAGAACGTGGGGGACCTGCCGTTCAGAGTGTACTTTGGTATACGCCGCTTGGCGCCGCCTCACCCTTCGGGGTGCCGTGGTGCTGGCAACCCAAGGAGGCTTTATGTCGGCCGAAGCACCCGCCAGCCACCCGCTTGCCGACCTCTATGTCGCTCGGGCGCTCGACCCGGTCATCGAACTGACCCGCGAGGTCGCGGGAGACTTCGTCACCAGGCCCCAGCATCACACTCGGGCGTCTGCCGAGGAGGCTGCTCTGCTGGCGAACTTCCGGCTGTTGGTGGGAAAGCATCCGGAATGGCCGAACGCTGTCCAGCGGTCTTTCGCCTCATCAAAGCTCTTCGCCCGAATGTGCCAGTCGTTTGCAGCCATCCGGCTGTCGGCGATTCGATACGTGCAGTCGGCCTCAGATTCCGTTCCGATAGCCCGGCGCGCGTTCGCCGAGTCCGCGGACCTGTTGCGCGCCACGGTGCAGCCGTTGGAGGGCGCCGCCGTATCCGCTGTCGCCGACACGCACTTCACGATGTTGAAGCAAGCTGTGGCTGTGGTCAGCTCCGAGCGTGTGGCGGCGGCTTTCGGGATGACCGATTGGCGCGTCGGCGAATGGCCGGAGGGAGCCTTCAGCCCGCGATTGGGGTACCTCTGCGAGAGCATTTCGCAAACCCTGGCGCTCGACCAGCCCTTGCGGCAGCCCGAGATGTCGAGCATGCAGCAGGCCGCCCGGCACGGCGCGGCAACGATCGTCGGCGTGTGCGCCGCATCCTTCGACGACGGGGACGACGATCGCTTCGCCTCGGTGGTTCACTCGGCGGCCGCGTGGGCGGCGGCGCTGGGCGAAATCCTCTCGCGCCTCGATGTGCCGCGCGCCTGGCAGGACCCCGCCTATCGGTCGCGGTTGTACCCGCTGCAAAGAGACATGATGCCGCCGCACCCATCGGGTGAGGTCGACCTTGAGGGCACGGTCCGGACCGCGGCGGCCCGGTTCTCCCCATCAGGACCGGGTTTCGGGGCTTTCTCGACAGAGACGGTGGCTGGCGAGATCTGCTGCTGCACCGGGGACCTGGTGTGCCCTGTAAATACAAACGGCCAGTGTGGCATCAGCGACGACTGCCCGACCCTGACAAGCGTGCTCATCGCCTGACCAAGACCAACCGGGGGCCAGGATGAGCGGCGAGGCGGTTCAGACAGACTGGCGTCTGGCCGAACCGCTCACCGAGCGCGTGGCGGCGTTGCGGTCACACGCCCGCAACCCGGCCCGCGGCGATCCGACGGAACTTGGGCGTGCACTCCGGTGGCGTGAGGAGTTCCCGTTCGGCGACGGGCCGCTGTTCGCTCAGCGGCTGGCGGCCTGCGACATCAGCGAAGCAGAGTTCCTGGCCGTCGTGGGCGACGTGGCCAACATGCCGCGCAGTGCCGTAGTACCGCCGACGTGGGCGCGGACCTTGGTGGATGTGTACCTGCGCCCGCAGCAGGCCTCGGGATCCGCCCTGGCCGGGTTCTCGCCGAGCCCGACGGACGCTCTGTTCCCGTTCCTGCGCTGCGCGGCGCCACTTATCGACCATTTCGCCGAAGCGCTGCGCGACAACGTGATCCGACGGACTGACGGCGACCCATACGCACCGTATGACGCGCAGACCGTGCACCAGATGTTCCTCGGCGAACTGCTGGAGACATTCAAGCGGATGCTGGCGCCCACGCTGCTGCTGGAGCTGAATCTTGCGCGGCTGGGCGGGCAGTTGGCTGGCACCAGCCCTGCTGAGCGCTTCGGCGGTTTCGTCGATGGCCTCGACAACCGGGCGGCCGCGTTGCTGCTGGCGCGCTATCCGGTGCTCGCCCGCCAGCTGGTTGTCCGGGGCGAACACTGGCTGGCAAGCAGCCTGGCCTTTCTTCGCGATTTGGCCGGTGACTGGCCGGCGATACGCGGCTGGCTGGACTGCGACGCGCCGGTGGGCCGGCTGACAGCAGTCCAGGCGCAGCTTGGGGACAGCCACTGCGGCGGTCGGTCGGTGGCCGTCGCGACCTTCGACTCGGGGCTGCGTCTGGTCTACAAGCCGCGGTCACTTGCAGTCGATGTGCATTTTCAGGAGCTGTTCGGCTGGATCGGTGCCCGGGCAGACGGCCTGACGTTCAAGACCGTCAAGATCCTCGACCGTGGGACGCATGGCTGGGTGGAGTTCGTGCATCCCGCCGACTGCGAGTCCATCGATGGTGTGCGGCGCTTCTACGAACGTCAAGGTGGCTACCTGGCGCTGCTTTACCTGCTCAACGGCAGCGACTTTCACTGTGAGAACGTCATCGCCGCCGGGGAACACCCCGTCCTGGTGGACGTGGAGGCACTGTTTCATGCTCGGGTGCCCGCAGACCGCCATGGCGTTCACGGCGTCGCCGTGCAGGGCTGGGAAACATCGGTGCTGCGCACCGGGCTCCTGCCGACTCCGATGCGTTGGGGCGACGACGAGCAGCAACTGGATCGAAGCGGGCTGGGCGCGCCGCAGTGCCCGCCGAGCCCACTGGGGGTCTTGTGTCCCGACGCTGTGGGAACTGACGAGATGCGGCTGGTCCGCAGGCGGCTGCCGATCAGACCGTCGGCGCACTGGCCGACGGTCGCCGGTCAACCCGCCGAGCGAATCGATGTCGGCGCCGTCGCCGAGGGATTCACGAAGGTCTACCGGGCCCTGCTGGCACACCGCGACGAGCTGCTCGGCACCGACGGCCCGATCGCGCGGTTCCATGGCGACGAAGTCCGTATCGTGTTGCGCCACACGCTGATCTACACACGCTTGCTCTCGGAGAGCTTTCACCCCGATGTGCTGCGGGACGCCCTCGACCGCGACCGGTTGTTCGACCTGCTGTGGGCCGACGTACCCGACAACCCGCACTTGCGCCGCGTCGTGGCCGACGAATGCCGGGACCTGTGGAACGGCGACGTGCCTCTGTTTCACAGCCGCGTGGGCTCGCGCGCCATTGGATCTAGCAGCGGTCGAAGCATCCCGGACTTCCTGCCCGAACCGACTGATGCACCGGTCCGTCGTCGCCTCCTGGATATGAGTGAGGCAGATCTAGATCGGCAGACCTGGCTAATTCGGGCCTCGCTGGCCACGCTCGACCCAGGACGGACGACCATGACCCGCGAGGTGCGGTGTTCGGTGTCACCGACCACTGCGCGAACCACCCGGGCCAGGCTCATGGCGCAGGCGTGCCGCATCGGCGAGCGGCTGGAGGTCCTCGCGCTGCGATCCGGCGACGAGGCCGGCTGGATCGGCCTACGACACGTCGGCGAGGACGACTGGTCGGTCAGCCCCGTCGGCCCGGATCTGTATGACGGCACGGCCGGGATCGTGCTCTTCCTTGTCCACCTCGGCGCCGTCACCGGTGAGCCGCGATATCGCCGATTGGCGGCGGCCGGGGCACGCAACCTCAGGAACCAGGTGGCAGCCCTGCCCGCGGAGACACTGGGCATCGGGGCGTTCAACGGCTGGGGCGGCCTGATCTACCTCTACAGCCACCTGGCGTTTCTATGGGACCAGCCGCAGTGGCTCGACGAGGCGCGTGACATGACCAATGCGGTGCTGGCGCTCATCGAACGCGACAGCACACACGACCTGATGGGTGGAGCCGCAGGCTGCGTCGCAGGACTTCTGGCGCTGCACGCCGTTTCCCCGTCCGACGACCTGGTCACCGCCGCCACTGCCTGCGGTGATCATCTGCTGCGGTCCGCGCGCCGCACATCCCCCGGCATCGGCTGGCCCAGCACGCTGTTTAGCGTTCCCCTGGCAGGGTTGTCCCACGGAGCGTCGGGCGTCGCCGGCTCACTGCTTGCACTTCACCGCTTGACCGGCCAGACCCGGTTTCGCGACGCCGCGGCGGCGGCCCTGGACTACGAACGCAGCCTCTTCGACAGCGAGCAGGGCCACTGGGCCGACCTGCGGCCCCGCGATGACCGTCAGCCACCCCGCGCACCGATGGTGGCCTGGTGCCACGGGGCCGCCGGAATCGGGCTGTCGCGGCTGAGCATGCTGTCGAACCCGGACGCACAGACGGCCCGCTGGGAGGTCGCGAGGGCTGTCGACGCCACGCTGGCCTGGGGATTCGGCGACAATCACTGCCTGTGCCACGGCGATCTGGGAAACCTCGACTTCCTTCTGCAGGCCGGTCAGGCCCTGGGCCAGCAGGCGTGGAATGACGCCGTCGAGCGGCTGACGCTCGAGATCCTGGACGAAGTCGAGCACAGCGGATGGCGGTGCGGGATCAACAAGCCGGTGGCCACGCCGGGGCTCATGACTGGCCTGGCCGGAATCGGATACGGGATGCTCCGGTTGGCCCATCCGCAAACCGTGCCGCCGGTCACCACGCTGTGTCCTGCCCCGATCACAGCGTCGCGCGGGTGAGCTCCTCCGGGCTGCCGACCTCACCGTGCAACGTCATGTTGAAACTCACGCTGGTTCGTGAAACATCCGAATAGCTCGCCCGCACCCTGTGCTCCAGCCAGGACGGAAACAGCACTAGTTGACCGTTGCCCGCGTCGACCTCGTAATACCGCCGGTTGATCCGCAGCTCCGTATCAACCGGGATGTCCAGAGTCCGGGCCTGCGGGCGTGGATCCCTGAACCGGATGGGTTTCGCGGCCGCGTTCACCTCAAGGTAAAAGGCGCCGCTGAGGAAGCTGTTGGCATGCTGGTGCATCTCGAAGCGGTCGGTTTGCACCAGCGTGCTGGCCCAGCAGCACTGCAGCCGCAGTTCCAGAGTCGACCTGTAGCTCAGCACGCCCATGTAGTCAGCGGCGCACCGCTGGAAGAACGCAATCATGCCTGCCAGTTCCGCGCGCTCGTGCAGGCGATCGTCGGTCTGATGTTGCGGCGTGCCCAGCTTGCTCTCGCGTTCGGCCATCGCCTCCGCAACCGAGGCCCGCCACCCGGGACCGTCCCGATCGAATGTGTCGCACTCGAACACCCCGACGATAGTCGGGAACAGCTCCAGCAGGTACATCTGAACTCATCTCCCAGGCACGGGGCGGGGCTTCGGTTGCGCGTACGGGCGAGACGGGCGGTAACGCGATGCGGCATCTATCCGTCTCGGAAAGAAGTCCTCGGGCATGCCGAGGCGAGCGGCCATCTGCTCGTCGATCACAGGTTCGTCGCGAGGCGGAACGTAGAGGGTAGAGATCAACCGGATAGGGACTTCCGCCAGCTGCTCCAAGCAGATGAACTCGATGACAGGGTCGCGGCGCGGCCCGAAGGCAGCCTCGTAGATCACGACTTCGTGACCAGCGCCGTACTGCATAAGAAGAACCTCGGCCAGGATTGCGAGGTTGGCCCGGTTGTCGTCGCGTGGATAGTCGGTGCGGCCCACCGCTCCCACCTGCCACAAGATCAGGGGAACGGTGACATCCGGCTGGCGCCGCCTGACCAGAAAGTCGGTCGCATCGAAGGTGCGACACCCGCGGCGTCCGGGATCGACGCCCAAGTCCGAAAAGAGGCAATCCTCGGCGGAGACCCCGGGAAGCATTCGCGCGGTGAAACCCTCCTCGCCAGCACGGATGATCGCCTCGTGTGACGGGAACACAAACACACCCGGATGGCCGTAGAACACCGCGCAGACCCGAAGCCCACGCCGCACGAACGACAGGATGTGCTCAGTGATGTCCAGGTACGTCTCGAAGCGGCTGGCACGTCCGAGATAAAAGTCGCCCAGCGACTCCGATGTGGGATTGGCCGCCCGGATCCACTCGTCGGTGTCAGCGTCGGGAACGAGGTACAGGACCTTTTCCGATGACGCGATGGCATTAGCGGCGTCGGCCGTGATCTGGCCGCCGCCGCCGAACCCGGTGCCTACGACGGTAAGCGAGCCAGCGTCCATGCAATCACCTCGGTGAACTGCAGCGTTCGGCGGCTTTCCGGGTCAGCGGTTCCAGGCAGACTATCAGTCCGTCACCTGCCGTTCTGGTCAAGCGCACTGACTCAATGGCCTGTGGATCAAAGGAAGCCGCCTGCCATGTCAGGAGCTGTCTCACGCTCACTGGACCGGCCTTCGAGCTGTCTCCACGGTCAGCCGCCGCTGCAGCGAGCCGTCACTGTGCCCCGCATCTGACACCCGCAGCTTTATCGGCATCAGGCCGCTATGGGGCTGCGCGCACAGGGGCCTGATCTGTGCCGGGCCGAGGGGAGATAGGGAGATAGGCCGACTTAAGTCGGTTCCCTGCATGCTGCGCGTGGTGCGCCCACGCGAAGTCCTGGAGGTCGCGTGACCGCAGCATCAGGCGCTTCCCAGCTGGAAGGCGGGAAGGGGCTTGCACGGGGCGATGATCTCGGCACGTTCAGCAGGTAGTCACCCCTTTCGCGCGGAGCGTGAACCGGCAGGCCGCCATTGCGTTTTGCGGACCCGTTGTGACTGGCCACCGTCGAGGACGGCGATCACGAACGCGCCGGCCGAGCAGACAGGCCGAGACAGGATTGCGGACCATCACATCGCGCCCTGCCGGTGACATGACCGCGCGACGCGGGGACAATCGTGTGATGAGCCCGCGAAGCCGCGGGCGCCCGCCCGGGCGTCGCCGACGCCAGGCGAGCAGGCGCCCGGTAGGCGGCCGGGGCGGAGCGCACGGATTCGTGCCACCGCCCGGCGATGAATCCGCGTTGTGCGCCGAGGAGGCGACGGACTGCTGGTTCGACGAACCGGACCCCACCGACCGGCGATCTTGGGCGACACCCTCAGGGCACGGCACCTACCAGGGACTCGACCTCGAACTGCTGGATCCGAACGACGAGAACGAACTCACGTTCCTAATCGAGGCGCAGCACGCAGAATTCGAAGACGCGCTCAACAGCCATGAAGACGTGACCGTCAACGGCGAGCCTTTCAGCCCGAGGCTGCACGTAGCGATGCACCAAGTCGTCGCGAACCAGCTGCTGGCCGATGACCCGCCCGCGACGTGGCAGACGGTTCAGCGGCTCATCGGCCTCGGCTACGACTGGCACAACATCATGCACATGATCTCTGCGCTGATAGCCGAAGACTTCTACCGGGTCATGCAAGAGCACCGGCAGCCCGATCCTGCCGACTATGCCCGCCGGCTCAACGAGCTGCCAGGCGCCTGGCCGCCACCGCAGGCGCCTAGGCGGCGTTGACAGCCAACCCCGGCGTGGACCTTCTCCGGCATCCAGATGGCGGGTTCACCAGCCGCGGCCCCAGCGACACCCCCAGCGGGCAGTCCCCACCCGGCGGCACGGGGATGCCACCGATATGAACCAGTGACCGCTTCGTTCGCATCGAGGGGGCCACGGGTTCAAATCCCCTCAGCTCCACCGGCTGATTCTGGTGTTTGGCCAGTTCAGAAGCTCCTGAGCGCTGCGATACAGGCCGGCAGTGGTGAAACGGGTTAGCCTGCCCAGGTCACGTCGGTCAGTGTGACTGTCCGGCGGGCGTCATTGATCACGTAGGTAACCAGGCCTGCCGTGCCGAACTGGGCGCGCCGGACATACGGTTCGCCCGTCGGGAACGTGCGCATCGGATCGTCCGGGTATTCGATCACCATGGCCATGGTCGAGATCAGGGCATCAAACGCCTTGGCCGGAAAGCCGCCTGGCTGCCCAAGGACCTGCTCACTTAACTCGGCCCGGTATGTCACCGTGCCTGAGTCCGCGCCGCCGCCAGCCGCTCCTGCCAGTCCGGGAAGGCTTCCTCTGCTGGCCTCGTCTGCGCCCTGCCGTTCTGCACTTCTGCGAGTTCCTCGTAGTAGCCGGCTCGGCTGGTCGCGATGACCGTCAGCCTCCAGGCGTGCAGGAGTCGCTGCAGTTGCCGGTAGCCGACCGGATCATGCGCGGCGTCTACGGCCTCGTGGTACTGGCGGAGGAACTCGGCGCGTTCCCGCTCGGGCAGGTCGCGGAGAATAACCTCAGGGTCATTCGGGTCCTCAACCTGGACCGGCTCGGCGGACATGCGATCCAAGTTACACCCGGGCCCGGACGCTGGCCGCCTCACGCAGGACTGCGGGAGTGGCGCCTGCGACCGCATGGACCTGCCCGCTGCTGGCCACCCAGGTCCGCTGCTGGCCACTCATGATTGGCATGACCATCGCGGATCGTCGACATCACTCATCCACCGCATCCGGACGCGGCAGGTATAGCTGCGATCCAGCAGCGCTGAATGTTGAGGAGGTCTTGACCGCATCACCATCGAGCCCGGCAAGATGGGTGTGTGGGCCGACATCGCTATCGCCCACTATGGCGTGCGGCTGCCTGGCTTCCTGCCACTGGGATGGTGCTCGACCGTCGTGTCGGAGGAGGGGAAGAACACGCTCTCGTGGCCATCGCGCCAGCGGACGAGATAGGGTGGCGCGCCCTCCTCACCATGCACCTCGATGATCACGGCTTCGCGGTTCTCATCACCTACGTGATGTCCCCTGACCACCAGCTCGTCGCCAACATTTGCTCGCATCGTTCCTCCTTGTTCCCACCACAAGATCATCATCTTGCGGCCTCCCCGCGGGACACAGGGCCCGAAGACCTATGACGCCCGGGCAGGCCGGCGGCTCATCGTCGCGGAGCGGCATCGGCGGGCCCGGGGCGGGCGAGTTCATGCCCATCCCCGCCGGTGTTGATCAGCGCACCCGTCTCGTCATAGACGGTGGCGCCTGCAGCCGTCAGGGCGGCCCGGCAAACGCGGTAGTGGTGGCCGCACAGCAGCAGGTCAACCGGGTGCCTGCGAGCAGATGTCGGCGGCATCACCACCGTGACCACCGGCCTGGCCGGACAGCAGCAAGCGCGCCCAGCAAGAGCAAGCGGCTTCGCCCAGCCACCCGGATCGTCCACCGGCATCCTGGGGACTACGCCATTCCGGTGCAGGAACCTTGCCCTCATACAAAGAGCGTTACACGGCGCCGATCCTCTCGACAGGGCCCTAGTGCCCACCGCGCGCGGGGCCAAAGGACCTCGCCGCTGAGGCCATCGGCCCGAGCCTGCGGGAGATGCTGACCGCTGGCGGCCGCTGGCCGGCAGGGCTGCGGACCACAAGCTGGCCCTGCCGCGGGCGCGGGCCGGTGCCGCATTGCGGCGGGCCGCTGCGCGGGGCACAGGGACTACCGGGATTCCGGTGCTCCGTTGACGGCCTCCACCGGCGCAGGCTTGCCGCCGTTAGGCGGCGAAGGGGCGGAGGCGTTCTCGCGGCCCAGGGCGGCGGCCTTCTCGCGGGCGAGGAAAGCGCCGAGTTCTTCAATGGTGCTCATCAGCGGGGCGGGGAACACGACGGTGGTGTTCTTGTCGACGCCGATCTCGACCAGGCTCTGCAGGTTGCGCAGCTGCAACGCGAGGGGGTGGGCCATCATGGTGTCGGAGGCATCCCCGAGCGCGGCGGCAGCCAGGGACTCTCCCTCAGCGTTGATGATCTTCGCCCGCTTCTCCCGCTCGGCCTCGGCCTGGCGGGCCATGGCGCGCTTCATGCTGTCGGGCAGCATGATGTCCTTGAGCTCCACCAGGGTCACTTCCACACCCCAGTCCATGGTGGTGGCGTCGAGGATCTTGCGGATGTCCATGTTGATCGTGTCGGTCTCCGACAGGGTCTGGTCCAGGCTGTGCTGGCCGACGACCTTGCGCAGCGTGGTCTGGGCGATCTGCTGGATCGCGGCGCCGACGTTCTCGATCGCCACGACCGATTTCACCGCATCGACCACCCGGAAGTAGGCGACCGCTGACACATCCACGCTCACGTTGTCCTTGGTGATGATGCCCTGCGACTGGATCGGCATCGTGACGATCCGCAGCGACACCCGGTGCAGGACATCGACGAACGGGATGATCAGCCGGAGCCCCGGTGCCCGCGAGCCGCGCAGCCGGCCCAGCCGGAACAGCACCCCCCGCTCATACTGCTTGATGATCCGCACCGAAAGCGCGATCAGGAGCAGCAGCACAACGACGACGATGACAACAATCAGGATTTTCATCAGAGGGCTCCCGTCAGGTGGATTCGCCTGCAGAAGCGGGCGACCTGTTCCCTACAGACCACGATGGGCCCGGCCGCCCGTGGCATCGAAGTGCCGAAGGTCCCCGGCGACCAGGCGATTGTCATACGCCAGGCACGCATATGAACGTGCCACACCACCGTTCGCATCGAGGGGGTCAGGGGGTTCAAGTCCCCTCAGCGGCACCCCAGATCAGCAGGTCAGAGGCTCGCCAGAGGGGCATCGGCGAGACATCCGAGATCATTTGTCACCCGGACGTCACTGGGACTGAGCGGGGACAGGTGACCCTGTTTGTGCCCGAGCGGGTTTCCCAGCACCAGATGGCAGCTCCTGCCGACGCCGCGCTTCCCGCAGGCAACTAGCGGAGCTAGCCTGCCTGGCCGGCGGTGCCCCGGCTGCTGGCCGCCTTCTCGGTGCGTGAGTATCACCTGCCCGTTGCCCGGCCCGCATGAGGTTCTTGCTGGATGAGAATGTCTCGGGGTCTGCGCTCATTTGAAGGCGGCTGGCCACGATGCCGTTCACGTGGGTGAGATAGGGCTAACGAGCACTGATCGGAACAGCTGACTGCCGCATGGCCGTAGTCGGCGGCCGCGATCCGATTATCGTGTTCTGCGCGTGCGCGACATCTCAATGGCCAGGAGAGCACCGTGCTCCGGAAGACAGTGCTTCTCATGATCCGCTTGTGGATCTTCTTTCCAGCGGCGAGGGGCTCCTCGTGGGTGCCGCCCGGCGGCGCCAGCCGCGGAAGTCAGGCGGGCGGTCCCGGTGGGATGATCGGAGTGAACACCACGGTGGTCCCGTTGGTGCGGGCACGACACGGGCCGGGCGGGTGGATGGAGACGATCGCCAGGTTCGGCAGAGCGAACCGGCTCGGCGGCCCTGGCGGCGTCAGGAACGTGTCAATGTTCACCACTCCGCCGACGGTCGTGATGCTCGTGCGCGCGTACCCGGGCAGCCCCGGCGGACCAGGCGGGATGGCGAATGGGATCCCGAAGACCAGGGTGCTCGGGGCGGTCGGGGTGAGCTGCACGGTGACGACGTTCCCTGCGCTGACTGCGACGGTGACCGGGCCGAGTGGGGTCTGCACCGTGCCCGGGACGGCGCAGACGTCGGTGCCGGGGTCGCAGACGCTGGCGGCGCTTGCCGGTGACGCGGCGAAGGCGGTCACGGCGCTGGCAGTCAGCCCGGCGACCAGGAGGGCCGACGCGACACGGCGACCGGGTCGCCTGCCGGGCATCGTGGCGGTCATTCGGACGCCGTCGGGAATTGATCCGCGGGTGTCATCATGTCGGTCTGGTCCTTCCGGGGTTCGTCAGGTGCTGGGCTGGTCGGGTAGAGCAGGACTGCGGCCGTGATTCGGTCGAGCGCGAAGCCTGCCTCGTCGTTCAGTGCCCGGACAGCGTCAGCCGTCGCCGCCCGGAACAGGCAGAAGCAGGTGTCCTCGGTGGGCAGGTATGCGGAGTGCAGGTACTGCACCTCGGAGGCAGGGCCGGGCCCGGCGGAGAGCGTGCAGAGCTGGGCCGCGCGAGAGACCGAAGCCGCGAGATTCCCGGCTGCCGTGGGCGGTAGGTACCGTTCCACGAGGAACACCGGGCTGGGGCCGTCCGGGTCGCGGAGGCGCGGTGTGGTCATACCCGGACGCTACGAGCGCTGGGCCCGGCGCCGCGTCGGGGGAACTACGTAACTTTGGTCGGGCTGGATCACACCGGTGGCCGTGCGGCGAGCTCGGTGCGCGATCGGATCCCGAGCTTGCGGTAGGTCCGGCCTAGATGGCTCTCAACGGTCCTGACACTCATGAACATCTGGGCGGCGACCTCCCGGTTGGTCTGGCCGGCTGCCACCAGCCCGGCGATCCGCTGCTCTACGGGGGTGAGCTCGTTCTCCAGCCGGCGCCGGCCGCCGATGCTGTCCAGTTCCGTGCTCGCCTGCCGCTCCTGGATCGGTGTCCCGAGCCTGTGGAACATGGCGCGAGCGGTCTCCAGCTCGCGGCGGGCGTCAGTCCGGCGGCCGGCCCGCCGGAGCACGCTGCCAAGCAGCAGCTCGGCGTGCTCCCGTCCCTCCCTGGCCAGCGCGATGGCGAGGTCGTATTCACCCGCCCAGCATTCGAGGGCCGCGAGGTGCCCCAAGGTGATGGGCAGCGCGCTGTCGTCCCCCTCGTCGACGGCGCAGGCTCGCATGA